>NZ_JBHTJS010000026.1:0-11612 GCF_042676125.1 Oceanisphaera ostreae
GTTTGGTTCGGTATTGCATACACTTCCTCACTCTGAAGAAGTGTCTACTTATTCGGGGCCATTCCATCAAAACAGTGTCGCTGTCAATATACAGCACGGATGTAGTAGCCGCTTTAGCTGCTAAAGCCTGTATCGCCGGCTCTGATGCACTGTCCACCAAGATCCCCTTCAGATCTGATCACTATTTTTCCGTGGGTTCCGTTGCAAGAGATTTTTAGCTTTAACGATTACCACTGGTTACATTACACATTTTGGGTACAATAATAAGATAACTTTAATACAATTAACTTACAGGTCTGACACATGGTGGTTAAATCCCGTATCGCAGCACTTATTACCCACTTGCAGCAGGGGCTGTTAGAGCGGGATACTCCAGCAAGACTGGCCTTGTTGGCTGCCTTATCTGGCGAACACTTATTGTTGCTTGGCCCGCCCGGCACCGCTAAAAGTGAACTCGCCCGCCGTCTTCACACTGTCGTCGATGACAACCGGTATTTTGAACGATTGCTAACCCGCTTCTCGGTACCAGAAGAGCTGTTTGGCCCCTTATCTATTAAGGCATTGGAGCAAGACAGATACTTGCGCCAAACCGAGGGCTACCTGCCAGAAACTGCCATCGCTTTTATCGATGAAATTTTTAAAGCCAACAGCGCCATCTTAAACAGTCTGCTGACCATCCTAAACGAGCGCCAATTTGATAACGGCAGCAAGCGCGTTAAGGTGCCCTTGATTGCGGTGATTGCCGCCAGTAATGAGTTGCCCGAAGGTGCTGAGCTGAATGCCTTGTATGACCGCTTCTTATTGCGCTTTAAAGTGGAGCCCGTACAAGATGAGAGCTTTACCCAGCTATTGACCCTTAACCACAATTACCGAGCACCGGCTGAAGCGGAGCGTCTCAATACCGAAGACTTAACCGCCATCCGTGAGGGCGCCAGCAGCTTATTATTGTCGGATGCCTTAATTCGTTTACTGCACAGCCTGCGCCACTTCTTGGCTGAGCAAGAAATAGTGGTCTCAGACCGTCGCTGGCGCAAAGTAGTTAAGCTATTGAAAGTTTCGGCTTTTTGTAATGGCGATAACGAAGCCGGCTTATACGATACTTGGGTGTTGCCTCATTGTTTATGGCAAAAACCGGAGCAATATGGTCTGTTAAGCCAGTGGCTGACGCAAAATATTGCCTCAGATCCAGGCTTTAACGCCGAGCTAATGACTGAACTAGTGGACAGCTGGCAGCAGCGACTCGATCAAGATGCAGACCCCATCGTGCCCGCGCTCGATGAGCAAGGTTATCAGCTGTATTTAGACGAGCAAGGGCAAACCGTGGTGGAAGCACAAGGCCTGCGCCAAAAGCGCAACGAGCTTGGCGATTTACTGTATCGCCAACCGCGGGTGCCGAATACCAGCTTTACCCAAGATGAAATACGCAACCTCGGCAGCAACCTCGACTTATATGAACCCATTATGGAGCAATATCAGCGCCAAAGTGCCCTGCAGCCCAAAGCATGGCCGGCGGCACACATTGCCTCACGCTTGCGCCAACTTAATGAGCGTATTGCAGAGCTCAAGCAGTATTTAGTCTGGCTAGAGCAGCAATTAAGCGGTTTGACTGAACGTTTGGCGGACCATTTGTGGTTAGAGCAAACCTTAGCCACACAAGCCCAACGCCAATTGGAACGCCAACAGCAGCAACTCAGCCAACAAAAAGCGCGTCTGCAAGAACTGCATCACGCCTTTGCCGCCCTGCCAGTTAAGGACTAAGCCATGGCCTCCCCGCTACCTGCAGGAGTGGCACCCCTTGCAGCCCTGCCCGAAAACTTATTTTCGCTTGTGGTGACGCACCCACTGGGCAGCCTCTTGCCCAGAGCCGTGACCGTGCAGCACTGGCTGCAGCAATTGGATAAAGGCGAATTAGTGCGTCCCGATACTCACCTAGACAAGAGCTGGCTAAGTAATAGCACTGAACGGCGGGTGCGGGTCTTGCTCGCTAAGTCTGGCGCGCTGGATTACAGCCAAGACACGCCAGAAGTGGCGCAGGCAGTGGTACAAGATATTTTGTTAGCACTCGAGCAAGTAGAGCTGGCTTGGCCCGCTACCGCCGGTGGCTTAAGTTTGCACGGTATGGCGCCGCAGTTGGCCGAGCAAAAAGCCCGCGCCCGCCATACTTGGTTAGCCCTGCACCAACTGGCCGAACAATGGCAGCACAGAGTCAGTCTTTGGCAGTCTATGGATCTGGTTGCCGAAGAGCTCGGTATTGCGCCCGCTATCGGTAATGATCAAAACCGCGGCGATCTGCGGGATCGAGCTTGGTTTGACCTGTTGCGCTTAAGCAATTGGATAGCCCAAATACAACCGCTGCAAAAACTGCTACAGCTATTAGGCCAACAAAATCCGGATCCAGAGCAAAGCGCCAGCCTCAGTCATTTATTACAAAAGATGAGCCCCAAAGAGCAAGGCCCGCAAGAGCGCAAAATCCCGGGTATTCCCATGGAAACCCAAGGCATTACCCGCTCCGATAATCTATCGCGTATGCTGCCATTAGAGGCGGCATTTATGGGCCACGAAGTGCTGCGCATGCTCTGGCACGCGCGCCGCGCCGAACAAGGCTTGCTGAGTTATGCGGTCGCCGGCGTTATGCCCATTGATGCGGGCAATGATTGGACCTCGCCACGCTCAGGTAAAGGCGAAGGTGCGGGCCAAGGTTTGCAACAGGGGCCCATTATTTTATGCCTTGATACTTCCGCCTCCATGCACGGTCTTGCGGAGCAGGTGTCTAAAGCCTTGGTCTTAGAAGCGCTGCGCGTAGCAAAGCAGCAAAATCGCGGCTGTTTGGTCTATTTATTCGGCGGCACCGATGAGCTGTTAACGCTCGATAATCAAACGCTTAATTTGCCAGAATTATTAGATATGCTGCGCGGCTCTTTTAGTGGCGGCACCGATGTAAACACCCCGCTCTTAGCCGCCTTGAATAACCTCAAACAACAAGCTTGGCAACAAGCCGATATTTTGTTGGTCAGCGACGGGGAGTTTCAGGTAAGTGCCGAGCTACAGCAACAAGTTGAGCAAGCCAAAGAACAGCAAGGAGTACGCATGTTTGGCTTGCAACTAGGCTATGCCACCGCCCTGCACGCCATGAATCAATTGTGCGATCCGGTGCATTTATTCAGTGACTGGAAAAGCCTAGAGCAAGCCGCGCGCTTGCAATAACGTTTTACTCACACCGTATGCAACAACACCTGACGCGGTTCATTCGGCCCAAAGTAATCGGGCTCGGTACTTTCATGTTCAAAACCCAACGCATGATATAAGCCAGCGGCGCTATTATCGGGATGCACCGTTAATCGCAGCTGCTGGCAGCCCTCTTCAGTCAGTCGCCCTATTAAGTGCTGCAACAGCGCCTTGCCTATGCCTAAACCGCGCGCCTGTTCGGTAACGGCTAATGACAATACCCAGCCCTGCGACTTGGCTTCGCCAACGCCGCCCAGTGTGTACCCTAACAAAGCCCCGACCGGCAGCTGTGATAACGCCGCTTCGTTTTCGGCTACCAGCAGATAACTCGGCCATAAGTCCAATAGTTGACGAAACAAAAAGTCTGGATAGCAATGTGTGCCAAAAGCCCCTTGCTCTAACTGAAATATTTCCGCCATGTCGGCTTTTGTCGCCACTCTTATCTTCATTGCACCCTGTCTATTACTCTGCTAATTGAAGCTTAAATGCTAAGGCAAAGTACCACGCTTAGAAAGCCGAAAGAGCACAAATAGACGCCATATCCGCTGCAAAACCACCCGCATTTAAAATGTCTGTCCTATTTAGTGATTGCATTGATTAAAAAACAGCCAGAAATCAGGTGATGCGCTAGGATTAAATGAAGACAACAAGGAGCTGTTTGATGAAATGGCGAGGTGTGGTACTGCTGTTACTCATGCTGAGCTTGCCGGTGTTAGCGCAGGAGCGTTACTGGCAGCTAGATATCTCTGGGCCAATTGGTTCGGGCACTGCTGACTTCATTGTAACCGAGCTTAAACAAGCTCAAGTCGAACAACCGCCTTTTATTCTGTTGACCCTAGATACACCCGGCGGCCTATACAGCGCTACTCGCGATATCATTAGCGCCATGTTGGCTTCAACCATTCCGGTGGTGGCTTATGTGGCCCCCAGCGGAGCTCGGGCCGCATCGGCAGGTACCTATATTATGTATGCCAGCCATGTGGCGGCCATGGCACTAGGCACGCACATTGGCGCGGCAACGCCTGTACAGCTAGGCGGCGCTATTCCCTCGTCCAGCACTGTTCAGCCAACCGTCGCTCAAGCTAACACCAGTGATAACGTGACTCCTACCGCTACCGAAGATGATACGGATAGCGACAAGTCAGCGGCAGACAACAGCACCGCGATGGAGCGCAAGACGCTTAATGATGCCATTGCCTATATTCGCTCTTTAGCCCAATTACGAGAACGCAATGCCGACTGGGCAGAACTGGCGGTGCGAGATGCAGCTACGCTCACGGCCACCGAAGCACTAGCACAAAACGTAATAGAACTCCTCGCCGCCAATCAGCCCGCCCTGCTGCTGGCACTGGATGGTCGAGAAATACAGCTGGGTGACACCCGTTATGTGTTTGCCAGCAGCCAGTTAACACCTGAGTTACGCCAGCCCGATTGGCGGCAACGTTTTATTATTATTATCAGCAACCCCAACATCACATATTTGCTGATGCTGGTGGGTATTTACGGCCTATTACTGGAGTTTTATAGCCCAGGTTTTGGGGTCGCGGGCGTAACGGGTGCTATTTGTTTATTACTCGCCATCATGGGCATGCAAATGTTGCCGTTCAACATCATAGGGTTAGCTCTGCTGGGCTTAGGCTTGGCGTTAATGATCGGGGAAGGGATGGCGCCCAGTTTTGGCATATTAGGCGGTGGTGGTCTGTTGGCTTTTGCGCTTGGATCGCTGCTGCTGTTTGATACCCCAGATAAAGCATTTCGCATTGCTTGGCCCATCATAACGGCTTTTGCTTTGGTGTCGTTGGGCCTCATGGTGGTGGTGATCCGCATGATCATCAAACAGCGCAACATCCAGCCCGTTTCAGGTCATCAGGCCATGATCGGCCTCGAAGGTGTCGCCCTAACCGATATTGCCCCCAATATGCTTAATGCTGGGTATGTCATGGTGCAAGGAGAGCGCTGGCGGGCCAAGAGTCAACATCACATCATCGCTCAACAAACCATTATGGTACTGGCTATAAACAATCTCACACTGAATGTTGCACCTGCCGCCATCCAGTACGCTGGCAAACAAGCTGCCGATAAACAAGAGGAGTCGCACTGATGATTATCGACTTTATTTATTTTCAGATCTTAATCGTCATATTGCTGGTGATGCTGTTTGCCAGTACCTTTCGTATTTTACGGGAGTACCAGCGGGGTGTGATCTTCTTGCTCGGTCGCTTTTACAAAATTAAGGGGCCAGGACTAATTTTAGTGATCCCCTTTGTACAACAGATGGTACGCGTTGATTTGCGTATTATCACCATGGATGTGCCGTCGCAGGATATTATCTCGAAAGATAACGTAACAGTTAAGGTAAATGCCGTGCTGTATTTTCGGGTATTAGATCCGCAAAAAGCCATCATTAATATCGAAAACTACTTAGAGGCCACCAGTCAGCTGGCACAAACCACCATGCGTTCGGTGCTGGGCCAACATGAGCTAGATGAAATATTATCGGCACGTGATACGCTTAATGCCGATTTACAGCGTATTCTGGATCAAAGTACCGATAACTGGGGCATTAAGGTGTCAGCGGTTGAAATCAAGCACGTGGATTTAGATGAATCGATGATCCGCGCCATTGCTCGCCAAGCCGAAGCGGAACGTTCGCGCCGTGCCAAGGTGATCCATGCCACCGGTGAGCTAGAAGCCTCTAAGCAATTACTGGAAGCGGCACGCATGTTGGGTAAACAACCGGAAGCAATACAACTGCGTTATCTACAAACGTTAACGGAAATTACCAACGATAATAGTAAGATCATCATATTTCCGCTGCCGCTGGAATTCGGTAAAATGCTGCAATCCCCTAATCAACCCCAGATCCTCGACCCCAAGTCACCCTTGGCCGCTTCATTAAACGATGACACGCCCGATATTACATAGAGAACGTAATAATGCACATGTTGCCCACATACGGCCAAGGAAATAGCTCTTTTGTTGCGGCCGGCGGCGAAGAGGGTTTACGGCAATTAGCCCACGACTTTTATCACGCCATGGACACGCGAGCCGATGCCGCCGTTATTCGCGCCATGCATCCCGACTTTCTTGATGAAAGCGCCGACAAGCTGGCCCGTTTTTTAGCCGGCTGGTTAGGCGGCCCCTCTTTATATCGAGAAAAGTACGGCCCCATCAGTATTCCCCGAGCCCATGGTCATCTAGCCATAGGCTTCGCTGAGCGTGACGCTTGGCTTGCCTGCATGGCACAAGCTTTAAACCAACAAGACTATGCGAGCGAGTTTAAAACCTACTTGCTGCAGGCTTTAAGTGTGCCCGCCGAGCGCTGTCGCACTCAGGATTAAAAACAACACCAACGATTTGCCGCTAGAGCCTCCCGCTGGCGGCGTTTGTCTGGTAAAATAGCGGCCGTTTTGCAATCAGGTGACGGCGAGTAATGAGCGATAACAGTCAGTTAAAAGTGATTGTCGGCATGTCCGGCGGTGTAGACTCTTCAGTTTCGGCCTATCTGCTGCAACAGCAGGGCTATCAGGTGGAAGGCCTGTTTATGAAAAACTGGGAAGAAGACGATACCGACGAGTATTGCTCTGCCGCTGAAGACTTGCGTGATGCGCAGTCGGTATGTGACAAACTCGGCATCGAGTTGCATACCATCAACTTTGCCGCCGAATATTGGGATAATGTTTTTGAACATTTTCTGGCCGAATATAAAGCCGGTCGCACGCCCAATCCCGATATCCTGTGCAATAAAGAAATTAAATTTAAAGCCTTTTTAGAATTTGCCGCAGAAGATCTGGGTGCAGATTACATTGCCACCGGCCATTATGTGCGCCGCAGCTTTGATGATCAGCCCAAGATGTTGCGGGGTCTCGATGGCAACAAAGATCAAAGTTACTTTCTCTATACTCTAAGTGCAGAGCAAGTAGGCAAAAGCCTGTTCCCGGTCGGCGAACTAGAAAAACCCGAAGTACGCCGCATTGCCGAACAGCTCGAGCTAATCACCGCAAAAAAGAAAGACTCTACCGGCATCTGCTTTATTGGCGAACGTAAGTTTACCGATTTTTTGGCGCAGTATTTACCGGCACAACCCGGCAACATTGAAAGCGTGGACGGTAACGTTATTGGCGAGCATCAAGGATTGATGTATCACACCTTGGGCCAACGCAAAGGCTTAGGCATTGGCGGCTTAAAAAACGCCAGCGATGATCCTTGGTATGTGGTCGATAAAGAACTAGATCGCAACGTGCTGGTAGTAGCCCAAGGCGATCATCCTCGCCTTTACTCTAATGGCCTGATTGCCCGTCAGTTACACTGGGTAAACCGCACGCCCATTCGCGAAGCCTTTCGCTGCACCATAAAAACACGCTATCGCCAAACCGATATTCCCTGCGTGGTAGAACCGCTGGATGACGACACCATTAAGGTCACCTTCGATACGCCACAGGCCGCCGTTACCCCTGGACAGTCTGCCGTATTTTATGATGGTGAAGTGTGCTTAGGTGGTGGTGTTATCGAAACTCGTTTTAGTCAGGAGCTACTTTGAGCCACAACTTTGAAAATCAGACCCTGGCATTTGCTGGTATTTGTCAGGCTGCAAGCCTAGTACAGCAAGTTGCTCGCCAAGGCATCATAGAAAATAAAACCACTTTGGCGGCCACTTTAAACAGCATTTTGGTGACCGACGCCGAGCAGTCGGCCGACATTTATGGCGGCCATGGCGAGCTCACCTTAGGCTACCAAGCCATCGTCGATCAGCTAAGCAACGACAGTGCCCGTAAAAATGCCGAACTTACCCGCTATATGGTAGGCATAGTCGCACTGGAACGTAAGCTGGCCAAACGACGAGATTTAATGTCCATGCTCGGCGAGCGCATTAACCAAGTTAAGCGCCAGCGCCATCATTTTGAGCTGCTAGACGAGCAAGTGTTGGCCAATTTAGCCAGTATTTACAGCGACATCGTCAGCCCTATTGGCCCTCGAATTCAAGTAGCAGGTAACCCAACTTATCTGCAGCAAACGCCAGTGCAGCACCAAATTCGCGCCCTATTATTAGCCGGTATTCGCAGCGCCGTATTATGGCGTCAGCTTGGCGGTAAGCGCCGACATATTTTGTTTGCCCGCAAGCGACTAGTGGCTCAAGCCCAGTCAGCTCTGCGCAAGTAAAAAGACTCTTTATTTTGTTTAGAATTACGTTTTATCTGAGAGCTGATAGCTTAAAGCTCTGTATTGATTAATTTATTACCCCCCAACGTTCAGGAGTTGTTGTTCATGGAATTGTCAGCATTAACGGCTATTTCTCCGGTTGATGGCCGTTATGGCTCTAAAACCCAAGAATTACGCGCTATTTTTTCCGAATTCGGTTTATTGCGCTTTCGTGTAGAAGTTGAAGTTCGCTGGCTGCAGGCGCTTGCTGCTCATGCCGACATTGCTGAAGTACCTGCATTGTCTGATGAGGCCAATGCATTGCTCGACGCCATTGTTGCCAGCTTTAACGAAGCCGATGGCCAGCGCATTAAAGACATCGAAAGCGTCACCAATCACGACGTGAAAGCGGTTGAATACTTCCTGAAAGAAAAAGTTGAAGTGTTACCTGAGCTGGCCGCCATCAGTGAATTCATTCACTTTGCCTGCACCAGCGAAGACATTAATAACAACGCCCACGCCCTGATGCTCACTGCCGGCCGCGAACACATCATCGTGCCTTATTGCCAGCAGTTGGTTGACGAAGTAAAACGCTTGGCCGCGCTGTATCGTGACGTGCCAATGCTGAGCCGCACCCACGGTCAGCCAGCTTCACCCACTACGTTGGGTAAAGAAATGGCTAACGTGGCTTATCGTCTCGAGCGCCAGTTGATGCAAATAAAGTCTGTAGAAATGCTGGCTAAAATCAACGGTGCCGTCGGCAACTATAACGCCCACGTATCGGCGTATCCTGAAGTAGACTGGCAGGTGTTTGCCGAGCGTTTTGTAACGAGCTTAGGCCTAGACTTCAACCCCTACACCACCCAAATTGAACCTCACGATTATATCGCTGAGCTATTTGATGCCGTGGCTCGTTTCAACACCATAGTGTTGGACTTTGACCGCGACATTTGGGGTTATATTTCCATTGGCTACTTCAAGCAAAAAACCATTGCCGGCGAAATTGGTTCTAGCACCATGCCGCACAAAGTTAACCCTATCGACTTTGAAAACTCCGAAGGTAACTTAGGCTTGGCCAACGCCATTTTCAATCACCTGTCCGCCAAGCTCCCAGTATCTCGCTGGCAGCGCGACCTCACCGACAGTACGGTGCTGCGCAACTTAGGTGTGGCTGTGGGTTATTCGGTGATCGCCTATCAAGCAACCCTAAAAGGCATCAGCAAGCTGGAAGCCAACCCAGCTGCATTGGCTGCAGATTTGGATCAAAACTGGGAAGTATTGGCCGAGCCAGTACAAACAGTGATGCGCCGCTATGGTATTGAAAAGCCGTACGAGAAGCTGAAAGAGCTGACCCGTGGCAAGCGCGTTGACGCCGAAGGCATGCGTACCTTTATCGATGGTCTAGACTTGCCAGACACCGTAAAGGACGAGCTAAAGCTGCTGACGCCCGCCAACTACATCGGCCAAGCCATTAAGCTAACCGACGAGATTTAAAAACAGCGCAAGCGCCCAGCACCCGGCGCCTAGCTAAACAAACACCGAGCCTAATGAAGGCTCGGTGTTTTTCTTTCTGCAGCAGAATGAACAAAGCTGTACGTCTTACGCTGTACGCCGTAAGTTAAAGATGAACACCGTTGCCTGCCTTTTACTTACAGCGTACGGCGTAAAACGTATAACTGGATCTCCCTAATCTATCATTCTCGGCTATGCCTAGGCATAATAGCCGCTCTTTTTTCACGCTTTATTTTCACCATTACAGGTTCCCATGCATAGCGCTCTTAAACTCAATATTGATGACTTTTTAGCTCACTACTGGCAGAAAAAGCCAGTGCTGATCAAAGGAGGCTTTCCTAATTTTGAAGACCCTCTTAGCCCAGATGAGCTAGCAGGGCTAGCGCTGGAGTCAGAGATAGAGTCGCGCCGTGTGTGGCGAGCCGACGCACGCTGGCAGGCAGAAAGTGGCCCCTTTGAAAGCTATGACCACCTTGGAGACACCGACTGGACGTTGCTCGTGCAGGCTGTTAACCAGTGGCACCCCGGCGTGCAGGATCTTGCTGACGCATTTCGCTTTATTCCGGGTTGGCGTTTCGACGATGTGATGGTGAGCTTTTCTACTCCGGGTGGTGGCGTAGGCCCGCATATCGATCAATACGGGGTATTCATCATTCAGGGCGAGGGTACTCGTCACTGGCGGGTGGGCTTAAAGCAAGACTTGCAGCAGTTTGCCGCTAATGGCGCATTACGCCACTGCGAAGACTTTGTGGCAGAGATAGACGAAGTGCTCACCTCAGGAGATGTGCTTTATATTCCGCCGGGCTGCCCCCATGAAGGTTACGCCGAAACGCCTGCCCTTAATTACTCTGTTGGCTTTCGCGCACCCGACGCGCGAGATTTAATCTCAAGCTTTGCCGATCACATGCTGGCCCAAGAGGCAGATAGCCGCCGCTTTGATGATGCAGGCATGGCGCCCTGTGTAGCCCATGGCCGTATCGATAATCAGGTGCTGTCACAAGTTAAAAGCTTGATGACGGAGTTATTGGATGATCCAGTGCGATTGGCGAACTGGTTTGGCGAGATGATCTCAGAAGCTAAGCACGACTTGGATCTTGAGCCCGCCGAACCTGCATACAGCCTAGAAGAGCTAGTACTGCGTATGGATCATGGTGATCATTTGTATCGTCTTGCCGGCGTACGCTGCTTTTATATGCAAGGCAGTGAGCAAGTGTTTTATGTGGACGGTGATCGCTATCAACTGGCCAAACCGGATAACGACGCCATTGCTTTGTTATGCGATCAAGCGCGAATTTGCGGCCCAGAAGTCGCCTGCCTCAAACAGCCTCAAGCATTATTAGAAGTATTGTTACCGCTAGTTAATCAGGGCTACTGGTACTTCGAAGAAGAAGAATAACAGCAGCGCCCGGCGCTAAGCTCCAAGCGAAAACAAAAATATCGTCTTTGCCTTATACTCTCATGCCGAGCTTGCCTCGGCATCTGCTTTGCCTTCTTTTGTAGTTGCTTGCTTTAGCTGCGGCTACAAAAGACAAAACTAATACCAATCTACCCCAGACGTAGATCGAATTCATTCGACCTCTTTAGGCCGTGCTATGGTTTTTGGTCGAATACTCCTTGCCTAAATAAGGCGACCCTACAAAGATACCGTACCCAAGGCTCGGTGTTTTACTCTGGAATGGCCCCGAATAAGTAGACACTTCTTCAGAGTGAGGAAGTGTATGCAATACCGAACCAAA
>NZ_JBHTJS010000027.1:0-545 GCF_042676125.1 Oceanisphaera ostreae
CAAGGCATCCACCGTGTACGCTTAGTCACTTAACCATACAACCCCAAGAAGTGTGTTTTATACGGCGTTTGCTTAGCGATTTCTTCGTTGCGACTCTCACTCGTGCTATCACATAGAAAACTATGCTCAAGCACTCATTCAAGTTCGCGCCTCGAACTCGCGTTGCTAACGCGCGTCTAAAAGCCCACTTTATAAAGCGACCTTTAGACAGTATAAAAACAATTCTCTAAGCGGGGTTATAACGCATCAGTGACTGATGCTTACAACTTATTTCGCCAAGAATTTCTAAGACACTTGCGTATCAAGAACTACAAATTATTTCTATCAGCTTTCCAGATTGTTAAAGAGCAGATTTCGTTAGAAATCAAAGCTAAAATAGTTTTAGCTTTGGATTCTCAAATCCTGTTTGATAGAAACGAAGTTAGACTCCCTAGGAATCTAATTTTTCTTAATGTGAAACACATAAGAAAAAACGCTTCTATCAAAAGCGCTCTACTCATATCAAGCAAACTGTGTGAACACTCAACAGACGTTGAGTTAAGGTA
>NZ_JBHTJS010000028.1:0-89718 GCF_042676125.1 Oceanisphaera ostreae
GCCGACTAAATCATGCGTCTCATTTTGATTTATAATGCAATCAAAAGATGTGACTAAGTGACAGGCTATAAGCTGTCAGTTAAGGACAAAGACGAAACCAGCACTGCGGGTTCGGTTAAACGCGTTTAACTCACACAAAACTTAACCGCGAAAGGTCAACAGACCCTAAACATAAGGCAATAAAAAAGGCGCCCTAAGGCGCCCTTTTTGCGATAATAATCGCTTATTTCTTGCTGCCAAGCGCACCGAAGCGCTTGTTGAAACGGTCAACACGGCCGCCACTATCAAGCATTTTCTGCTTGCCAGTGTAGAACGGGTGACAAGCACCGCAAACGTCCAAGTTTAGGCTTTTGCCTAAAGTAGAACCAACTTTAATCTCGTTACCGCAAGAACATTTAGCAGTAATTTCGTTGTACTCTGGGTGAATACCGTTTTTCATGGGAAAACCTCTAAATTTTGTAGGCCGCGTCGCTATCTGATCCAATGCCAGACACCACACGTAATGATTCACGTTTTGTGAAGGGTGCGAATAATATAGTATCGCTTTTTTACAGGCAAGGATTAACGGAGGATAAATCATCAATGTCGATATCTACGGCGCATGCATTGCTGCGGGTTGCGCTGCCCGTTCCGCTGCGGCGAGAATTTGACTACACCTGCCCTTTGCCCCTGCCCGCACCTGGTTGTCGGGTGTCGGTGCCCTTTGGTAATCGGTCGCTAACGGCGCTGGTATTGTCTCACCCCGACGATTCAGACGTGGCGATCGCTAAATTAAAACCGATTACCGCAATAATAGACCAAATACCAATATTAGCTGAAGCGGAGCTTAAGCTGCTGGCATGGGCCACGCAATATTACCTGCACGCCCCAGGCGAGGTGTATTTTCAGGCTCTGCCTACTTTGTTACGCAAGGGAGAAACTGCAGCCTATCGCAGCTCACCTTATTGGCATCTACTGGATGAGCAGGCCGAAGTGTCGACGCAGGCCATTAAACAACAACAAGCGCTTACCCTGCTACGCCAAGGCCCACTAAGCAGCGGCGAGCTACAGATAAGGGGCATTAGCGGTGCCATTTTGCAGGCGCTGGCCAAAAAGCAGATCATAGAAAAACGCGAGCAAGTGCCCGTTCCTAATGATTGGCGAGATACTGCGCTTATTATTGCCCAAGATGATAAGCCACGCCTGACCACCGAGCAGGCACTGGCGGTGAGCGTGATTCAAGGCGCGAATGGATTTACTCCTTTTCTGCTAGAAGGCATTACCGGCTCGGGTAAAACCGAGGTATATCTGCAAATTATGGAAGCGGTATTGCAGGCCGGCTTACAAGTGTTGGTATTGGTGCCAGAGATAGGCTTAACACCGCAGACCATAGCGCGCTTTCAGCAGCGATTTAGTTTACCGATTAGCACGCTACACTCGGGCATGAACGAACGCGAACGGCTAGATGCTTGGTTGTCATGCCGAGATGGCAGCACCGCCATCGTCATCGGCACTCGCTCAGCCCTATTAACGCCCTTCGCCCGTTTGGGCCTGATTATTATTGATGAAGAGCACGATACGTCATTTAAGCAGCAAGAAGGGTTTCGCTATCATGCGCGAGACTTGGCACTGCTACGTGCTCACCAGCTGAATATTCCGATTGTGCTGGGCTCGGCGACGCCCAGCTTCGAGAGCTTGCACAATGCCGCCAGCGGAAAATATCAGCTACTAACCCTAAGTCAGCGCCCAGGCACGGCGACGGTGGCCGAACATGTATTGCTAGACAGCAGGCATGTACAAATGCATGCCGGTATATCCCCCCAGTTAATTGAGTTGCTGGGCCAAGATTTGGCCAAGGGCAATCAGGTGATGCTGTTTTTAAATCGCCGCGGCTACGCACCGGCCTTGTTATGCCATGGTTGTGGCTGGCTGGCGGATTGTGAACGCTGCGATGCACACTTTACTTGGCATCGCAGCCCCTCACGCTTGCACTGCCACCATTGCGACCATCAGCGCCCGCTGCCGCCGGCATGTCCGCAATGTGGTAGCCAGCAGCTGATTGGTACCGGCCTAGGAACGGAGCAAGTAGAGCAAGCCTTAACCGGCCTGTTTCCGCAATACGGCATTATTCGTATCGACCGAGATAATACGCGGCGCAAAGGCAGTTTTGCCCAGCATTTAGAGGGTATTCGCAATGGCCAATATCAAATATTGATTGGCACCCAGATGCTGGCTAAAGGCCATCACTTTCCCGATGTAACGTTAGTCGCCATGCTGGATGCCGACGGTGCGCTGTTTGCCAGTGATTTTAGGGCCACCGAGCGCTTTGCCCAGCTCTATATTCAGGTAGCAGGCCGAGCGGGCCGGGCCAGTAAGCCTGGGCGTGTGGTATTACAGACCCATCAGCCAGAACATGCGTTGTTGCAAGACTTGGCTAATCAGGGTTATCGCCACTTCGCCAATAGCGCATTACAAGAGCGCCAAGCCGCCATGCTGCCGCCCTTTAGTTTTCAGGCACTGTTTCGCGCCCAAGCTCCCGACGCCAACCACGTTCAAAGCTTTTTACAACAGCTGGTGCAACAGTTACAGCCTCAACTGCCAGCCACCGTGCTGTGCTTAGGCCCACTAAGTGCGCAAATGGAGCGCAAGGCGGGTCAATATCGTTATCAGCTATTGTTGCAGGCTAATAATCGACGTGAGCTGGCAGGGGCTTGCCGCTTAGCGTTGGCATTAATTGATACCCTGGTTTCGGCTCGTAAAGTGCGCTGGTCACTGGATATCGACCCCGCCGAGCTGTGGTAATACCAAAACGATTAACCCACTGCTTTATTTTGTTGCTGTATAAGGTCGAACAAATGATCTATGGAATTAAGACTTAGATATGCGCAAATATGCCTTTGAATTGGTCTGAATGCGCTCCCTTTATGCCTTGGCGGTAGTTTTCTGCAGCCGATATGAGTAGAATTTCCCACCCGGGTTAGCTCCAACCTTGTCTTTAATTTGGTGATAATAATGAAAGAACATATTCAGGCTCTGCTTGAGCAAACGCTATCGATCTTGAAACAGCAAGGCAAGCTGCCTGCAGAACTGGCTCCGCGCATTCAAGTAGACAGAACCAAAGACAAGGCTCATGGAGACTTAGCCACTAACCTCGCCTTGCTATTGGCTAAGCCGGCAGGACAAAACCCGCGCGCATTGGCACAACTGCTAGTAGATAACCTACCCGAGTCTGAGCTGGTGGCAAAAACCGAGCTGGCAGGTCCTGGTTTTATTAACTTTTTTCTCGACAGTAACTGGCTTGGCAGCCAAATAGACGCCATGGTGGCCGACGATCGCGCCAACGTGCCGGTAGCAGAACACCCACAAACCATTGTTGTTGATTACTCGGCCCCTAATGTGGCCAAAGAGATGCACGTTGGCCATTTGCGCTCGAGCGTCATTGGCGATGCCGTGGTGCGTGCCTTGGAGTTTCAGGGCCACAACGTGATCCGTGCTAACCATATCGGCGACTGGGGCACCCAGTTTGGCATGCTGATTGCGCACCTAGAAGAACTGGAAAAAGAAAATCCAGATGTCGCCGATTCGGGCTTATCAGACTTAGAGCAGTTTTATCGCGAGTCTAAGCAAAAATACGATGCCGACCCGGTATTTGCCGAGCGCGCCCGCAACTATGTGGTCAAGCTGCAAGGCGGCGACACTTACTGCTTAACCATGTGGCAGAAGCTGGTCAACATTACGCTGCAGCATAATCAAGCCGTGTACGACCGGCTCAACGTGTCTTTAACGCCGAAGCATGTCATGGGCGAAAGCATGTATAACCCCATGCTGGCGGGCATTGTTGAAGACTTACAACAGCAAGGGCTAGCGGTAGAAGACGAAGGCGCGATAGTGGTGTACTTGGATGAGTACAAAAACAAAGACGGTAACCCCATGGGCGTTATCATCCGCAAAAAAGACGGCGGCTATCTTTACACCACTACCGATATTGCCTGTGCCAAGTACCGTTACGAACAACTGAAAGCCGACCGCGTACTGTACTTTATCGATTCTCGTCAGCATCAACACCTGATGCAAGCGTGGAGCATAGTGCACAAAGCCGGTTATGTACCCGAGTCGGTTAGCCTAGAACACCATGCGTTTGGCATGATGCTCGGCAAAGACGGTCGTCCGTTTAAAACTCGCACCGGCGGCACAGTACGCTTGGTTGACTTGTTGGATGAAGCTCAAGAAAGAGCCTCCGCCCTGCTGGCCAAAAGAGACACCGACCTCAGTGATGCAGAAAAAGCCGAAATTGCCTGTCGCGTCGCCATGGGCGCCGTTAAGTATGCGGATCTGTCTAAGAGCCGTACCACCGACTACATCTTCGACTGGGACAACATGTTGTCGTTCGAGGGTAATACCGCGCCTTATCTGCAATATGCCTACACCCGCATCCAGTCTATTTTCCGAAAGTCTGACATTGTTAGCGATGCAAACTTGCAGGGAAAAGTGATTATTAACGCCCCAGCCGAAGAAGTGCTGGCAAACAAGCTGGTGCAATTTAATGACGCTATTAAGTCGGTGGCCGACAAAGGCTTGCCACACCTGATGTGCCTGTATCTTTATGAGCTGTCTGGCGCCTTTATGAGCTTTTATGAAGCCTGCCCCATCAATAAAGAAGGCGTAAGCATTGAAGAGCGCAGCAGCCGTTTGCGTTTATGTGCAGCCACCGCCAAGGTGCTAAAGCAAGGCCTGTCTTTGCTCGGCATAGACACCATGGAGCGCATGTAATCCATGGCCAAGGATTACGTTCGGCGCACTAAGCCCAAAGCTAAAAGCAAAGGCCGTGCGGCATCAACTAAAGGTGGCGCACGCGGTCGTGCGCCTCAGCCGAGCCGCATACCGGTGCTGCCTATCATTTTGCTAATTATGGTAGCCGGTGCTCTTGGTTATCTTATTTATATTGTGAAAGGGGCAGCCGACGGCAGACAGCCCGCCGTTACTCCGGTGGCCACCCAAACCGCTCCAGCCAAAAAGCCTCCAGTGGTTAATCCTATCGACCAAAAGCCGATTGAAAAGTGGACTTACATCGAGCAGCTAGAAAATAAAGAAGTGGTGGTGCACGTACCAGAAGCAACGGAGTCTACGCGCCCTTATTTGATGCAGTGTGGTTCTTTTCGTTCTGCGGCTCAGGCCGAACAACTGAAAGCCAAAATTGCCTTTCAGGGGTTGGTCGCACAAACACGTCATAAAAGTGGCAGTTCTTGGCATCGAGTCATTTTGGGTCCTTATGACAGTAAGCGACTGGCAGAGCAGCATAAACACAAGCTCATTAAGGCAAAAGCAGTAAGTGATTGTGCAATCTGGTTCTGGGAGGGTTGATCTCGCTCACTGCCGTCCCCATTTCTGTGTAAGTGACATTTTTGCCAGCAAGGCTGGCTACACAGTCAAGTGAGGTTTTTAGTGACAACAATCGTTTCAGTTCGCCGTAATGGCAAAGTGGTTATCGGCGGCGATGGCCAAGTTTCTTTAGGCAATACCGTCATGAAAGGTAATGCCCGCAAGGTACATCGTCTGTTTAATGGCAAGGTACTGGCTGGTTTTGCCGGTGGTACTGCCGATGCCTTTACCCTGCTGGAACGCTTTGAGGCCAAGCTACAGGCTCATCAGGGCAACCTAGAACGCGCTGCGGTGGCGCTAGCCAAAGACTGGCGCACCGACCGCTCCTTACGTCGACTAGAAGCTCTATTGGCGGTTGCCGACGACAAAAACTCCTTCATCATTACCGGTAACGGCGATGTGGTTCAGCCCGAGCAAGACTTGATCGCCATTGGTTCAGGTGGCGCTTTTGCCCAATCTGCTGCCCGCGCACTCTTGGAAAACACCGATTTAGACGCCAGCGAAATAGTGCAAAAAGCGCTAACTATTGCTGGCGAAATCTGCGTGTTTACTAATGGTAATCAAACCGTTGAAGAGCTGGATTACAACCACTAATTTGCTTCGGGCTCGACTTATCGAGCCCGCACCATAGGATTTGATTATGTCTGACATGACACCAAGAGAAATTGTCCACGAGCTAGACAAACACATCGTTGGCCAGTCTGACGCTAAGCGTGCTGTGGCTATTGCCCTGCGTAATCGCTGGCGTCGTATGCAGCTTCCTCAAGAGCTGCGCCAAGAAGTAACACCTAAAAATATTCTAATGATTGGTCCCACCGGTGTGGGTAAAACCGAAATTGCCCGTCGTTTGGCCAAACTGGCCGATGCGCCTTTTATTAAGGTAGAAGCGACCAAGTTCACCGAAGTGGGCTACGTGGGTAAAGAAGTAGACAGCATTATTCGCGATCTTACCGATGTGGCTATGAAGTTGACCCGCGATCAGCAGATCAAAAAACATCGTCATAGCGCCGAAGAAGCCGCCGAAGAACGTATTCTAGATGCCTTATTGCCTAACCCGCGCAATAGCAGGGGCGAAGAAGAAAAGGCAGATAACAGCGGTAGCCGTCAAATTTTCCGTAAGAAACTGCGCGAAGGCCAACTCGACGATAAAGAAATTGAAATAGATGTGTCAGCGCCACAAATGGGCGTAGAAATTATGGCGCCCCCCGGTATGGAAGAAATGACTAACCAGCTGCAAGGCATGTTTCAAAACTTGTCCGCTGGACACACCAGCAAACAGCGCAAAATGAAAATTAAAGACGCGCTTAAGCTGCTAGTCGATGAAGAAGCCGCCAAGCTACTGAACCCTGAAGAGCTAAAAGAACAAGCTATTTATGCTGTAGAAAACCACGGCATCGTCTTTATTGATGAATTTGATAAAATTTGTAAGCGTGGCGAAAGTTCGGGTCCCGATGTGTCTCGTGAAGGGGTGCAGCGCGATTTGTTACCGCTAATCGAAGGCAGCACCATTAACACCAAACATGGCATGGTGCGTACCGATCACATGCTGTTTATTGCCTCGGGCGCGTTTCAAGTGGCCAAGCCGTCTGACTTGATCCCGGAGTTACAAGGTCGTTTGCCCATTCGAGTAGAGCTACGCTCACTGGATACCGATGATTTTGAGCGTATTCTTACCGAACCTAATGCCTCACTTACTGAGCAATACAAGGCATTGCTAGCCACCGAAAATGTGGCCGTCGAGTTTACCAAAGAAGGTATTCGCCGTTTGGCCGAAGCCGCGTGGCGAGTAAACGAAAGCACCGAGAATATCGGTGCTCGCCGTTTACACACCGTAATGGAGCGCCTGCTAGATGAACTCTCTTTTGAGGCGTCAGATAAAGGCGGCTCCACTGTGGTAGTGGATGAAGCTTACGTGGATCGTTACCTCAAAGATTTGGTTGAAGACGAAGACTTAAGCCGCTATATCCTCTAATTTCTTCTCGTTACTGGGAGCGGCCACACGATAGTGATTGAAAACCGCTCCCATCGCCTTATACTTGAAGCCACCTTGTTTCCAGTATGTGGCTGATTCTATGGAATACAATACTTCAGAACTGTGCGATACCTATATTGATATGGTGGATGTGGTTGAACCCATGTTCTCCAGTTTTGGCGGCCGTAATTCCTTCGGCGGCTCCGTTTCTACCATTAAGTGCTTTGAGTCTAACGGCCTCATTATTGAGGCAGTAAAAGAAAATGGCGCAGGTCGGGTGCTGTTGATTGATGGCGGCGGCTCGCTACGCCGCGCACTGATTGATGCGAACATTGCCGAAACCGCAGCCGATAACGGCTGGGAAGGCATCATTTGCTATGGCTGCGTACGCGAAGTAGATGCACTGGAAGAGGTTGATATTGGCATTCAGGCCTTGGCTTCTATTCCGGTAGGTAGCGACGATAATGACATTGGCGAGCACGAAGTACCGGTCAACTTTGGTGGTGTGACATTTTTACCTGCCGACTATGTGTATGCCGATACTACGGGGATTATTCTGTCACCTGAGCCGCTGGATCTGGAAGACGAAGACGACGATCAACAGCCGTAAGCTAAAAGCTAAATTAAACGAAAAGGCCAACCCCATGGGTTGGCCTTTTTTATCTCTAACTTACAGCTTACGGCTTTGTTATGCGCTTTCTTCAACTTGGTCGATTTTGCCCAGCAACACGCGTAGACGATCTTGCCATGCTTCATGCTGCTGCTTTAACTGTTGGTTTTCTTGCTCTATTTGAGTGTGATCTTGCTTTAGCTGCTGATTGTCTTCACCTAGCTTAGCGTTCAACTCTTTTAGCTCTTCCACTTCCATTTGCAGCAAGTCAATGGCATCGACCGCAGCCTGAATTTTCGTTTCTAGTTTTTCTAATACATCAAAAGACATGCTCTCACCCCTAACTTACAATGATTTGGCCCACTGGCCCTCAGCAGCCGAGGATACAGCGGCCCTTGACAGACGACAAGTAGCCGATGCTATTGCGGCGCCGATTAGGTTAAATTTATTTGCTTTACGTCAATAACAGGCGTCAGTTGACGTCTTATATATTCTGATTCATATCTCGTGATGGCATTTCTGAGCAAGGGCGTCCCACTACTCTGGCCGGTACGCCCGCCACGGTAGTGTGTGCCGGTACGGGTTCCAATACCACACTGCCTGCACCAATTTTGGCGCCACAACCCACTTCAATATTACCTAATATTTTAGCGCCGGCGCCAATCATCACCCCTTCTCGGATTTTAGGGTGACGGTCACCGCCGGCCTTACCGGTACCGCCTAAGGTCACGCTTTGCAAAATAGAAACGTTATCTTCCACCACCGCCGTTTCGCCCACGACGATGCCGGTGGCGTGATCAAGCATGATCCCTTTACCAATACGTGCCGCTGGGTGTATATCTACCCCAAACACCACCGATATCTGATTTTGTAAATAAGTAGCCAACGCTCGGCGACCATGACACCACAACCAGTTAGCAATTCGATACCCCTGCAGAGCATGAAATCCTTTTAAATACAGTAACGGGGTCGAAAACAGATCCACGGCGGGATCTCGCTCCTGTACCGCACAAATGTCGGTAGCAGCCATATCAAGAATGGCGGGATCTGCCCCCATCACGTTTTCGATCACTTCACGTAAGCTAATGGCTGGCATCACCGAACTTTCGAGCTTATTGGCTAAAATAAAGCTGAGCGAGCACTTAAGCGTGTCGTGATTCAGTATGGTTGAATAATAAAAGCTGCCGAGCATCGGCTCTTCTACGATCATCCACCGGGCTTCTTCGCGGATGCGCAGCCAGGTACTCGCTTGAATGCCGTTTTCCATTGGTTAAACCTTGTTTGCTTTAAAATGAGATGTAGTCATATCCCCACTATTTTGGGGAAGAACCGACAATGGGTCCATATGAATGATGATATCGGTATCAGAGAATAGCTGCTCCAGCTCTCGCTCGGCTTGCACCACGATTTGATGCGCCTGTACCAAAGGTAAGTTGTCATCTAGTTCAAGGTGCAATTGAATAAAACGCGTCGGTCCCGACTGTCGAGTGCGTAAGTCATGTAAACCATGCACTCCTTCTACTGCCAAGCAAACATCAATAATGCGCTTTTGCTCTGCATCCGGCAACTGGTGATCCAACAACATTTGTACTGCATCATACCCAATTTTTAACGCACCTTTAAGGATATAGCCACCAATCAAGAGCGCAAATAAGGAATCAGCCCAATGGAAACCCAACCAAGCTAAGGCAATCGCCAGCAACACTCCCACGTTCAGCAAAAGATCTGATCGGTAATGCAGCTGATCGGCACGAATTGCTACCGAATTGGTTTTTTTTATCACATAACTCTGATAAAGCACCACTGCAATCGTGAGCACTAATGAAAATATTACCACCCCGATCCCGATCCCTGCATGGCTAACAGTTTGAGTGTTCAATAATCGGGAAACACCGGTGATCATCAAAAAAATGGCCGAAGCACTAATAAATGCCGATTGCGCCAATCCCGCCAATGACTCTGCCTTACCATGGCCAAAACGGTGTTCATGATCAGCCGGCATTAACGCATAACGAATGGCCATCAGGTTAATAAATGAGGCACTAATATCCAATAACGAATCGGTAAGTGAAGCCAACATACTGGCAGAGTCGGTATAAAACCAAGCAAATAACTTGGTTATTATCATTAACGCTGCAGCCACCATGGCGACGATTGCCGCCCGAGTAACCAGCCGCCCATAGCTCGATGGCTCAGAAATAGGCTCATCCACACTTGTCACACCAAACTCCTTAGCCCTTCGGGCTGCTGTAAGTTTTAAGCCGTAAGCGATCAGCCAAAGATAAGTCCTGTTACAAACGAATTAACAGCTAAAAGCGCGTTTACAACAGGGGGGATTTGTCTTTAACTTACCGCTTTGTTAAAGCTACTGTCCGCCAATAAAGTCATGTTGGCGCCATGCTTCGTAACTGATGATGGCCACCGCATTGGATAAGTTCAAACTGCGGCTGTCTACCTGCATGGGAATACGAATTCGCAGCTCAGGTGCTATCTCGGTTAACACGCTGTCGGGTAGCCCTCGAGTTTCTGGCCCAAACAGCAGCACATCGCCAGCTTGATAGCTCGCCTTATGATGGGGCCGACTGCCCTTGGTGGTGCAGGCAAAAATACGCTGCCCACTCACAGCGTCTAAGAAGTCGGCATAGTTTTTGTGCTGGAAGATGCGTCCAAAATCCGCATAGTCTAACCCGGCTCGGCGCAGCCTTTTCTCTTCTAAGGTAAAGCCCATCGGTTCAATAAGGTGCAGTCGGCAGCCATTGTTGCGCGCAAGACGCATAATATTGCCGGTATTAGGGGCAATTTCGGGTTCATAAAGTGCAATATCAAACATGGGTTTTCTCTTTGCATGTGAAGAGTAATAATAGCGCCCAGCACCAAGCTAAATACCGTTCGGCGGCTGTTGTGAAATTCATTTTTCCTGTACAGGGTATTGGATGCAGTAAGGGCGCGCCATGATTTTAGTTTTGGCTCTGATTTTTTTTGTTAGCTTGGCTCTTGGTGCTGGGCGCCCGGCGCTTTACTTCTTCACCGTCTTTCAAAATAAATCCCTGCCGGCGGTCTATTCGCCACCAAGCCCAGCCCAGTGTTATCCCTCGAGCCAGCATAAAACACAACATGGCTAGCCACAGACCGTGGTTGCCTAATGATTGCGCTAAAAACCACACCGGAAAAAACACCCCCGCCGTCGATAACAGCATCATATCGCGCATATCACCGCCGCGCGTCGTGCCAATAAAGATGCCATCCAGAATAAAGCACCAACAGGCGGCGAGTGGCATCAATATTAACCAAGGCAAGTATTCGCGGGCCTGCTCTTGTACCTCCGTGATGCTGGTGATCAGGTTAATCAGCGTATGGCCGCCCAGTGCAAAAATGAGCACAAATAATATCGCTACCACCCCACCCCAAAACACATTTAGGGCGCACGCGAGGCGAAATTCAGCTCGATCACGCTCACCAACCGCCTTACCTACCATCGCCTCTACCGCATAGGCAAAACCATCTAGACCAAATGAGATAAACATCAGAAAGTTTATTAGCACCGCATTCGCGGCCAACACGTCATCCCCAAGGCGCGCACCCTGAAACGTCATAAAAGCAAAGGTCAGCTGCAAACACAGCGCGCGAATAAAAATATCTCGATTAAGGCCAAGTAGCTTTTTAAAGGCTTCCACATGCAAAGTGCGCCGCCAAAAGCCGGCTGTAGGCCAGCAATTTCGCCCCTGTATCGTGCGCCAGACTAACCAGGCTCCTAGTGCCGTGGCCAAGTAGTCGGCCAATACCGATGCGGCTGCCGCCCCTTTAACTTGCCAGCCCAAGCCCAGCACAAACCAGATATCGAGCACAATATTGACCCCGTTACCGAGGATCAATAACAACATAGGCGCACGAGCATTCTGATTACCCAACAACCAACCGAGTAGTACCAAGTTGGTGAGAGCCGCAGGTGCACTCCAAATTCTGACCATGACATATTCACGGCCATACATTTGCACTTGGCTGCTGCCCCCCACCAACCAAAAAGCGAGGTCGGTGAGTGGTTTCTGTAGCACTAAAATAAGCAGCGCCAGCCCCCACGCCAGTAAGCAGCCTCGCACTAATACCTGCAATAACCGCTCGTTATCTCCCGCACCCACGGCTTGGGCGGCAAGGCCGGTGGTCGACATGCGCAAGAAACCCAGCAACCAAAAAATCAGGCTAATAATGGTCGCCCCTACCGCGACGCCACCTAAATAATAGGCATGTTCTAAGTGGCCAATAACGATGGTATCCACCAGCCCCAGTAGCGGCACCGTAATGTTAGACAGCACCATAGGCAGCGCCAACGCAAACACCTGGCGGTGGCGGGCGGCATTAAAAAAAGAGGACCACATAATTAGCTCTTACTTAAAGGCGGGGAAGGGTAAAGACATAAACAAGCGCCCAGCATCAGGCGCCGTTTCTTACGCTAGTCGCGCCAGCGCGCTACTATGGCCGAGAAGTTTTTAACCAGCTCGGGGCCATTGACTAAGGGCATTGCGCTTTGCTCATCGAAGTCGGGCCTAAATGAGGCATGTAACTGCCCTTTAGGATTAACCAGAGCAACTGATGCTGAATGGTCTACTAGATAATTGTCGGCATCGCGATCGAAAATACCGTAAATGAGCCCTAGTTGCTGCACTGCAGGCATAAGTTCGTCATGCTCAGCAGTTACCGTTATAAAGTTTGGATTAAAGTAATGGGTATAGGCCTTAAGCCGCTCCGGCGTATCTCGTGCAGGGTCGGCAGACACAAATATTACCTGCGTCTTATCGCTTATTGCCGTTAGTTCTGGATAAATTCGCGACAGATCCGCTAGCGTAGTAGGGCAAATATCGGGACAAAAAGTATAACCCACAAACACCAAGCTCCAATGACCCTGTAGGTTTTGCTGGGTAAAAGGCTGCTCTTCACCATCAGTTAGGGTAAAAGCCGCCAACTCACGTGGCTCGGGGTACACCACCACCGCACCGGTTAAGCTATTATTTTTATCCGAATACCAAAAACCACCGCTTACGGAGCCTATTACTACTAGAGCAACCGCAAGCCCCCATATCCATCTGCTTGTCTTAGCCATAATTTATCCAGTGGTCCGCCAGTAGCAACACAAAAAGCCACATCAAGTGACTAATTGAAAAGTGAAAGCATTGTAGAGCGGTTTGTGCAGAAGGTCTAAACTTCAACCGCCATGCCCATTGAATAAATCGTAAATTAAGTAAGCTCACACCTACCAAATAGAGCAGTCCCGACATGCCAACGACCCAAGGCAGCAAGCACACCAAGGTAAGTAGCAAGGTATAAAGCAACACACAGGTTTTAGTGAACTCGATGCCATGGGTCACCGGTAACATAGGTACCCCCGCCTTGGCGTAGTCATCTCGACGGTGAATGGCCAGCGCCCAAAAATGTGGCGGCGTCCAAGCAAAAATAATCATCACCAGCAACAGCGCATGGCCATGAAATTCGCCGGTGACCGCCGTCCAGCCTAATAAAGGTGGCATGGCACCGGCAAGCCCGCCAATCACAATATTCTGCGGTGTGGCTCGCTTTAGCCACACCGTATACACCACGGCATATCCCAATAAAGAAGCCAAGGTTAACCAAGCGGTTAGCGCATTCACCCACAATAATAATATGGTAAGACCCACCCCCGACAACACAAAAGCAAACGCCAATGCCGAGCCACTTTGCACTCGCCCTTGCGCTACCGGCCGATGATGAGTACGCGCCATTTTAATATCGATACGCCGGTCTAACACATGATTGATGGCTGCGGCTCCTCCCGCCATCATGCCAATGCCTAAAGTGGCGGTAAAGACCTGCAATAAGTTAGGCACCGTCGGCGTTAACAACATACCCACCACGGCGGTAAGCAAAATTAACGCCACCACCTTAGGCTTGGTAAGTGCAAAGTAATCTCGACAGCCTAGACTCCAACGTGTGGAAAATAATGCGCTTCTAGCCATACACCCTCCCTGATTTTCCAAACTCGTTGTGCCACTCCGGTTAAAATTAATAACAAGAAGGCGGCACCGGCATTATGAGCGACGGCTAATAGTAGCGGTAAATGCAACACCACGTTTGCCACGCCCAACGTCAACTGCAACAATAATCCTAGCGCCAGCCAAACTCCCCAGCGCCGTAATAAAGGCTGTCGCCACAATTGCCACGCCAAACTCAATAAGACTAAGGCCGTCACCATGGCCCACAGCCGGTGTGCAACATGAATAGTGATCCGCTCTGGGGCACTCAACACACCATATTGATAGCTGTCGGCAGGCACACCATGGGGATGAAAGGCGCTCCACTGCCACTGGCTCAACCAATCGCCTTGGCATACCGGCAGCTCAACACAGGCCATGGCCGCATAGTTAGCGGCAGTCCAACCACCAAGCGCAATTTGTATCAACAGTACAAGTATTGCCAGCGCCAGCAAGCCGCTCCCCCTCATGCCATGAAAAGAAGCGGGCTCACGATAAGCCGTTTTGGGCATTCGGGTGTTCATCCACAACCAAAACAATAAGGCCAACAAGGTAAAGCCACCCAATAAGTGCCCCATTACGACCAAAGGCAGCAGATTTAGGGTAACGGTGAGCATGCCTAGCGTGGCTTGCCCACAGACTAGCGCCAGCAACCCCCATGTTACCTTTCTGAGATGTCGATGAGCGTGGCGCAGTGACCATAACGCCATCAGCAAGATAGTTACGCCTAAGGTGCCTGCGGCATAACGATGCACCATTTCGTTGCGTGCCTTGGTGAAGTCGACGGGACTATCAGGAAAGCGCAGCGCCGCCGCATCATGATCTGATAGCGAGCTAGGAGCATAGTTAAAGCCATAGCAGCCTGGCCAGTCTGGGCACCCCAAGCCCGCATCGGTGAGCCGAGTATACGCCCCCAGTATCACCACTATCAGCGTAAGGGTAAAAGCAAACAGACACAGTCGGTGCATGGCTTCCTCCATCGTTCAGCAGACTCTAGCCTGCACGGGAATATTTAAGCAGACGCCGTAAGTCACTCAATAGCGCCTTGCCCATTTTTGCCTGCTCTTGCTCTCGTTCTTGTTCTTGTTGTTTATTTACATCAAACTCGACGCCAGACTTAGAACTCGGCAGTACATAACGCATGATCAGCAAACCCGGAGGATCGGCAATGTAAACGTATCCCGCTTCTAACTCGTTGCTAGTGGGCAGCCGCACTACGGCCACTCGGTCACCGTCTCGGCCCAGCGCAGTGTCTATATTATTAAGCAAGGGCTCAACCCTTAAGCAGGCGTCACAGTCTGGGCTTGTTGGTAGTATTAAACGCCACTGATTATCTGCAGCTATCTGCCCTTGTACCCATTCGCCGTGACTGTTCACTGCAGGAGTAAACCAGCCCTGAGTCAAGGTCAGCCAAGCCAATGCCACCGGCAGCAAAAATACCGCCAGCATGGCTAACAAGACTTTTCTAGACCTAATCTGCTGGCCAGGATGCGCATGGTGACTCGGTTGTGACTTATTACGAAAGTTCGAGGTTTTACGTTCCATCATGTTGCCTCCGGTAATACCAAGCAGCGGCAAGCCATACTGCTAGCGTCATAGCAAACCATTGCACCGCATAACCAGTATGGCGCTCTGGCCCCATAACGACGGGCTTCCAGTCGCCTTGCTCAGCACCCACCTTCAATACAAAGGGCAATACCGACTCGCCCCAGATCTGCGCTAGCTCAACGGGTTGCAAATTTGCAACCAAGGGATGGCTTGGATTAAACGACACCTCAGCTAGCGTTAACGGCACCACATAGGGGCGAACAAGGTGGCCAGTTAACTGTGCTGGTGACTGGTTTGAGATAAGAGGCTTAGTGACAGGTAACTGGCGCCGATCTGGGTTTGCCGGCCACCAGCCGGTGTCTACCGCCAACAAGCCATGACGAGTTTGTAGCGGACGGATCAAGCGATAACCGACTCGCCCCGACTCTATCTGATTATCGAGCCATACATCCCCGCCCGCCAGAAAGAGCCCATTGACCGCCAGCTGATAACCAAAGGGAGCCTGAATAGAGAGGGCTTCATTCAGAGTCAATTCGAGGTCGTGACGCTGATGCCACTCCAGTAACAACAGCCGTTTTTCATCGGCGCGTGATAGCTGCCAAGTTCCCATGACGATCATCAACAAAGAGATCACTGCCGTCAGCACCAGTAAACCGCCACTTTTTCCTATACTCAACATTCAGCTTCTCCTGGAACGCATCCATGCTATTCAAGCTACTGATTGTATTATTACTGCTGTTTATGATTGGCAATCTGTTTTGGGGGCTTAAATCTATGCTCTCGCAACAGGCCCCCCGGTTGATGAGCCGCTATATCGGACGGCGCTTAATCTGTGCCGTACTCATAGTGCTGCTGTTGATCATTGCCCTAGCTGCGGGATGGATAGTCCCTCACTCACCCCTAATGAAGGTTTCATAAGAGCCTTTATAGAATATAGACAAAAATAAACAAACAGAGCCAAACTACGTCCACAAAATGCCAATACCAACTGCTGGCCTGAAAACCAAAATGCTGCGCCGGAGTAAAATGCCCCTTGCGCGCCCTTAGCCACATGATGGCCAGCATCAGCGTCCCCAAGGTGACGTGAGCACCGTGAAAACCGGTAAGTAGGAAGAAAGTATTACCATAAATACCCGAATCCAGCCGTAGGCCCAGTTCCTCATAGGCATGCACATATTCCCACACCTGTAGGGTTAAAAAGATCATCCCCAGCAGTACCGTCAACCCCAGCCACTGACTCAGGCGCAGTCGCTTGTTATCAAGCAGCGCCAAATGAGCCAAATGCGCGGTCACCGAAGAAGTGAGTAGAATCATGGTGTTAATCAGCGGCAAACCAAACCAACCCATAGCCGTGGTTTCTATGCCTCCTGGGGTGCTTAGTAACGGCCAGCTGGCGGTAAAGTCCGGCCACAGCACGGCGTTGGTCATCACATTGTTGCCCGCCCCACCCAGCCAGGGCACAGAGAGAATGCGGGCATAAAACAAGGCGCCAAAAAAAGCGCCAAAAAACATTACTTCGGAAAAAATAAACCAGCCCATCCCCAAGCGAAATGAACGATCCATTTGGTTGCTATACAGCCCGGCGCTCGATTCATCAATCACATTGCCAAACCAGCCAAACAGCATCACCGTCATCACCAAAGTACCCGCAGCAAATACGATAGGTCCGGCAATGCCACCAATTTCCGCCACCCAAAGCCCTGCCCCCGAAGCCAGTAAAAACAATCCTAAAGCACCCACCAACGGCCAAGGACTCTGGTCCGGCACATAATATGACTGAAGCTTGACCGACATGTTTGCCTCCTTGGCTCAGCTACTGCTGGCTCGTTCCGTGATGTCATAAAGGGTGTAGGACAAGGTAAATACCTCTATGTCTGCCGGCAGATCCTTGTCCACATAAAAACGCATCGGCATCACCGCTTCGCCGCGTCCTGCCAACGGTTGCTCTTGAAAGCAAAAACATTCTGTTTTGCGTAAGTGGCTGGCCGCACGCCCGGGGGAAACAGACGGAATCGCCCGCAGTGTAATGTCGTTATTACTGGGGTTGTTGATAGTAAAGTCTACTTGGTGCATCTCGCCAGGCCGTACCTGCAACTGGCGAACCGATGGCGTAAACTCACCCCGCAGGCCACTACTTTGGTAGGTAATAAACTCCACCGTAATCAATCGCTGTTCATCCACGACCCTAGACTCGGCTACTGGGCGGTTAGCAGTTTTGCCATTGAGCCCCGTAATGTCACAAAAGACGTCATACAGGGGCACCAGCAAAAAACCAAAACCAAACATAGCGACGGCCAGCAAGGCCAGCTTAAGTGCCTTATTATCGTGCATCATCGTCTGTTACCTCCGGTGGCGTACCAAAGGTATGATAGGGGGCAGGCGAAGGCACCTTCCACTCCAGACCATGGGCTCCTTCCCAAGAGCGAGCCAATGCCGGCTCACCGCCGCGAATACACTTGACAATGAGTACCACAAAAATTAATTGTGATAAGCCGAAGGCGAAACCACCGATACTGACCAAAACATTAATGTCGGCAAATTGCAGTGAATAGTCAGGGATCCGTCTTGGCATTCCGGCAAGTCCAAGAAAGTGCATCGGGAAAAACAACACGTTAACCGAGATAACTGAGCACCAAAAATGCCACTTGCCCAATCGCTCATCAAACATGTGGCCGGTCCATTTCGGTAGCCAGTAATACACGGCTGCAAACACAGAAAGAACGGCACCGGTAACCAACACATAATGAAAATGGGCCACCACAAAATAGGTATCGTGATACTGAAAGTCTGCAGGGATAATGGCCAACATGACCCCGCTGAAGCCGCCAATGGAAAACAGCACGATAAAGGCAATGGCAAATAACATCGGCACCTCAAAGCTCAGCGACCCTCGCCACATGGTGGCTACCCAGTTAAAAATCTTAACTCCCGTGGGTACCGAGATAAGCATGGTGCAATACATAAAGAACAACTCGGCAGCCACCGGCATACCAACGGTAAACATGTGATGCGCCCATACCAAAAAGCTTAAGCCCGCAATAGAGACGACGGCGAACACCATAGAGGTATAGCCAAACAAAGGTTTGCGGCTAAAAGTAGGAACAATGGCCGAAATAATGCCGAAGCTCGGCAATATCATGATGTAAACCTCGGGATGACCAAAAAACCAAAAGATATGCTGGAACATCACCGGGTCGCCACCACCGGCTGCATCAAAGAAGCTGGTACCAAAATATTTATCGGTCAACACCATGGTTACGGCCCCAGCTAGCACCGGCATCACTGCAATCAACAAAAAGGCTGTAATTAACCAAGTCCAACAGAACATGGGCAGCCTCATCCATGTCATGCCTGGTGCTCGTAAGTTCCAGATGGTAACAATGACGTTAATCGCCCCCATAATAGAGCTGATGCCCATAATGTGGATGGCGAACACAAACAGGGCGGTACTGTCTGGCGAATAGGTAGTAGAAAGGGGCGCGTAAAAAGTCCAGCCAAAGTTAGGGCCACCGCCGGGCATAAACAACGACGACAGCAGCAATAAAAAAGCAAAGGGCAGTATCCAGAAGCTCCAGTTATTCATCCGTGGTAACGCCATGTCTGGCGCGCCAATCATTAATGGAATCATCCAGTTAGCCAGCCCCACAAAGGACGGCATAACGGCACCAAAAATCATGATCAAGCCATGCATGGTGGTCATTTGATTAAAAAAATTGGGTTCAACTAACTGCAATCCAGGCTGAAATAATTCGGCGCGGATCAGCATGGCCATAAAACCGCCTACAAAAAACATACACAAGCTGAACAATAAATACATCGTACCGATATCTTTATGATTGGTAGTAAACAGCCAGCGTTTAATGCCCTTGGCCGGGCCATGATGCACCTCGTTAACGTTCAGGTGCTCATCGGCGGTATTGGTTTTATTTAACGGTGCCATCCCTGCCCCCTATTGTCCTTGTCTGGCCTGCTCAATATCGCTGGGTTGTATTACATCTTTAGTATCATTGCCCCAGGCGTTACGCTCATAGGTAATCACTGCCGCCAGCTCTTGAACTGACAACTGCTTGTTAAAGCTTTGCATGGCGGTGCCGGTTTTTCCGTACAGCACGATATTCAGATGGGCCGCCTTATCTTTGAGGATCAACTCATTACCTTTAAGAGCCGGAAAAGCACCGGATATACCTTCGCCATTTGCTTGGTGACACGCGGCGCAAGTACGCTGATAGACCTGTTCGCCTTGCTGCATCAGCTCATCCATCGACATTTCCATTGCCAGCAGTTTTTGCTCATCGGCTTTATCTTGGGCTTGTTTTTCCTGCGCACTCGCCAGCCATCCATCAAACTCATCGCCGGTTCGAGCATCCACTACTATCGGCATAAAGGCATGATCTTTACCGCACAGCTCGGCACACTGGCCGCGATAAATACCGGGGTCGTTGATACGGGTCCAAGATTCGTTAATAAAGCCAGGCACCGCATCTTTTTTCACCGCAAACGCCGGCACCCACCAAGAGTGAATGACGTCATCCGAGGTTATAAGAAAACGAACTTTTCGGTCGGTAGGTAATACCAAAGGGTAATCAACTTCAAGTAAGTAGTTTTCTCCCTTAGCCACCTGCCCTGTAATTTGCTCTGGCAAGGTGCCAATGCGGCTATAAAACTCCACTCCTTGATCAAAATAACGGTAGTGCCACTTCCATTGCGAGCCGGTGATTTGCACCGTGAGATCCGATTCGCTGGCATCTTCCATCGCAACCAAAGTACGGGTGGCAGGAATCGCCATGGCAATCAAAATGATAAAGGGAATAATGGTCCAAATAATTTCGACCTTAGTGCTTTCGTGAAACTGAGCAGCTTGGGCACCTTTAGATTTGCGATGGTGAATAATGGCCCAAAACATAACGCCGAACACCACCACTCCAATCACGGCGCAGATGATGAGAATGATCATATGCAGCCCATATACCTCTTGGCTGATATCAGTGACCCCTTCAGTCATATTGAAGCGTGTTTGCGCTCGCATTGGCAGGGATATCAGCAAGAATAACAGCAGAAAAATTAGCTTCACCACGCACCCCCAGTTTCATCCTGAATTTTGGTGTACTTATCGTGTAAAACCGAGTGGCCAGACTCATTCCTCACCGACCCAACACTCACAACAAGTAAAGCATCAAAAGCGAAAAAAGAAAGCAGACAGAAGAAAATCACGTAAAGATTGAGTGAGGAGTTAAAACTAAATCGCGGGGACTGATGTCTTGTAGAGTTGAATTATTTTAGGTGGGAGTATTAGACCAAAAACGGCAGCATGACCTAAAAAGGTCACTGAACGAGGCATAAGCAGGCAAAATATAGGACATTGGGGCCGCATGGCAGCCCCAATTTAAACGGCGGTAAAAAGCTTAGAAGTCGGCGTTGCGGATAACGCCTACCGCCAGCCCTTCGATAATTAGCTCTTGGCTGCGCAGGTCGATTTCGATAGGTGACAACTCGTCATTTTCGGGAAGCAAGCTCACCTTGCTGCCTTTACGCTGAAAACGCTTTACCGTTACTTCGTCGTCTAACCGTGCCACCACTACTTGGCCATTACGAACTTCCTGGGTTTTGTGCACCGCCAGCAGATCACCGTCCATAATGCCGATATTCTTCATACTCATCCCCTTTACTCGCAGCAAAAAGTCGGCGGCAGGATGAAACAGCGCAGGGTCTAACTGATAATGGCTCTCTATGTGCTGCTGGGCCAGAATGGGCTCGCCGGCCGCCACCCGACCAATCAGCGGTAAGCCCGCATCTTCTTGCTCCTCTTCTTCAACTAACCGAATGCCCCGAGACGTACCCGGCATCATGGTGATCACACCTTTTCTGGCCAAGGCCTTAAGGTGTTCTTCGGCGGCGTTGGCCGATTTAAAGCCTAATGTACGGGCAATTTCGGCACGGGTGGGTGGCATGCCGGTTTGTTGGATATGTTCTTTAACTATATCCAGTACCTGAGACTGACGCGGAGTAAGGGCTTTCATAGTACACCTGTTTTTTTATACAGCTTACTGTCAGTATATCCAGTAAACTCAACAGAGCAAGTACAAAATCCTGCTGCAGTAGCGTCAAGACATCGGAGGTCTGATCTGATAATCTTGCCCACCGCATAAATATTGGGGTTGCTGTTGTATGATGTTCGGTTCTTCTTGGGCTCGCCGCTTGTTTCGTCCGTTAATTGCCACCTTGGTAAACCATAAAAGTCTGCCCGCCGATCCGGTGGCCGAATTGGCCATCAATCTTGAGCAGCCGATTGTTTACATCTTAAAAACGGCGTCTATTTCAGACTTACTCACACTAGAGCTTTGCTGCGAAAAATTAGGCCTGCCGAGCCCTTTTGCGCCTTTAACGATTGAAGCGCACATCCAGCCCCGGGTGATCTGCTTAGATAAACCCGCCAGCTTAGGTCGTCGCGCTCGCGGCGCAACCCCTTACTTGGCTGAATTCAATCAACTGTTAGCGGCACAAGAGCGGCACCCGGCTCCCATTCAGCTAGTTCCGGTGAGTCTATTCTGGGGCCGAGCACCGGGCCGCGAAGGTGACCGTGCGTCTTCGCTGAGCATAGTACGCAGTCGTTCCCCTAGCGCCTTGCGCAAGGCGCTAATCGTGCTGCTAAAGGGCAGAGAAAATCGGGTACGTTTTAGTGCGCCGTTGTTGTTGACCCAACTTCAAGAGCGCTCGGCTGCCGACCCTAATCTAGCTCATAAGCTAGCCCGCATTACTCGTCTTCATTTTAGCCGCCAACGGCTGGCCGCCACCGGGCCAAAACTGCCAAACAGAGAGCTGCTGCTAACACAATTATTGCAAACCGACGGCATAGTGCAGGCCATACAAGAGCATAGCCAGCAGCAATCACAAGATATCGCAGCGTCGCGTCGTCAGGCTCAGGCCTATATGAATGAAATTGCTTCTAACTTTTCCTATCCGCTGATCCGCTTTGGCGACCGATTACTCGGTTGGCTTTGGCACAAACTCTATCGCGGCCTGTCGGTAACCGGCGCCGAGCGAGTACGGCAATTGGCTCAAGAAGGCCATGAGCTAGTCTATTTGCCCTGTCATCGCAGCCACATGGACTATTTACTGCTGTCTTATGTGATTTATCACCAAGGCATGGTGCCGCCCCATATTGCGGCCGGCATCAACTTGGACTTCTTTCCTGCCGGCCCCTTATTTCGTCGTGGCGGGGCCTTCTTTATTCGTCGTACCTTTAAAGACAACAGACTTTACGCCACCGTGTTTCGGGAGTATCTCAATTTATTATTTCGCCGTGGCTATGCGGTGGAATACTTCGCCGAGGGCGGCCGCTCGCGCTCCGGTCGTTTGCTCCCTGCCAAGCCCGGTATGCTGTCGATGACCCTCGAAGCCGCCATGCAAAACAATGATCGTCCCATCACTTTAATCCCAGTGTATCTAGGCTATGAACATGTCATGGAAGTGGCCAGTTATCATAAAGAGTTACAAGGTGGCAGTAAGCAAAAAGAAAGTGTTTGGCAACTGCTGGGCATCATTCGCAAGCTACGTAACTTTGGCCGTGGCTTCGTCAACTTTGGTGAGCCATTGCCATTAGCCGAATGGCTAAATACAGAGGCAGCACCACACAGCACCACTCGCGAGCTAGTCACTCCGCTGGCCCGCGAGGTAATGACCCGCATTAATTCCGCCGCCGCCGTAAATGGCCTCACGCTAAGTGCCACCGCACTGCTTACTTCAGATCGCCACGCCCTCACTCGCCAGCAGCTGCAACAACAAATGCAGATCTATCTGGATTATCTGCGCCTTTGCCCTTACAGCGAACACGTGGTTATTCCTGAACAACAAAGCGAACAATTACTGGCTCAAGCATTAGAACTAGGAAAATTTGAGCAAGAAACTAATACCTTGGGGGAGATCATCTATCTTGATCGCCACCAATCGGTACTGTTGAGCTATTATCGCAACAATATACTGCATCTATTTGCCCTGCCGGCACTGTTAGCAACTTTAATAGAGCGTCATGAGGGCATTGTTACCAGCGAGTTATTACGACGCTTACAGCGTTTATACCCCCTGCTAAAAGCCGAGCTGTTTCTTAATGTGGCGCACTGCGAGTTATCGGCACAACTTGAGAGCCAGTTAGCAGCATTACAGCAACTGGGTTTAGTGGAGTTTCGCCAGCAAGGCTGGTGGGTTGAGCCACAGCAACAGCTGCAACTACTGTTATTGGCAAGGATTATTCGACCTTCGTTGCAACGCTACAGTGTGGTAGTCGCCTGCCTAAAGCCCAGCGTCGAGCGCCAGCAGCTGCAAGATAACAGCCAGCAACTCGCCGAACACCTAGCCATGTTACACGGCATTCAGGCGCCTGAATTATTCGACAAAACGCTGTTTAATATGCTGGCTGAGGCATTAGAAACTGCAGGTTACGGCCATCAGGCTCAAGCAGGACATGACGAGCTAGAGCAGCTACGTTGCACACTCTACCCCCTATTGCCCAGTGCCGTCCGCCGCAGTTTGCAAGGTTGAATGTTGAATGTTGAATGTTGAATGTTGAATGTTGAATGTTGAGCAAAAATATAACACCAAGTACCGAGCTAAAAGATCAATGTTTGGACCTTTATAGGATCTGATTTCATCTTAGGCTCGGTGCTGTATTTGTGTCTTACAGCAGGGTGATCACTATGCCGACAAACACCAGCATGCCTACGAAGTTGTTATTCAAAAAGGCAGTAAAGCAAGGCATGCGTTCACGATCGCGAATAAGTCGCTGCTGATAAACAAACAAACCAGCACTACCCAACAAGCTCCAATAGAACAGCGGGCCCAGCGCAAAGGCGAGCCCTGCCGCCACTAATAACGCCAAGGTACTCAGCTGCAATAGCCCCACCATTAACTTGTCGCGTCGGCCAAATAAAATAGCGGTGGATTTAACGCCAATGCGCAAGTCATCGTCGCGGTCGACCATGGCATACATAGTGTCGTAGGCAATGGTCCAGGTGAGGTTAGCGGCGAATAATAACCACAGCCCTATTGGTAAACTATCACTTTGTGCGGCAAACGCCATTGGGATTGCCCAAGAAAAAGCGATGCCCAAAAATAGCTGCGGCAAGTGAGTGTAGCGCTTCATAAAGGGATATAACGCCGCCCAGCCTAACCCCGCCACCGACAGCGTAATCGTCAGGGCATTCATGGTCAGTACCAGTAAAAAAGAGATTAGCACTAACAACGCAAAAAAGCCCAACGCTTGGCGCTCCGTCAGTTCCCCCGCAGGCAAGGGTCGGGCAACGGTGCGTTTAACATGGCCATCAATATGACGGTCCGCATAATCATTGATCACACACCCCGCCGAGCGCATAGAAAACACGCCCACCACAAACACCAACAAAACCCAGGGTGACGGCTGGCCGTTACCAGCAATCCAAATCGCCCATAAGGTAGGCCACAGCAACAGTAAGGTACCAATGGGCTTGTCGAGTCGGGCTAATGCCATATAGGCACGCCAGCGGGGGCGAGCGGTAGTGGGAGTGGTTGTCATCGGTGCTCTCTATTTAATTCTCTGTTTGACTCTCGGTAACGTTGAGCTGCAGGTAAAAATAATTCGGTTACCAATACGCCAGCTTGAGGGATAGCCAGCAATGAACGCCGTGCCCAAGGCAAAGCATCCGAGGCACTAGCTTGAGTATTAGTTGGTATATTTGAAAATAACGAAGCCGGGCCTAACTCAGCTTGCTCTTGCAGCAACTGCAGCCACTGATTGCGAGTAAGCTGCGCAAACTCAAAGTCACTACGGGTTAGTTTAGGGTGCTCAAACAATAACTCTCCCAAAGCTCGCTCTCCTAACCCGCCCAATGCAGGAACGGCCTTTAAAGCGGCAGGTGAATACAGCGAGCTGGCATAAACCCACGGCTGATTGTCACACAACAATAAGACTTCTCGGCAATAAGCGCGATCTACACCCAACCAAGCCGCCTGGTCTACCGTTAAACTCACTTGCGCACGCGTGCGCTGTAATTGTACGCGAAAGTGTTGGCAACATTGCCGTAAGCGTTCGGTTAAAGAACCGGTGTCTTGCAGCCAGTCACGTAGCTCTTGTTGACACTCTGGTTGAGATTCTAGCTGACGTTCTGGTTGCCTGGTGTTCCAGCTCCAGGGGGCATCTGTAGGATAAATCACGGCTGTATTTCGCCATTAACTTGGCAATGTTCACCGTTTAATTGCAGCTTTAATCTCAAAAAACACGTATTCACTTGACCGGCCCACACTTTGTTTAAACAATACCCATATTATTCTGCTAGCAAGGCTTATTAATGTTTCGCTTACTCGCTCTTTGTGTCTTATTCACCGTTGGATCTCTTCAGGCGGAAGAAGCTGTCCCAGAAGGGCCATTATATTACACCATAGAGCCTGACATTATTACCAACTACCAGAACTCAGGGCAATCATTAGGCTATGTTCGGGTAACAGTAGATTTAATGCTAGAAAGTGCGGACCAAATGCCGCTGGTAGAACTGCATATCCCCCTGCTGCGAGATGCCATTAATAACCTGCTGGCCGAGCAAAATCGGCAAGAGATTCGCTCTCTAGCAGTACGCAATGAACTGGCACAGCTTGGCCGAGAAAGACTCAATGACTTACTATTGAAAGAAACCGGTGAAACACCGATTCGCCGCCTGATGTTCACCAAGTTTCTCTATCAATAAGTAATAAGTTCGTTTACCGCACCGGCTTGGCTCGATCAAGCCAAGCTTGCAGCAGGCCGATTAGCCCGCCGCCCAAATGGGCTAAATTAGCCACGGGCCCCAATACACCGGTAAAGCCTAACACCAGCCACACCACCATGATCACTGCCATGCCGTCGGGTAAGCCAATTCCACCCATGGGGTTGAGTCGACCCGATAGCCACACATACGCTAGCAGCGCATACACCACACCAGACAAGCCGCCAAAGTAAGGGCCGCTGGTCAAAAACTGCATCACATTAGGCAACAAAGCCGCCACCAGTAACAAGAGCAGTAATTTGCCATGTCCACGACGGCGCTCGACCATACTGGACAGATACCACCACCAAAATAAATTGAACACCAAGTGCATTAAAGAGAAGTGCAATAATGCAGGCGTAAAACCGCGCCAAAAATCGAGTCCCAGCAACAATGAAAGCTGCGGCGGAAATGCCAACAGCTCAAACATAGGCAGACCCAAGCGGCTGAAGCCATATACTATTACGCAGGCCAGCAGCACTAGCATATTGACGGGGCCGGTGCGGCTAAGCACGTCTCTGAACAAGCCTGGTTGCGATTGCCCCTTGGCAAAGTGTACTTGAGTATCGCCCTGACGCCAGGCAGCGTCTTGATAGCGAGGATGCAGCGGCTCGGCAATAAAGCGCTTTACCTCTGGCTCAGCGGTCAGCCACTGCGACTCATCGACCAGCCAAATACTAACATTGTGCTCATCATCCAGCGTCAGTTCGCATTTAAAGCCGATGTCAGCTAGGTAATCTACGAATGACTGAGCACGGCGCGGATCATCTAGCACTAACAGCAACTTCATTACTGCGCCACAACAGGCTGTGTGCGACGCCAAGCTTCAAAGCCGCCATCTAGGCTGTACACCTCTTCAAAACCTTGATTAATAAGGTATTGAGCGGCACCTTGACTACTAACGCCGTGATAACACATCACGATAACCGGCGTCTCGTAATCAACCTCGTTAGTAAAGGTGACCATACTGTCGTTAGTTAAATGAAAAGACTGTTCAACATGCGCCAGGGCAAACGACTGGGGATCGCGAATATCCACCAATCGAGCCTGACCTTTCGCCAGCAGGCTATCGGCCTCGGCAACAGAAATATGGGCAAACTGTTCCATGGGTAACTCCTTGCATTAATTTCGGCCAGTTTACCCAATCTCATCCCACTTGGCATTAGGCAGTGTTTTATTATCAGCACTCAGCCTGTCGAATAGCAGCTTTACGCTTTAAGCCATACCTTGGCAGTAAAAGTAAGCCGATGTTTATCTACCACTTACAACGTAAGGCTTATCGCGATGTTTTTAGTTAGCCCCCCAAATACGCCTGTCGTACCTGTTCGTTGACCAACAGGGCAGCACCGGTATCGGCCAAAATAACCCGACCGTTTTCCAACACATAACCTCGGTCGGCCAGCTGCAGCGCCTGATTGGCATTTTGCTCAACCAGAAAGATAGTCATGCCTTTTTCGGTACGCAGCCGCGCTATGGTGGCAAAAATCTGCGCAATGATAATGGGCGCCAAACCCAGCGAAGGCTCGTCTAGTAGCAACAATCGCGGCTTGCTCATCAGGGCGCGGCCGATGGCCAGCATTTGCTGCTCCCCCCCCGACATGGTGCCAGCGCGCTGATGCATTCGCTCCTTGAGTCGAGGAAACATCTGGTATACCTCGGCGAGCAACCCTTCGTGCTCGCGCTTATCAACGAAAAAGGCGCCCATATACAGGTTTTCTTCCACCGAGAGTCGAGCAAAAATTCGTCGTCCTTCCGGCACGATGGCGATGTCTTTACGCATAATGGCGGCCGTATCTAGGCTGGTGAGATCCTGGCCCTCAAACATCACCCGCCCCTGAGTCGGCTTGGGCTCGCCACAAATGGTCATCATCAAGGTGGTTTTACCGGCGCCGTTGGCACCAATCAAGGTGACAATTTCACCCTGCTCTATATTGATGGTGACGTTTTCCAGCGCCTGAATCTTGCCATAACCGGCATTAACATTATCCACATGCAGCATGTTCAGGTTTCTCCCAGGTAGGCTTTGATCACATCTGCATTATTGCGCACCTGCTCTGGCGTGCCTTCGGCTAAGGGGCGCCCCTGATTCACTACATAAATGTAATCGGAAATATCCATCACCAGCTTCATGTCGTGCTCAATTAATAAAATGCTCACCCCTTCGTTGTCACGCAAGTCGCAAATCAGCCGATTCAGCTCATGAGTTTCATTCGGGTTTAGCCCCGCCGCCGGCTCGTCCAGCATCAACAGTTGTGGCCGTGCCGCCATGCAACGGGCAATTTCTAGTCGCCGTTGCTGGCCGTAAGACAAGTTATCCGCGGTCCGGTTGGCAAACTCGGTAAGCTGTACTTTTTCTAGCCAATAATGCGCCAGCGCTAGCCCTTCCCGCTCCGAGCGGCGAAAGGCCGGTGTTTTAAACAACCCCGACAGAAACCCGGTATTAAGATGAAAATGCTGCGCCACCAGCAGGTTCTCGAGCACCGTCATCTCTTTGAACAAACGCACATGCTGAAAGGTCCGCACCATGCCTAGACGAGCAATCTTATGACCAGGCATACCCGCAATGGCCTGCCCTTTGAATTGCACCGAGCCGCCACTGGGCTGATAAAAGCCCGACAAACAGTTGAACACGGTGGTTTTTCCGGCGCCATTCGGACCAATTACAGAGACGATTTGCCGCTCTTGCATATTCAGCGCCACTTGATCCACCGCGACTAACCCGCCAAAGCGCATGGTGAGACCGGAAACCGTTAATAAAGCCGTCATGGTTTTAGCTCCATATGTGGTCGGCGCATCGGCAATAGCCCCTGAGGCCGCCAAATCATCATCAGCACCATCAACAAGCCAAACAACAACATGCGGTATTCGTTAAATTCGCGGGTTAATTCCGGCAATATTGTCATGACGATGGCCGCCAGTACCACCCCAATTTGGGACCCCATGCCGCCCAACACCACGATGGCCAGGATGATGGCCGATTCGATAAAGATGAAAGACTCGGGGCTGATAAAGCCCTGGCGTGCCGCAAAAAAGCAGCCGGCAAAACCGGCAAAAGCCGCACCTATGGTAAAAGCACTGAGCTTGATAAGCGTTGGGTTAAGCCCCAGCGAGCGACAGGCAATTTCATCCTCGCGCAACGCTTCCCACGCTCGTCCCAGCGGCATACGCAATAAGCGGTTAATAACGAAAATCGTCAGCACCACCAGAATTAATGCCAGCAAGTACAGAAAAATAACCTTATGACTGGAGTTGTAGGCTATCTCAAAATATTCATGAAATGTATTGTCGCCGCGACGCTCAAACTCCAACCCAAACAAGGTAGGTTTGGGAATACCGGCAATACCGTTCGGGCCGCCGGTGATCTCGGTCATGTTGTTCAGCAAAATTCGGATGATTTCGCCAAACCCCAAAGTGACGATAGCCAGGTAGTCACCGCGCAACCGCAACACCGGAAAACCGAGCAAAAAGCCGAATAACGCAGCCATGCCACCGGAGACCAACAAACAGGTCCAAAAATCCAGCCCAAAGTAAGTATTCAGCAGCGCATAGCTGTAGGCACCCACCGCATAAAAGGCGACATAGCCCAAATCCAGCAATCCAGCTAAGCCCACAACGACGTTGAGCCCTAGCCCCAACATCACATAAATCAGCGTCAAAGTTGCCAAGTCCACGGCACCGCGAGAGCCCATAAAAGGCCAGATAAGCAAGGTGGCCAACACCAACACGGTTACGATGCGATACAAACCGGGCCGTTCTTCCTGCGCCGGCAAGGAAAAACTACCTTTGCGCTGTGACCAGTACTGAAAAGGTTTACGCAATTGATGATGAAACAGCTGCACCAAAAACACCAGACCGGCACCCAGCGCCAGCCACTCCCAGGCTTGATCCATCCGATTACTTACAATCAGCTGGGTGCCCTCGGTTTCCAGCCGAAAGCCCAACAGCCAACCAGCCAGTAATAAAAACAGCAGGCCAGCAATAAAAGCAGGTTTTAATTTACTCATACTTTTTCTACCTCCGGCTTGCCTAAAATACCGGTCGGCATAAACAACAACACCCCGATCAGCAGTCCAAAAGACACCACGTCTTTATATTCGGTGCTGAAATAGGCCCCGGTCATGGCCTCGGTCACTCCCAACAACAGCCCCCCAATAACGGCACCAGGAATACTGCCGATGCCACCGAGTACGGCGGCGGTAAACGCCTTGAGCCCAGCCATAAAGCCAATGTAGGGGTTAATTACGCCGTAGTAAGACCCAAGCAAGACACCGGCTATTGCCGCTAGGGCGGCACCAATCACGAAGGTGAGCGAAATCACCATATTGCTGTTGATGCCAAGCAGATTAGCCATTTGAAGATCTTCGGCACAGGCTCGGCAGGCACGGCCCATGCGCGAGCGAGAGATAAACCACGACAGCAAGGTCATGGTGATTACGGTTACCAAAAAGATAATCAGCTGCATATAAGACAGAGAGGCCTGAAAACCGCCCTCGCCAAAGGTCCAGCCACCGGAAATCAGCCGGGGCATGGCGATATCTCGCGAACCCTGAAACAGGCGCATCATATTCTGTAAAAAAATCGACATACCGATGGCGGAGATCAACGCAATGAGCCGTTTGCTGCCACGCAGGGGGCGGTAGGCCACTCGCTCTATGGAATAGCCATATACGCTGGTTAAAATGATGCTGCCCAGAAAGGCGGCGGTTAATAACAGCAAGGTGCTGTCAATACCTACCATCATCAGCCCCGTCATCACCATAAAAGAGCCATAGGCGCCAATCATATACACCTCGCCATGGGCGAAGTTGATCATGCCGATAATGCCATACACCATGGTGTAACCGATGGCGATGAGTGCGTAAGTACTGCCAATAGTCAGGCCATTAAGCAGCTGTTGAATAAAATAAAGTGCGGGCTCAGACATACAACTTTCCTTGTCGTAAGAGCGAGAGAAACCCTTGGTTTGAGGGCAATACCGGCACCATTTTGGCGCTCGAATATATAAGTAAACTTGAACTGGTTCGATGAAAGCGACTCGGCCAACCGATGGCTGAGCCGCTTAATCGATCATTACTTGATTACTAGATAGAGCAAACGCTGTCTTACTTACATCTCAGTTGAAGTGCCGTCTTTATGCCATTCAAATACGCCAAACTCAAACCCCATGAGATCGCCTTTTTCATCCCAGGACAAAGGCCCCATTACGGTATTAACAGGCTCGGCACGCAGTGCTTTTGCGACCGCTACTGGGTCGGTGCCCGCACGTTTAAGGCCTTCGGCAATGGCTTCAACTGCCGCATAAGTGGTCCACACAAAAGGACCACTGGCGTCGTCACCCTTCGCCTGAATAGCCTGCACTACTTCGACGTTTGCCGGATCCAAATCATACTTTTTCGGCAGAGTGACCAACAAGCCTTCCGACGCTTCGCCGGCAATAGACGTAATGTCTTTATGCCCCACACCTTCCGGCCCCATAAAACGGGCGTTAAAACCCTTTTCGGAAGATTGGCGCAAAATCAGCCCCAGTTCTGGGTGATAGCCACCGTAATAAACAAAATCGACCTTATCGCGCTGTAGCTTAGCTACTAGCGTAGAAAAGTCTTTATCGCCCGAGGTTACCCCTTCGTAGGCTACCACTTCCACGCCGGCCGCTTGTAGTGCATCGCGTACGCTGGAGGCCAGACCTTCACCGTATTGTTTTTTGTCATGAATAATGGCAATGCGCTTGGGCTTGACCTGCTCCATGATGTAACGAGCCGCAGTCGGGCCCTGATCACTGTCCAGCCCAATGGTGCGCATTACAAATTCCAGGTTACGCTCGGTGATCACCGGGTTGGTAGAGGCAGGGGTGACCATGAGAATGCCTTCATCGTCGTAAACATCCGAGGCAGGTAAGGTGCTGTCGGAGCACAGATGACCGACTACAAACTGGATGCCATCGTTCACTACCCGGTTCGCCACAGCCACCGCCTGCTTGGGATCGCAGGCATCATCGTATTCAACGGCCTCCAGGGTATAGTCCCCCAGAGTGCCCGACTTGTTGAGCATTTCGACCGCCATACGAGCGCCGGTAAACTGCATATCACCATATTGCGCCACCGCGCCGGTAATGGGCCCAGCAATACCGATTTTAACGGTTTCTGCCGAGGCCGAAAACGCCGCGCCATAACCTAGGGCAACCGATACCGCCGCTGCCACCGCTTTCTTGTTCCATGTGCTCATTTCGCTTCCCTCTATCCATTGAGTTATTGCGCCGAAGAAACTTCGGACTGTTCTTTTTCTAACCTGAGTGTGTCATTTTCACAAGCAAAATGTGTTGCGTATGACACCGGTTATAGCAGAAATACCAGAATTGTGAAGCAAGGCGTACATTACAACAGGAGGGATAAGCGCAGAAAATTAACACTTTAAATACAAAAGGCCGGCTTAGCCGACCTTTTGTCATCAAAATAATCGAGCGGGTTTTAGGTCCAGTCGAGGATTACCTTGCCGGATTGACCAGAGCGCATGGTGTCGAATCCCTGCTGAAAATCATCCACCTTGAAGTGATGGGTGATCATCGGGCTTAAATCCAGACCGGATTGGATCAGGCTGGCCATCTTGTACCAAGTTTCAAACATTTCTCGGCCGTAGATGCCCTTGAGTACCAAGCCTTTGAAGATGACCTTGGTCCAGTCAATCGCCATATCCGATGGGGGGATGCCCAACATAGCTATCTTGCCGCCGTGGTTCATCTTATCGAGCATGTCGCAGAAAGCGGCTGGTACGCCAGACATTTCCAATCCCACATCGAAGCCTTCGGTCATGCCCAGCTCAGACATCACGGTCTCCAGCTTTTCGCTGGCCACATTGACTGCACGGGTCACGCCCATCTTGCGCGCTAGATCCAATCGATATTCATTCACATCGGTGATCACCACGTGACGGGCACCTACGTGACGGGCCACTGCTGCCGCCATAATGCCAATAGGTCCCGCACCAGTGATCAATACATCTTCACCCACCAAATCGAACGACAAGGCGGTATGCACTGCATTACCAAAGGGGTCAAAAATAGCCGCAAGATCGTCAGACACTTCGTCGGGCAGTTTAAAGGCATTAAACGCCGGAATGACCAGATATTCGGCAAAAGAACCTTCGCGGTTAACACCGACACCTACCGTATTACGGCACAAGTGAGTGCGCCCAGCACGGCAGTTACGGCAATGACCGCAAGTAATATGGCCTTCACCCGAGACGCGATCGCCTACCGCAAAGCCACGCACTTCTTGGCCCAAAGCCACCACTTCTCCGACATATTCATGCCCTACTACCATGGGTACGGGTATGGTATTTTGCGCCCATTCATCCCAGTTATAAATATGAATATCGGTACCGCAAATGGCGGTTTTACGAATTTTTATCAATAAATCGTTATGCCCCAACTCCGGCTCGGGTACGTCTGTCATCCAGATGCCGGGTTCTGCTTTCAATTTTGCTAATGCTTTCATCATGGCTTCCTTAAATTACACCCAGCTCTTGGCCTACATCAGTAAAGGCAGCAATGGCTTTATCTAACTGCTCACGACTGTGCGCCGCCGACATTTGAGTACGAATACGCGCCTGACCTTTTGGCACCACCGGGAAGGAGAAACCAATCACGTAAATGCCGCGCGCCAGTAACTTATCGGACATTTGTGAGGCCAGCGCCGCATCGCCCAGCATCACCGGAATAATCGCATGATCTGAGCCTGCTAAAGTAAAGCCAGCCGCGCTCATCTGCTGGCGAAAATAAGCACTGTTTGCTCGTACTTTTTCACGCAGTTGAGCACCGTTCTTCAGCATTTCAAGCACTTTGATGGACGCTCCAACAATGGCCGGCGCCACCGAGTTAGAAAACAGATAAGGTCGTGAGCGCTGGCGTAACCAGTCGATCACTTCTTTTTTACCCGAGGTATAACCGCCAGATGCTCCGCCCAAGGCTTTGCCCAAAGTACCGGTGATAATATCAACCCGATCCATGACACCGCAAAACTCGGGAGTCCCGCGGCCTTGTTCGCCCACAAAACCCACCGCGTGAGAATCATCGACCATTACCATGGCATTATATTGCTCGGCCAAGTCGCAAATGGCGCTCAAATTAGCAATCACGCCATCCATCGAGAACACGCCGTCGGTGGCAATCAACTTAAAACGTGCGCCATCGGCCTCTGCTTGCTGCAGCTGCGCTTCTAACTCGGCCATATTATTGTTGGCATAGCGATAACGCTTGGCTTTGCACAAGCGCACGCCGTCAATAATGGAAGCATGATTCAGCGCATCAGAAATAATGGCGTCGTCTGGGCCAAGCAGGGTTTCAAACAAACCGGTATTGGCATCAAAGCAAGAGGTGTACAGAATGGTATCTTCCATACCTAAAAAGGCAGATAAGTCGGCTTCCAGCTGTTTATGTAAGTCTTGAGTACCGCAAATAAAGCGCACCGATGCCATGCCAAAACCGTGGCTATCAAGACCGGCTTTTGCGGCTTGTATTAGCTCTGGGTGATTTGCCAACCCTAAGTAGTTGTTGGCACAAAAATTAATCACCTCATGTTGTCCTACGGTGATGGCCGCATTTTGAGCAGAACTAATAATACGCTCTTGTTTGAAGAGCCCTTCCGCTTTGGTTTGCGCTAACTGTTCGGATAAATAAGCATAAAATGCCGCTGACATAGTGAACTCCCGCTATCAATCTGGCTAAATGAGCATTAACCAGGTCATTTTACTTCTTAATAACCAAAAATTCACATTATATTCCACCAGTAAGCGCTATTTGTGAAAGGGATCACTGGGTTTGGTCGCAAGCGCCTGATAATGTGCCATCAGCTTGGCCATTTCGAGTCCCTGCTCGGGCTGAACGTAAGGCTTAAGCAGCAATAGCACCCGAGATACTCCTTCATAGAGCACGGCTTGGCTAATGTGCGGCGTAAGCGATTGTGCCGACTGATAACTAACCCAGAACGACACCAACATTCTGAGTATTTCGGTGATGGGTTCTATTTCACTATCGGGAATGGCCAGCACTTGTTGTTTGTTCAGCTCTCGCAGCAACGACTGCAAATTGATGGTGAGCTCTTGCTGCACCTCAAGGTACTGGCGATGCAATTCATCGTCTCTTTGTAAAATATCGTTGAGGTTGGCGTAAAAAAAACGAAACTCCCACATCACGTAAAAGATGGCATCTAAATAATGAAACCATACCGCGGGGCTGGCACTGGCAGGCCCATTAATGGGTGTAAAACCTTTGCGTAAGTGGTCGCTATATTGCAGAAAAATTTGGTGGATAATGTCGTTTTTATTGCGAAAGTGATAATAGAGGTTACCAGGGCTGATCCCTAGGTGAGCGGCAATATGGTTGGTGGTGACGTTTGCTTCACCTTGCTCATTAAACAGCTGTAAAGCTGCAGAGACAATACGTTCTTTGGTTTTCATCGGCGTAACCAAATATTTAAAGTTGTTTATCAAAGCATAACACAGGCTGCTGGGTTAGTTTTCTGCCGGCTAAGCGTGATAAACTTATACGTAATTTAGTTCGTTTTGCCGGACAGCTTCCGGCCAACAAGAGGCATACAGCGATGATCATTGTAACTGGCGGCGCCGGCTTTATCGGCAGTAATCTGGTAAAAACCCTCAACGACCAAGGGCGCACCGATATAGTGGTTGTCGATGATCTCACCGATGGCACCAAGTTCGTCAACTTAGTCGACCTCACCATTGCCGACTATCTCGATAAAGACGAGTTTATTCAGCGCGTTTTTTCTGGCGACGATTTTGAAGAATGGGGCGGCATCGAAGTGATTTTCCACGAAGGCGCTTGCTCAGCCACCACCGAGTGGGACGGCAAGTTCATGATGGAAAACAACTACCAATACTCCAAAGACTTGCTGCATTACTGTATCGAGCGTGAGATCCCGTTCCTATATGCCTCTTCTGCTGCCACCTATGGTGGGCGCAACGACAACTTTATTGAAGAGCCGCAATATGAGCAGCCGCTCAACGTCTATGGTTACTCAAAGCAATTGTTCGACCAGTACGTACGCCGTTTAATGCCAGAGATTAACTCTCAAGTAATCGGATTAAAGTATTTCAACGTTTACGGCCCTCGCGAACAACACAAAGGCGGTATGTCGAGCGTGGCGTTCCACTTGAATACACAGCTGCATAAAGGCGAAAACCCTAAGCTGTTCGCTGGTTGTGATGGCTTCCCTGACGGTGGTCAAATGCGCGACTTCATCTATGTGGCAGATGTGTGCAAGGTAAACCTGTGGTTCTGGAAAAATCCAGAAGTAAGCGGTATCTTCAACTGCGGCACCGGTCAAGCCGAACCATTCCAAAACGTAGCAGAAGCGGTGATCAAGCATCACAACAAGGGTGAAATCGAATATATCCCCTTTCCCGAGCAGTTAAAGGGCCGCTATCAAAGCTTTACCCAAGCGGATCTCACCAAGCTGCGCGCCGCCGGTTATCCCCACGAGTTTAAAACTGTGCCCGAAGGCACCAGTGAATATTTGGCTTGGTTAAATCGGTAAATAGTTAAGTCGATAAAAAGCCGAATAAATAAGGATCTATATGAATAATAGTAGCCACTGTGTTGCCCATATTTGTCTTTCTAAAGGCTGGGGCGGGCTAGAAATGTATCCGGCTCGTGTCAGCAAGTACTTACCAGAACAAGGCTGGCAAGCAGTGGCTATCTGCCTAAAAGGCGGCAAGGTAGCCCAATCATTTCACAACGTGGGAAGTGATGTTTTTGAAGTCGACAGCCAAGCTAGTGCTTTTGTCGGGATCCGTAAGCTAGTGAACTGGCTTAAAATAAAAAAAGTCACGGTGCTGCATTGCCATAAATCAAGCGATCTGCGATTGGCTGCCATACTAAAAAAAATAATTGGCTGTCGTGTGATTTTTACTGAGCATATGGGTGTGACTCGTCCAAAAAAAGATCTGATACATCGTTGGGTATATAGCCATGTCGATCAAGTGCTCTCTATCAGCGATGTCACCTTAGCCCGTAATATTAAAGCTCTTCCCGTGGACCCAAGTAAAATAAAGCGGCTTTGGTTAGGCACTGAGTTTCAAGACCCAGATCGAACAGTCATCGATATCAAGCAAGAGCTGGGGCTACCTGAACAACAACTTATTATTGGTTTACCCGGTCGACTCTGCCCAGGGAAAGGACATCTGGTACTACTTGATGCCTTTAAATTATTGCAAAACGATAGTGATTTCAAAGATGCAAAACTCCTTATCGTTGGTGGGCTCAGTGCACAAGATGGTGCAGATGAAGATTTTATTAGAGGGTTAAAAAATAAGATAGATGACGCTAAACTAACCGACAAAGTGATCTTCTCTGGCTTTCGCGCTGATATGCCTAATTTACTTGCGATCATGGACGTAGTCTGTATCCCTTCAAAAAATGAAGCGTTTGGTCTAACCGCCATCGAGGCAATGGCAGCGGGAAAAAAAATCGTTGCCGCAAGTTCCGGGGCTTTGCCAGAAATCATTGCCAATACGGGCTTGTTAGCATCACCAGACTCGGCTGAGAGCTTTGCACTCGCTATCAAAAAAATTCAACAAAAAGATTACCAAGAAATATCTCATTCGGCTAAAAACAGAGCTAAAAATATATTTAGCATACATGCTCATGTACTGGCTTTATCTGTTATTTACCTTAATCAACCATCTATTATTGAATAATCATGAACAAATACATCTATCTTAGATTGACCAACTCTATTAGAATATTAAAAAATAAACTCTTCTTATCAAAAAATCCTATTTAATATGGAATAAACTAAGAGTGAAGGGTGTCGAGAATGTTATTTTGGTAGAAGGAGCAGGGAAATTAAGAAATTGTAAGATATCAATAAAGGGAAACAATACAATAACTATCAAAGATGGAGCTAATGTTAGCTACTCTCAATTAAACATTGCAGGTGACCATTGCGACATAACCACTGGTGAAAATACTGATATCGGCGGGGCTATCTTTCATCAAAAGGTAATAACACAACACTCAGCATTGGAAGTGACTGCATGCTATCAAGAAATATAAACATTATGACCTATGACGGCCATCCTATTTATGATAGAGACAGTAAAAAACAAATAAATCATCCACAGAGTATATGTATAAAAAATAATGTATGGATTGCAGCGAATGCTTCCATATTAAATGGCATCACAGTAGAAAGCGGCAGTGTAATTGGTTTCGGATCTATTGTTACAAAAAGTATTTCTGCCAACAGTATATCGGCTGGTATCCCGGCAAAAAAATAAAAAAACATTTACTTGGAGCATTAGATTTTTAATGTTAAATACATTTTGAAGCACATCCAAATAATTAATTAATTTTTAAGGCTCTGTACGCTGCAAGGAACTTTACGTCTATCAATTATTATAACCACCTTATTCATATACAGTAACTCGCCTCAGATGATGAACGCTTTTAAAATGAGAAAAAATCGTATTGAGGCATGAAAATAATAGTTAAAAATAGAAAATCTACGTTAATATAAAAATCAACCTCTAAATGGTGGATAACCTTTCACCTAATAACTTGGCGAAGTTTAATTATTCAAGAATAAACATCAAAACTTTTCTTAAACACAGAAAGAATAATATTTTTATTTTCTTCTCCCTCAAGCTTACTATCAATTAGTGAAGAAGACAGTTGCTTCCATTTCTTTTTTTTATATATAGACAATTTACGAAAATGTGTGTCTATCCAGAACAACCCAACTCCTTCCTCTACTAAAAAATTATTTAGATGAAAATCTCGATGAACATATCCATATTTAGCTAGAACAACAGCCTCATCGGCTAGCATCGTCATAAATTCAACTTTCTTACTTTCTGACAAAGAATTAAAGTAGGTTAAACCCGGAGTTAAATTATCCTTATACTCAATCATCATAAATGAAAGAATATTATTAAATGGTGACAGAGGCACACCCCAGCAATATAAATCAGGCGATTTTAATCCTGCTGATCTCACTATTTGATATCCTTTATGCTCTCTTCTTGCATCAAGCCCTAATATAAAAGCTCTTCTTAAAAAATCTCTAAAAAACCAACGGAAAAATTGCTGACTAATACTATACTTTACGTTCTCTACCTTTAATAAAATCTTATCGTTAGCAGATAGGTACAAATCACTAGAAACACCTGTGTGATTATTGTACTTAAAAAAATCCATATTGTTCTTTAATTTCAAACTCGAAAAACAAAATACATTATACACTACTGCGTCCAATCGCATCTTAAAAAACATTTACCTAGCTCCGCTTTTAAAAGCTCACAATCATTACACGTCTACGATTTATGTCAATCATTTCTTCGCTTCTTATTATCCATAAACAACTAAAATATAAAAATTTTGAACCTACAACTACGAACATAGTGTTTTATAATGTTATATTTACCTGACTTAGGTTTATGGATGTATTAAAGCAACTATCAATTAAACTTACGACTAAAAAATTTATTAATCCGTTGCGCCTTCCGATTAAAAAATTTCAGAACAGACCTTTTCAGAGATCGATTCACTGCTCTTTCAAGTTCATCCAGAGAATAGACGTAGAACTCAAGCATAGAAAACTTTAAACTCAAACACGCTCTTAGACTTTCAGTAAAAAAAGCACTTTCACTTTCACTTTCTGGATTAAATATAAAAACTACGATCTTACTCTCTTTTGTTAAGTTTAAAAATCTATCTATTCTTTTATTATATTTATCTGCCACACCTTCATACATGTCGCCATCAAATAGATCGTGTGGAAAGATCATCCCATACTTACCACAATATGCTGTAACAACCACCTTATCTGATTCAACTACAAGTCCGTCTTCACCCTCAAAAAGAGCAGCCTTATGCGGTTCAGAGAACGTAATGTTATTTAAATCAAAAAATCCATTAAAGTCGTTTTCAATTACTTTAATAACAGAACGATTTGGAGTAATACACCAATCAAAAGGATAAGCTTTTTTTCTTAATCCAGAGTATCTTAAAAGCTGCGCAACATCGCAATTATAACCTAGAGAGACAAACTCGCACTCATTGCTACTCAATAATTTTTTCAGAGTAATAGTGCCTTTTCCAATCGTCATTTCATCACCTCATATCACAGCTCTAACTGTAGTTTATGATACTATATGCAAACTAACACCGATAGATAAGTGATGATGAAACTATTAGTTATAGGTCCTTCTTGGGTAGGCGATATGGTGATGTCACAAAGCTTGTACATCAGCCTTAAGCAACAAAATCCCGATGCTGAGCTGCATGTGATGGCGCCGGCTTGGTGCTGTGCTCTGCTAGAGCGTATGCCTGAAGTAGACAAGGCCATCGTGATGCCACTAGGGCATGGCGACCTTAGGCTAGCCGAGCGTTTTCGTCTCGGGCGGCAACTCGCAAGCGAGGATTATGACTGGGCAATAGTGCAGCCCAACTCTTTAAAATCGGCGCTGATCCCGCTGTTTGCAGGTATTAAAAAACGTACCGGCTGGAAGGGTGAGTCACGCTATGGGCTATTAAACGACCTACGTAATAATAAGGCTGATTTTTCGCTGATGGTAGAGCGTTATGCGGCACTAGCTTATTCCAAGGCGGATATGAAAGACGGCCGCCGCATACCGGCGATATCTTGGCCTGCATTGAAAATTGATCAAAGTAATCAACAGCAAGCCTTGGTTGAGCTTAAGCTCAACAAAGAAAAACCGATTGTAAGCTTGTGCCCTGGTGCCGAGTTTGGCCCCTCTAAACGCTGGCCAGAACAGCACTATGCCGAAGTGGCCAAGCAGAAAATTGAGCAAGGTCAACAGGTATGGATATTTGGTTCAGCCAAAGATATTCCGGTTGCCGAGGCCATTCGTCATTATCTGCCCGCCGCATTGCAAGCGCATTGCCACATTCTTGCGGGCAAGACCTCTTTGCATCAGGCGATTGACCTGATGGCACTTAGTTCAGTAGTTGTTTCCAATGACTCCGGCTTAATGCACATTGCCGCCGCCGTAAAATGTCCTTTGGTGGCGATTTATGGCTCAACGTCGCCTAAATACACCCCTCCATTGGCAAAAAGAGTCGCTATCGTTCATACCGACATTGAATGTAGGCCCTGTTTTAAGCGCGAGTGTCCATTAGGGCATTTAAAATGCCTAAAAGAGCTGCCAGCAGAAAAAGTGCTTACTGCTATCAAGCAATTGATGGCTTCAGAGCGCCTTATCGTGACCGCTCGGTAACTTATGATTTATCGCTTATTATATAACTTACTCATTCACCTATTAAGCCCCCTATTGCTAGGCCTGTTGTATTGGCCGAAAAAGGGAAAACCCAGTTTTGGCCGCCGCTGGCCGGAACACTTAGGGTTAGTGCCCGCTTCTCGGCAAGACAGTCCAGTTTGGCTACATGCGGTGAGTGTCGGCGAGATGATTGCCGCCACCTCCGTCATTAAGGCCCTGAAAGCCGAGCAGCCAGACTTGCCAATATTGGTGACTACCACTACGCGCACCGGTGCCGATTTGGCGGAAAAGTTAGGTGACTTAATTGAGCATCGCTATGCGCCGCTGGACTTTCCTTGGGCTATTGCTTTATTTTTACGCCGCATTCGCCCGCGCGCATTGCTTATTATGGAAACCGAACTCTGGCCCAACTGGCTGGTAGCCTGTGGCCGTAAACAGCTACCCGTGATGGTGCTTAATGCTCGACTGTCGGCCCGATCTGCCAAGAAATATCAACGCTTTCACGGTATATTCCAGCTGTTATCGGCGAATATCAGCCATATATCTTGCCAACATCAAGCAGATGCCGACCGCTTTGCGACACTCGGCCTTGCCAAAGACAAGCTCAGCGTCACCGGCTCGATAAAGTTTGATATTGATTACAGTGATGATGTACGCCAGCAAGGGCAACAGCTACGCGATCAACTAGGGATCGCTCGCCCAGTATGGATTGGTGCCTCGACTCACGCGGGGGAAGATGAACAGTTACTAGATGCTCATAAACTCTTGTTAGCGCAGCAACCCGATGCTTTGCTTATTCTTGTGCCTCGTCACCCACAGCGCTTCGATCACGTTGCAGAGTTAATTACCCAGCGCCAAATTACCTTAAGTCGCCGCACTCAAGCGATGATTGCTGACGCTCAGGTATATTTGGGAGATACCATGGGGGAGCTACCGATGATGCTGGCAGCGGCTGATATTGCGTTTGTGGGGGGGAGCTTAATTGAGCGTGGTGGTCATAATCTGCTAGAGCCAGCGGCATTGGGTAAACCTGTACTAACGGGGCCTTCGGTTTTTAATTTTAATGATATCTATCAGCGACTTTCAGAAAATAACGGGCTAATTACGGTGCAAGACAGCCATACCTTAGTCGATGCATTAAACCACCTATTTAAAGACAAAGCATCCCGGCTACAAGTGGGTCAACATGCATTGGATGTAGTAAAGAATAACAAAGGCGCGATTAGCAAAACGCTTCAGCATATAAATAATTGGGTATGACAGAGGCAAATACGGCAGCAAGCGCGCAACTCAAAGCGTACCGCCTTTTGTCTGCGCTGTATTTTAGCCGCCTTGCTAAGCAACCTCAGCATCTCGCTTTTAAATGCTGAATCAAGTTCAGCACGATGACAGAAGAAAGATGCTTGGGTAAACCTGATAAGACAGTAGAAGCCAAAAAGGTATTTTGGGGGACTGGGCGCTATATTTTAACCTTGTGACTTATAGCTGTTCAGCAATATACGCCAATCGGCTTCTTGCCAATTAAAATCTGGATGCAAACCTTGCTCTTTTCTAAACGAGCGCAACAAGCGGTCCATATTTTCTCGGGTCCAGGTGTTGGGTTGACGAAAGTGGCACTTGTCGAAGTCGATCAGCCAAACCTTACCATCATCATCAAGCAGTATATTGTGGCTATTTAAATCCGCATGATAGAGGCCCGCATCGTGAAACTGACGAATGGTCTTGCCCACGGTTTGCCACTCACTTTTATCTAGCGCTCTCTCTTTTAAAATAGCGACTAGGTCACGGGAATTATTAATACGACTTAACATGATGTCGGCCCGATACACTAAATTCGAGCGCACCATGCGAGCAGCACAAGGCCGAGGAACTGGCAAACCGCGTCGATAGAGTTTGGTTAGCACGGTAAACTCACTCATGGCACGGCTTTTAGACTCAGCAACATGTAGAAAGGTGTCTTCCATCACGCGGCCAATCATACCGCCACGGTAGTAATGGCGTAGCACCTTGTGACTAATACCATCTTCTACAAACCAGGTGGTATTGCGCCCTATCGCCTTACCGCGAATAGCATCTTGTTCACGCCAGTAGTCAATTTCAAAAAAATCACGTTTAAATGAGTCAAAACACTCCGGGTCATACCAGATTATCTCGGAGCCATGCTCTATGCGTTTCATTGCCGTCCTCACCCAAGCCGAAAAGACAGATTTTACATGGCTCGCTAGCCTTTGCATAATGCTGCACTCAGATCTTGGAGATTTTATATGGCATTGCTCGGTTCGGCTCCCGCTAGCCTGTGTTTATTACGCTTATCCGCCATTGGCGACTGCTGCCATGCCATTGCCCTCGTGCAGGCAATACAGCGCCAATGGCCAGAAACCAAAATCACCTGGATAACCGGTAAAGTTGAGGCTAAGTTGCTGCAACTGTTACCTAATGTCGAAATTATTGTGTTCGATAAATCTGCCGGCATGGGGGCTTATTCCGCCTTATGGCGACAGCTCGCGGGGCGTCGGTTTGAGGTATTACTGCATATGCAGGCAGCACTTAGAGCCAGTATTGCCAGCCTTGGTATTCGTGCCAAACACCGATTAGGGTTTGACCGACAGCGGGCTAAAGACGGCCAGTGGCTATTTACTAACTACAAAGTGAGTGCTTCGGCTGAGCATGTAGCTGATGGCTTTATGGCATTTGGCCAAGCGTTGGGATTAACGGATGTTAAGCCGCAATGGTCACTGGCCGTGCCAGAAGAAGCACTGTCGTGGGCCAGCACCTACACAACAGAGCAACCACTGCTACTGATCTGCCCCGCCGCCAGCAAGACCTATAAAAATTGGACGGCCGAAGGCTATGCCGCCTTAGTTGATCATGCCCATCATAAAGGCATGAAAGTCATGTTGATTGGCAGCCCTGCCGTACAAGAACGAGAGTTAGCCGCCAACATTATGCAGTTAACGGTTAATATCACTAACAACTTGGTGGGTGAAACCAGTTTGCCGCAATTGTTGGCGTTAATTAGCGGGGCGAGTTTGGTCGTAGCCCCTGATACGGGCCCTACTCACATGGCTACGTTAATGGGTACTCCGGTACTTGGCTTATATGCCCACCATAACCCTAAGCGCACCGGCCCTTATTATTGCCGCAACTATGTGGTGAGCGTGTACGATGAAGCCTTGTTAGCAGAAACCGGCAGAACCGCCGAACAGTTACCGTGGCGCACTCGAGTAAAAGACGCTAACGCCATGCAACGCATCACCATCGATCAAGTAACGACACAGTTTGACCGCATGATCACTGACTTTAACTTAACGCAGGACCCTAATTCATGAGCACTCGCCCCACGCTGGCCGCCGTATTAATTGTTAAAAATGAAGCAGAAAATTTAGCCGATTGCCTGGCTACTTTGGATTGGGTGGATGAAATTGTGGTGTTGGACTCGGGCAGCACAGATGCGACGCAAGCGGTAGCACAAGCCGCCGGAGCGCGATTCTTTGTCAATGACAGCTGGCCAGGTTTTGGTAAACAACGCCAGATTGCTCAGGCTCATGTACTGTCGGACTGGGTGTTATGGATTGATGCTGACGAGCGCGTCACCCCCGAGCTTAAGGGCAGCATAGAGGCGGTCCTCGCCAACCCCTCAACTAATAGCGTGTATTCGGTGCCGCGATTATCTTGGGTATTTGGTCGTTTTATTCGCCATTGCGGTTGGTATCCAGACCGTGTATTGCGGCTTTATCCCAAGGCTCTCACCGGCTATAACGATTCATTAGTGCATGAAAAAGTGATCATCAAAAAAGGCATTAAAACCAAAAAGCTCAAAGGTGATTTACTGCACTATACCTATCGTGACTTAGAGCATTATTTAGTGAAGTCTGCCGGTTATGCGGCGGCTTGGGCCGAGCAGCGCCAGCAAAAAGGCAAAAAAGCCTCGTTAACCCAAGGCGCATTGCACGCGGCGGGCTGCTTTATAAAGATGTATATCTTAAAAGCCGGCTTTTTAGATGGTAAACAAGGGTTATTATTGAGCCAACTATCGGCACATTCCACGTTTGTGAAATATGCTGACTTATGGATTAAGACAAGTACTCGCGGGCCCAAGGAGTAACGGTTTTAGTCACTTCACTGATGTCCACTTGGCTCATATCTTCTACTTCGGCGTTAATTGGTGGGTGAAAAGCCAAGTGTCGCCCTTCGCTGTTTAATGGCCGCCAGCGCAGTGGCGTGGCAGAGCGGCGCAACGGAAAGAAGCCGACTGTGGGCACGTCTAATGCTGCTGCAATGTGCAGTGGCCCTGTGCTGCCAGCGACAAACAGGCTGCCACAGGCCAGTAGCCGACAAAAATCCGGTAACGCCAAATCATGAGCTAACACTGCGCCCTCACCTACTTTATCTACCACTTGTTGCGCCAGTGTTTGTTCACCTGGGCCTGCGGTCAGCACGGTTTGCAGCTGGGGATATAAGTAGCGCAATTGACGCGTTAAATCCGCATATTGTTCAACCGATAAGTTATTGGCCGAGCCACCACTGCCCGCGTGCACCAATAACCAAGGCTTTTGGGCGGCGATACCTAATTGCTGAGCTTGAGCGATTTTAAAATCCGCTAAATCGTCTTTATCAAAGCTCAGATATGGCGCTTGAGGCTCAATAATGGCCAGTTGATTATGCTGTAGAAATGCACGGATCAGGTCTAGGTTATATTCATATTCAGGCTTGGCCGATTGCGAACGGCGCTGGGTCACCCTGTGGTTATACAACAGTTGTGCTAACTTAGTGGCGGGTGCCCAGCGCTGTTTAATTCCCGCCTGCCACATTAACTTGGCGTTGCGAAAATTGGAGAACAAGCAGATAACCGCATCGAAAACCCCAGACTTAAGCTGTTCCAGTAAGTCTTGTTGAGCCGTAGAGTTTGCCTCTTTACCGGGGTCGATAATCACCTGATCAATACTCGGGCACAGTTCGGCCAAGGGCTGAGTATAACCGGGTACCAAGGCGGTAATATGGTAGTCTGTAGACTCTTTAAGCATGGCGAATGCCGGCCACGCCAGCATAAAGTCACCAATTTTATCGTTACGTACTACCAATACTCGTTTTATCACTTCGCTCTCCCACTGGCCGTTATACGGTACTATTCTATCTTAAAATTTCTCTATCGTTTGTTAATAAGGACGCAATATGAGTACTAGGGTCATTTATCCCGGCACCTTCGATCCCATTACCAATGGCCATTTAGATTTAATTGAGCGCGCTTCATTGTTATTCGACGAGGTGATCGTCGGCGTGGCCTTTAGCTCCAGCAAGCAGCCCATGTTTGACTTGGAGGAACGCGTTGCTTTAGTCACCGCGGTCACCCGCTCGCTGGGTAATGTGCGTGTAGTGGGCTTCTCGGGCCTGTTGGTCGACTTTGCCAAGCAGCACCAAGCCAAGGTACTGATCCGAGGTTTACGTGCCGTCTCCGACTTTGAGTATGAGTTTCAGCTGGCTAATATGAATCGGCGCTTAATGCCGGAGCTAGAAAGTGTGTTTCTTACTCCTGCGCAAGAGAACTCATTTATTTCTTCCTCTCTGGTCAAAGAAGTTGCCCGCCACGGCGGCGACATCAGCCAATTTGTGCCCGAAGCTGTGACTAAGGCCATTAGCTTGAAGATAGCGTCCTAAGCTCAGCGGCATGCTCCAAGCTAGTACAATATACCAAAACCATTTTTTGCAACGGAAGAACACGGAACGCACGAAAAAATTAAGTTGAGATAAGAGCGCAAGGGACCAAGAGATCTTATTGGTAAGAGCAAGCCATTCGCAGCGGTTTTGTAGGTCCAATTCATTGGACCGGTTTTTGGTCGATTGAAATAGCCCCTACAAAACTACCTTTCCGATCTGATCTCTATTTTCCGTGCTGCTCATAAATAAAGAGCCGTGCTTCTCGTAGCAAAGAGTCGTGGCGAAGAAGTCTGTAGCCTTTTGTTGAGCTAGGCGCTTGGTGCTGGGCGCTGGGCGCTATTCTTCGGCTGGCACAGCGGGCAGAATACGGTGCTGCGTCCGCCCATTCGTACTTCTTGTAACAGGCCGCCGCAAGCGGAGCAAGGTTGCCCCGCTCGGCCATACACTTGTAGTTCTTGTACAAAATAGCCGGGCTTGCCGTCACTGCCAGTAAAGTCTTTTAAGGTGGTGCCGCCCTGAGTGATAGCACGCGCCAACACTTTTTTTATTTCATCAGTTAATGCCAAGTACTGCACTTGACTGATCTCATTTGCGGCACGCTGCGGGTGAATAGCGGCGCTAAACAAAGATTCGTTAGCATAAATATTCCCCACCCCCACCACCACGTGGTTATCCATAATAAACTGCTTAACCGCAATTTTACGCTTGCGACTGCGCTCATATAGGTGCTCACCATCAAAGTCATCGGTTAGCGGCTCAGGCCCCAGCTTGGCCAGCAACGCATGCTGCTCTGCGGGTTCTCTGGTCCAGAGTAGACAACCAAAACGGCGGGGATCATTTAAGCGCAGCAGCTTACCATTGCCTAACTCAATATCTACATGGTCGTGTTTGCCGGCGGGACTGCCATGGGGAAGTACTTTTAAATTGCCCGACATGCCCAAATGCAAGATGGCGGTTCCCCAGTCAGTTTCTAGCAGCAGATACTTGGCTCGGCGTCGAATACCAGTAATGCTTAAACCCACCAGCTCCTGAATCTCCGCAGGTATTGGCCAACGCAGGCTAGCGTTACGCACCACTACTCGCATTACGGTTTCGCCCAGCATAAACGGGGTGATCCCTTGGCGACTAACTTCTACTTCTGGTAATTCCGGCATGTACACTCTCCTATCGGCTGGGCGTCAGTATACCTGATTGCCAAAATCTCCTGTACACAGCATCGGTGCAAAAAGTAAGTCCAGCACTCAAATCACCCGAAGCGAACAAGGAAATACTTGGCGCCACACAAATATTAGACTAATCTAATTAAAGTTGTCGTCATCAACAAAAGGATCTGTGTATGAAAAACAAACGGCTCGCCACACTCGCCCTCGGCACCGCACTTCTCACCACTGGCGCTCAAGCTCAAGAACACACTCCAAATATTAAAGACGCGCTGGTCATTGTTAATAGCGGCTCTTTGCAAACTCAAGGCATGGCCATGGTGCTCGCCAGCGCTATGCAAGCCCAAGGCACTAGCATCAATATTTTGCTGTGTGATAAAGCAGGAGATTTAGCACTACAAGAAACCCAAAGCGCTGTCTTGCAGCCTAAAGGGGTAACTCCAGAACAACTGTTAGCAAAGTTACAGCAAGCAGGCGCTAAAGTTGATGTGTGTGCGCTGTATTTGCCCAACAGCACGCATAATAAAGACCAGTTACGCGCCGGTGTTGGCGTGGCTATGCCAGCCGATATTGCGCAGCAAATGACCAATATCAATACCCGCGTGTTTAATTTTTAATGACTCAAGAGGTTAATAATGAAAAAGTTACTTTCTTCTGTACTACTCTCTGCCGCGTTATTTGGCGGCAGTGCACAGGCACTTGCTAATGAGATAGGAATTACCCCACAAGCCACCTATCAGCTAACCCAGCAACCAGAAAATAAGGTGCTGTTTATTGATGTACGTGATCCGGTTGAGATTATGTTCATTGGTTTTAGTGATGCCGTAGACCAGAACATTCCTTATTTAATGGTCGATAGAAATGAGTGGCAAGAGGAACAGCAACGTTTTCGTATGGAACGCAATCCAGACTTTGTCAGTCAGGTAGAAGCAGCACTGGCCGCAAAGGGACTCGATAAAGACGCCACTATTATCACCATGTGCCGCTCAGGCAGCGAACGCGGTTTGCCCAGTGCGGAATTTTTAAGAGAGCACGGCTTTAAAAACGCACGCTATGTGGTAGATGGCTTCCAAGGGAGTAGCATCAAAGAAGGCGAACAGAAGGGTTTTCGTACGCAGAATGGTTGGCAGAACTCCAACCTACCTTGGCAGAGCAAAGCCAATTCCGACAAAATTTATCGTAGCGGTAAATAAAAATAAAAAAACCCGGCCGAGGCCGGGTTTTTTGAGAGTGCAAAATCTTATTTGATTTTGCCTTCTTTATACATTACATGCTGACGTACAACGGGATCAAACTTTTTGATTTCCATTTTTTCAGGCATGTTACGCTTGTTCTTGGTCGTGGTGTAGAAGTGACCAGTACCAGCGCTTGAGTTCAGGCGGATCTTCTCGCGAATACCTTTAGCCATTGGTTAACTCCTTAAACTTTTTCGCCACGGGCACGAATGTCAGCTAAGACAGCTTCGATACCATTTTTGTCGATAGTACGCATACCTTTAGTGGTAACGCGCAGTTTTACAAAACGCTTCTCGCCTTCTACCCAAAAACGGTGAGTTTGTAGGTTAGGCAGGAAACGACGCTTGGTAGCGTTTTTGGCGTGAGAGCGGTTGTTACCAACAGCTGGCCGCTTACCAGTTACTTGGCATACTTTAGACATGTCAGTCTTCTCCAATACTTACTTTTGCTCGAGCAATTAATCACCCCGTTGGCCGTCTATCGGGGCAAAATAAGGCGGCAATTTATACAGCATACCGAGCTAAAGATCAATAAAAAAACCAAAATCGCAGCCATTAAAGCCAGCCACGCTCGGCAAAAGAAACGGTTTCACCATCACCCACCACTAGATGGTCCAGCACGCGTATATCTAACAACCCAAGGGCTGATTGAATGCGTTCGGTAATCATGCGGTCGGCTCGACTGGGCTCGGCGACGCCGGATGGATGATTATGCACCAAAATCACCGCCGCAGCACCCCGTTTTAGCACCAGAGAGACAATTTCACGTGGATAAACCGCAGCTGCGTCTACCGTACCAAAAAATAATTCGTGAAACTCCATCACCCTGTGCTGATTATCCAATAATAATAAGGCGAATACTTCTCGGGGCTGATCACGCAATCGCGCTTGTAAAAATTCCCGCGTTAGCTCGGGGCTAGTGAGGGCATTTTCACGAATGAGTTTTTCATCTAAAAATCGTCGCATTAACTCCTGGCTGGCTTGCAGCTGAACATACTTCGCTAATCCCAGCCCTGGTCCCGCACAAAAACTCTGTTGATCTGCCATTAACAACTGACGCAACGAGCCAAACTCATTTAGTAATGTGCGCGCCAAACTAACTGCATCCATGCCCTTAGCGCCGGTGCGTAGAAAAATGGCCAGCAACTCTGCATCAGATAAACTGCTTGGCCCACGACTGAGTAGCTTTTCGCGCGGGCGCTCTTGCAGGGGCCAATCTTTAATACTCATCTCCACCTCCATGTGGTTATTGTGCAGTTAAAAGATTAAAGATCTCTTCGCCACGGAATAAACCGACTCACACGGAAAATTAAGATTCAAAATAATTGATGATTAAGATCTTATAATAAAAATATGTTTTCGCTTTACTCTGTCGCTCTGCATCTGTGGATTCCGTGGCAAAATAGCTCTTAGATTTTAAGGTATCTGTCGCTCGCAGCTGCCAAGGCAGCATTACAATTAAGCCTAGTCTAAAGCTAGGCAATCACCGCCAAAGCCGTTTTTTTATGATAATCTTGCCACTCTGTCAGCGGGTGGAAAACAGTAATGTCATTAACAGGAAAACGCATTTTAATTGGTATAAGTGGCGGTATCGCAGCCTATAAAAGTGCCGAGTTGGTACGCCGTCTTAAAGAGCGTCACGCCGAGGTACGTGTGGTGATGACCGAGTCGGCCAAAGCATTTATTACGCCGCTGACCTTACAAGCCGTCTCGGGTGAGCCGGTATCTGATGCCTTATTAGATCCGGCTGCTGAAGCGGGTATGGGCCATATTGAACTGGCTAAGTGGGCCGATTTAATATTAATTGCCCCCGCCAGCGCCAACACCTTGGCCAAATTAACGGCAGGGCTTGCAGACAACCTATTAACCACCCTGTGCCTAGCCACCCCCGCTCTCGTAGCCGTGGCGCCTGCTATGAACCAGCAGATGTATCGCCACCCCGCCACTCAGCATAATTTAACCCTGCTAGCGCAGCGCCACACCTTGGTATGGGGGCCTGCCCTTGGTGCTCAGGCCTGTGGCGATACCGGCCTTGGCCGTATGCTGGAGCCCATGGAGCTAGTGGCGCTTATCGAACAGCATTTTACACCGCTTTCGCCACCAGCGGCGCAGCCGAAGGCACAACTGTTAGCAGGCGTTAAGCTGATGCTAACCGCAGGGCCTACTCGAGAAGCGCTGGATCCGGTACGTTTTATTTCTAACCACAGCTCGGGCAAAATGGGCTTTGCGTTGGCAGCGGCCGCCAAGCAACTGGGAGCTGATGTTACCTTAGTCAGTGGCCCCGTTACGCTAATCACTCCTGTAGGAGTGACCCGAGTTAATGTAGAAAGTGCGGCACAAATGCATGCCGCAGTAATGCAAGAAATTGCACAGCAACACATTTTTATCGCCTGTGCCGCCGTGGCAGACTACGCACCAAAGGTGGTGTCTGAGCACAAAATTAAAAAAACACAGCGCGATGAAATGATCATCGAGTTGACCAAAAATCCCGATATTGTGGCGGAGGTGGCAGCACTCACCAGCAAACCGTTTACTGTCGGTTTTGCCGCCGAAACTCAAGATCTAGCGCACTATGCCCAAGATAAACTTAAGCGTAAAAAACTTGATATGATTGCGGCTAACAATGTGGCTGCGTTGGGCCAAGGCTTTAATAGCGATAATAATGCGCTAACCGTATTTTGGCCTAACGGTCACACTGAATTACCGTTGGCAGACAAACACCAGCTAGCCACTCATCTTATTACTCTAATTGCAGAAAAATACCATGACACCCATAGAGCTTAAAATTCTTGACCCCCGCGTAGGTACCGATTTCCCTCTACCTGCCTATGCAACTCCCGGCTCTGCCGGTTTAGACTTACGCGCCTGCCTAGACGCCTCTCTGACTTTAGCTCCTGGCGATACGCAACTACTGCCTACAGGCCTAGCCATTCATATTGCAGACCCAGGCCTGTGCGCCACCATATTACCGCGCTCTGGTCTTGGCCATAAACACGGCATAGTATTAGGCAATCTGGTGGGCCTAATTGACTCTGATTATCAAGGTCAGTTAATGGTGTCTTGCTGGAATCGAGGGTCAACGCCGTTCACCATAGAACCTGGTGAGCGCATTGCACAGCTAGTTATTTTACCGGTCGTGCAGGCCCAATTTACGCTCGTTAATGAATTTAACCACAGTGAGCGGGGAGAAGGCGGTTTCGGTTCTTCCGGTCGCCAATAACCGAGTTAAGCGTATCTATGGCCAATACCCAAATTAAAAAAAATCGACGCGAACAAATTCTACAAGCACTGGCGCACATGTTAGAGACAAGCCCCGGACAGCGTATTACCACCGCCAAGCTAGCGGCAGAAGTGGGCGTATCCGAGGCGGCACTCTATCGACACTTTCCTAGCAAAGCACGGATGTTTGAGGGATTAATCGACTTTATTGAAGAAACACTCTTCTCTCGCATTAATCTGATTTTGCAAGATGAAAAAGACAGCGCCTTGCGATTGCGCTATATCATGCAGCTGATTTTGGGCTTTTGTGAACGTAATCCCGGAATCACTCGCCTGCTTAATGGTGACGCCTTACAAGGTGAACACGAGCGATTACTGGCACGTATCAACCAGCTATTTGAACGGCTTGATGTTCAATTCAAGCAGGTTATGCGCGAGCGCCGGCTATACGAAGGCGAGGGCTTTGCAGCCGACGAGAAAGTACTGGCCAACCTACTCTTGGCCTACATTGAAGGGCGTATTAATCAATATGTCCGCAGTCAGTTTCGCCTTAAGCCGACCTTACACTTTGAACAGCACTGGCAGCTACTGCTGACACAATTAACCACTCTGGCCATAGAGTCTTAATGGCCGATCACCCTATACATAGAGAGATAAACTGATGGAAACAGACATTCTCAGTCCAGATATCGTCAATCAGGCTCAAAGCTGGATCAGTAACAACCAAGAGCTGATTATCCACTATGCGGTGAATATTGCCGCGGCGATTCTGACTCTGGTCATCGGCTTTATCGCAGTGGGCATGCTCACTCGCGGCGTTAACTCAGTGATGAAAAAGCGCAACGTAGATACTACTATCTCCGATTTCGTGACCAGCCTCATCAAGTATGGTCTGCTGGCCTTCGTTATTATTGCTGCTCTGGGCCGAGTAGGCGTGCAAACCGCCTCTTTTATCGCCATTATTGGTGCCGCAGGTCTAGCGGTTGGCTTAGCACTACAGGGCTCCCTGTCTAACTTTGCTGCCGGCGTGTTGTTGATAGGATTTCGTTTCTTCAAGGCCGGTGATTATGTGGAAGCAGGCGGCACCGCCGGCACCGTGCAGTCGGTACAGATTTTCACCACCATTTTAATGACAGCGGACAATCGCATGATAGTGGTGCCCAACGCCAAGATCCTGAACGACAACATCATCAACTATTCTAAAGAGAAAACCCGACGGCTCGACTTGGTCATTGGCGTGTCTTACCGCGCCGACTTAAAGCTGACTAAAGAGGTACTAACGCGCATCATCAATGCAGACCCTCGGGTACTTAAAGAGCCCGAGTGCCGAATTGCGGTCAGTAATCTAGGTGCATCTTCGGTCGACTTTATTGTCCGCCCTTGGGTTGAAGCTGGTGATTATTGGGCTCTTAAGTTTGATTTATTAGAGAAAATTAAAAACGAATTAGACGCCAATAACATCGGCATCCCTTTCCCGCAAATGGATGTGCACTTAATCAAAAACGATGTAGCATAAGCTCGTTGCATGCAGTAGAAAAGCCGCGAATCTGCGGCTTTTTTTATGAATAATACCTATCATAACCGCTCTATTTTTAGCCTAGGCCCACTATGTACCAAACTCGTATTCGTCTATTGTTTCGCCTGCTTTGGCTGCAGGTTGCCTGGCTGGTGCTGATCCTGTTAGGTGCTCGCTATCTGATGTTTCAGCAATTTGCAGATCCGCAGACATTAGTCGGGCAAGCTGATGATGTGCGCCGTATGTGGGTCACGGGAATACGATACGATTTGCGCATTGCCGGTATGGCCTTGGCACCCTTGCTATTATCAGGCTTACTGCTGGCCGCTTGGCATAACAGTTGGCAAGTTTGGCGACGCTTAGCGCCGCTATTTATTGCTTTAGTCAGTCTCATTGTGGCGGCTGCGGCCATTGGTAATTTTTATTACTACCAAACTTATCACCATCATTTTGATGTGTTCGCATTTGGTCTTTTTGAAGATGATACCTCGGCCGTATTAGCCAATATGGGCCAAGATTATCCAGTGATTAGCGCCAGCTTATTAGCCCTGCTGGCCGCCGCTATTCCTGCTTTGCTGGTCTATTATCAGCTGCGATTGGCGCCACGTAAGCGCCCCATGCCTTGGGCTTTTTTTGTGGTGTATGTACTCATAGGCGTCAGCCTAGTGTTCGTGTTTGCACGCGGCAGCGTCGGCACCTTTCCACTGCGCCGTGGCAATGCACAAGTGTCAGAATTATCGGTACTTAATCAGTTAACGCCGAATGCGCTAATGGCACTCGACTGGGCATGGAAAGATAAAAAAAGAGACGTACAGTTTACGACCGTAAGCCAGCAACAAGGCCAACAGCTACTACACACTTTAAACTTTGCATCACTCAACGGACACACGCAAAGCAACGACTACCTAGCGCAGCAGCCACCTCATGTGGTGCTGGCAATGATGGAAAGCTTAGGCAGTAATATGTTGGCGTTTGATCAACCAAGCAACAATGACTTGTTGGGCCGACTACGCCCGCATTTTGCTGACGATTTCTTGTTTACCCGTTTTTTATCACAAGACAATGGCACAGCACCATCATTGGCCGCGTTATTCTTCAACAGCCCAGTACAAAATATCAGCCATTCATCGGCCCAACATATTGACCTAGACACTCCCTTCGATATTTATAACAAAGCCGGTTATCGCAATATTTTCATCTCTCCTGGTAATATGATGTGGCGTAATTTGGTTAACTATCTACCACTGCAGGGAGTAGATGCGGTTTATGATCAAAACGCGCTGTTGGATTATTATCCAGAAGCAGAGCAATACATGACCGACTGGGGCCTGCCAGACGAATATGCCTATCGTTTAGCGGAAACTTTATTAGCTGAGTCTGAACAACCGCTGTTTATCAGTATTTTGACGGTGACCAATCACCCACCCTACGTCACTCCCAATACTTATAGTCCGAAACCGATCACCATTACGCCGCAATATGCACAACATATTGAAGCAGGGTCTATAGAGCCATACGAAATTTTAACGACGTTTCAATATGCCGCCGATGCCTTAGGCGGCTTTATCGACCACATAAAAGACTCAAGCTTAGCAAACCGTACTCTTATTGCGGCCACGGGCGACCATCAAATGCGCCGTATTAAGGCGTTTTACCCTAATGAACAAGTGTTGGATCGTGGGGTGCCTTTTTACCTTTATGTACCAAAGCCTATTCTTGATAGCCTCGATTGGCGCTTTGACCAGCTGAGGGTCGGTTCGCACAAAGATATTATGCCTACCTTGTATCATTACAGCTTATCGCAGCAGCCGTACTTAGCCTTGGGCGGGCGCAATATGCTGGCTCCCCAAGACGATGCCGCTCGCGCCTTTGGCTACAACGTCTTGTTATGGATAGACCAACAAGGGGCCTATGTATTAAATGACCCACCAGTATTCTATCCGTGGCTAACATCAGATTCTTTGTTGCTAGACAATGAACCGGTGCAACCGGTGGCCCCTAAGCAGGCAGCGCGCATCGCCGCCTATCCGCAGTTGCTACGCTGGCATATTAATCAGCAAGTTAAAGGCAGCACCCCGTAAGCGACACTAGGGTCTGCAAATGCAAATAATCGTTACCCTTTTGGCTGGACTTACCAAGCCACGGTTTCATATCATTACGGCATTAAAATACCCCCTGTGCTAGGTATTCATTCTGCCCATAAAAAGAGCATGATACGCTATGAGTAAACATCCTAAGCAGTTGCAAAAGCTGTTGCTGTTTCAGCTAGCAGGCCGACGTTTATTTGGCTTGGGCACGCTGAAAATCCGCGAAATCATGCCCCTCCCTCGATTAACCCGACTCCCCAGCAGCCAAAGTACCGTTATTGGCAGCGCTACCTTTCGCGGTGCGGCGGTACCCGTTATTGATATGGCAGCGGCCGTCGGTTATCCCCCTTTAACGGCTGAAGAGCGCGCAATCGCTTCGGTTATAGTCACCGACGTAAACCGTAAAGAAATCGGATTTCTGGTGCGTAAAGTGCAGCGCATCGTTGAAATTGACTGGCAAGACGTTTCGCCACCGCCCAAGGCGCTGGGGCGAAATGCGTTTATTACCGGATTGGTAAACATAGATGACGAGCTGGTTCAGTTACTGGATTTAGAGTTGCTACTGGCGAAGGTCTATCCGGAATCTCTGAGCAGCCAAGATGTACAGTTAAACGATATGGAAATTGAAACTCTACGGGGGTTATCGATTTTGCTGGTGGATGACTCAATTGTTGCCCGCAAGCAGTTGAGTGACTTGCTTGATCGTAAAAACATCGGTTATCAGGTAACCCACGATGGTAATGATGCCTTAGCGCGCATGCTCAGTGCCAATGCTGACGGTCATCCCGTAGATATTTTGGTGAGCGATATTGAAATGCCGGGGCTGGATGGCTATGAACTGGCATTTGAAGTACGAAACAACCCCAACCTACATCAGCCTTGGATTATCCTGCACTCATCATTAAGCAGCGAGATGAGCTTAAGCTATGCTGAGCAGGTAGGTGCCGACCGGGCATTGACCAAATTCGATGCGCACGAATTACTACACACCATGCTCACCGCCGCCGTAGGCCGAAAATCTAAGTAACTTAGTGGCGGGTTATGGGTGAAGGAGGAAGAGGACGGCATAGAAAGAGGCGCCCGGCACCCAGCGCCAAGAACGGCAAAGAGCGGAGTCTTATTTTCGCTTGGCGCTGGGTGCTATGTTTTTAACGTCTAATTAAATCCCGTACTGCTGCCGATAAGCCTGCACTTGCTCTAGGTGCTCGGCCATCGCGGGCTGTTCGCTTAAGTACTCCACCAAGTCGGCCAAAGTAATAATAGCTGTCACCTCGGCGTTATAATCACGCTCAACTTCTTGAATGGCCGACAACTCGCCTTTGCCCTTCTCTTGGCGATCCAGTGCAATGAGTACCCCAGCTAATTCGGCACCGTTAGCCTGAATAATATCCATCGACTCACGAATGGCCGTGCCCGCGGTGATCACATCGTCCACTAGCATAATACGGCCTTGCAAAGGGCTACCAACTAAGTTGCCACCTTCTCCGTGATCTTTAGCTTCTTTACGGTTAAAGCAATAAGGCACATCTTGGTCGTGCACTTCTGCCAGCTGAACGGCAGTGGCACTGGCAATAGGAATACCTTTGTAAGCAGGGCCGAACAACACATCATATTGGATGTTGGCATCTACCAAGGCGGCGGCGTAAAAACGACCTAAACGCGCTAAGTCTCGGCCACTGTTAAACAAACCGGCATTAAAAAAGTAGGGGCTAGTACGGCCCGACTTTAGGGTGAACTCGCCAAATTTAAGCACGTCTTTGCTCATGGCAAATTCAATAAACTCACGCTGATATGCTTTCATCGATTCTTCTCTCAAGTATTTTAGCTCGCAGCCAATATGACCATCATAAGCGTTAAACATTTTTTGCTGCGGAAAAACGGGTGAAGAGTGAAGGGTCAAGAGGACGGGCCAATCCCAAACCTATTCTTGCCACGGAATACACGGAAGAACACTAACAGAAAAACACCGTGTGAAGGGTGAAGGTTGAAGGTTGAAGGTTGAAGGTTGAAGAAGAACACCAGACTGACGGTACTTCCCCTTTATCGTTCTTTGTTGCTCTTCGTCTGTGTTTTTCCGTGTATTCCGTGGCGAAAAATCTTTACCTCTTTATTTTTTGTTCTTCACTCAACATTTATCACTCAACATTCGCAATAGCTTGGCGCTGATGAGCAACCAGCTCATCAATGGACTTGCGGGCTAAGGCCAGCATGGCCAGCAACTGCTCATGAGTAAAAGGTGCCGCTTCTGCCGTGCCCTGTACTTCAATCATGTGACCTTCGGCAGTCATCACCACATTCATGTCGGTTTCGGCAGTGGAGTCTTCGGTGTATTCCAAATCTGAAACAGCCAGACCATTCACCATGCCTACCGAAATAGCTGCAACCAGCGTTTTCAGCGGATTAGCAGTGATCATGCCCTGCCCTTGCATCCATGTGATTGCGTGGGCCAATGCCACACACGCACCGGTAATCGCCGCTGTACGGGTGCCACCATCCGCCTGAATGACATCGCAATCCACGGTAATGGTGTATTCACCCAGCTTGTTCAAATCCATGGCGGCACGCAGCGAGCGACCAATAAGGCGTTGAATTTCCATGGTGCGTCCACCCTGCTTGCCTTTGGAGGCTTCACGGTGCATGCGGCTATGCGTTGAACGGGGTAGCATGCCGTATTCGGCGGTTACCCAGCCCTGGCCTTTACCGCGTAAAAAACGGGGCACGCCTTTTTCCACGGAGGCGTTGCACAGCACCTTGGTGTGGCCAAATTCCACCAGCACAGAGCCTTCGGCATGACGAGTATAATTAGACGTAATAGTAACGGGGCGAATTTCATCAACCGCGCGGCCGCAGGCTCGTGTAGACATAGTATTCTCCAATGAGGATAAAATCGTGGTGTACGCTTGGTGAAACACGATTCTTATAAAGAAAGTTATTATAAAGAAACTACTCGCCCATTGCATGCGTGCACTATCTAGCGCGTACGCCATTGCCGTACAGTAAGGGCCTGTGTCAAACTCACCTCATTAACGTGCAACATACATCGAGAATCACATGATCCACAGCATGACCGCCTATGCGCGACAAGAATTTAAACAAGACTGGGGTACCGCCGTTTGGGAAATCCGCTCTGTTAACCAACGCTACCTAGAAACCTACACCCGCTTGCCCGAGCAGTTTCGCAGCCTAGAGCCCTTAGTACGTGAAAAGCTACGCGCCCGCATGCAACGTGGCAAAGTAGAGTGTGGCCTGCGCTTTGAGTCTAACTTGGCCAACCAAGGCCAGTTACAAATGAATAAGCCACTTGCTAAGCAATTGATTGCCGGTGCCGACTGGGTGATGGAAGAAGCAGGCCAAGGCACTCTAAACCCGGTTGATATTTTACGCTGGCCTGGGGTGATGGAAGCACAAGCCCAAGATATGGATACGTTAAGCAGTGAACTAATCGCCTGCCTAGATAAAGTAGTGGATGACTTTTTGGCCGCCCGCGCCAGCGAAGGCGATAAGCTAAAAGAGCTAATCGAGCTGCGCTTAACCGGAATTGAGCAAGAAGTAGATAAAGTTAAAACCGAAATGCCGGCTATTATGGCGTGGCAGCGCCAGCGCCTGCAGGACCGATTTGAAGAAGCCAAAATTGAACTCGAGCCCCAGCGCCTAGAACAAGAAATGGTGCTATTGGCACAAAAAGTCGATGTCGCCGAAGAGCTAGATCGCTTGGTGACACACATTGGCGAGACCCGCAAAATTCTGAAAAAAGGCGGCGCCTGTGGTCGTCGGTTAGACTTCATGATGCAAGAATTTAACCGCGAGTCCAACACCCTAGGATCTAAGTCGATCAGCACCGATATCACCAATTCAGCGGTCGAGCTCAAAGTACTAATAGAGCAAATGCGCGAGCAAATTCAGAACATCGAGTAACGTTCTATTATCTTCTTAAGCGTCTTTTAATTAAATAAAGCCCTGATATTTCAGGGCTTTATTTTTTATCACCGCTTACTCAGTCGCCCGTCACCGAGCTGCACTACAGCCCGTGCTGCGGCACTGACAGGGTTAAGTAGTGGCACGGCAAACTGGGATTGTAGGCGCTCAGCAGCAGCCGATAAGGGGCCACCACCCAGTATGATGGCTTGGGCACCATCGGCAATAGACTCGGCAATGGCCACCGCCAATGCCCGATCTAGCTGCTCTACATTGGCTAATAGCGTATGCGCATCGCCTTGAGTAACGTGCGCGCCACAATACTGCCCGCCAACACCTAACTCAGTCGCCCTTGCGGTAAAAGAGGCCAGCAAAGCCACGTCTGGCGTGATGGTAACGATACCAAAATGACGGCCGCCTTTAGCAGCCTCGGCAAAAGCCGACTCGCCTATACCCAACACCGGAATCGATACCTTCCCGCGTAGCTCATTCATGCCAGGATCACTAAACGCCGCCACGATAATAGCGCAAGCTTGTTCCTGTTCAGCTTGCACGCCCAACGCCAACACGCCCGCGGCTGCAAGCTGCATATCAGCGGGGCTTGCTAATAATGGCGGGGCTTGCTGGTTAGTTCTGCCGAGCACGCGACAGCGCGGGCCCGGCATCTTGCAGTCAAGCACGAGCTGGGCCTGCGCAGCCATGGCAGCAGTAACCTCGGCATTGCCGTTAGGGTTAATTAACACCAGCTTTTTAATGACTTACTCCTAATCGATGAGCGCTTTAAAGCGGTTATCGTTCTTTGTTGCTCTTTGTCCGTGTATTTCCGTGTATTCCGTGGCAAAAATGTTCTTTCGCTTTTAGGTTTTGACCTACATAGCTTAACGTCAATTAGCGTTAACCTTTCATTTGTTCGTTGCTACCGTTGCCGTGTTTTTCTTTGTATAACTCAAATACGTGAGTTTTTTCATCCAGCGGCAGATAGGTGGTTGCTATGCCTTGGTGTCCAAAGCCACTCTGCATCCGATCATATAGATATTCCGTAGACCAGCCGTAGCCTTCGCCTACATCGTCGTCGGCGCAGTACACCAGCTTAGCAACACCGACTTGGATCATAGCAGCCAGACACATAGCGCAAGGTTTACCACTGGCATACATGGTGGCGCCGGAAAACGAAGTCGCTTTATGCTGTTTTCCCGCATTACGAATCGCCTGAATTTCAGCATGGGCGGTAGCATCGTGATCGATATAGCTTTCGTTAACGCCCTCCGCCAGTACCACCCCATCGCGTACCAAAAGCGCGCCAAACGGCTGCCCGCCACGGGCCACGTTATCCCGCGCCAACTCGATGGTGGTCTTGATATAATCCAAATCTGACATATTTACTTCACTCCATAAGACAAAGACTCAGACGATTAACGCCTGTCGTTATAATTGTCATAATTTCATTATAAATCAAACTGTTAAGATGATAAGCAACAGGAATTTATAGTCAGCAGAGATAAACATTCTTATATAAGAGGTCGCAATAAAAAACCCTCCTGACGGAGGGTCTGTTTATCGACTGCAACATTCGGCAAATACGCATGATTTAGATCGCTAATTTCATGTTGTGCAGCCAACTTCTATGATTAAACTTGTCTCAGACATCGGCAAAAATATTTTTAAGATTAGCTACTTTATCTGTAATCGGCTCTAGCTGTAATTGGGCTTCAATTTCGTTGAGGTGATTAATCATCAGCGTTACTGCCAGCTCGACTTGATGAGTAGCAATCGCCTCTAACAATGTATTATGTTCACTACAAGACGAACCAGAATGACTGTGCTGGTTTAGGTCTGTTCCTTGATAAAGCGCCACTATGAGTGATGAACGCGGGATGATTTCATGCAGAAAGGACGTTAACACCGGCTTATTAGCCAGCTTGCCGATCAATAAATGAAATTCACCAGATAAGCGAATACGTAAACTCTGCTCGCCCCGTTCAATCGCCTGATGCTCCTGCTCCAAATGTTCCTGCAATAGCTTTTTTTCGCGCATCGTACACTTGCTTGCCAACTCACGTACCAGCTCAGCTTCAATTAAACGGCGAGCTTGAAAAATATCCCGCGCTTCTTCTGGTGAAGGCTCTGCAACAAAGGCACCACTATTGGGAACCAAGTTGACCAACTTATGATAAGACAATTGCAACAATAGCTTACGCACAAACCCACGACTCAAACCAAACGTCTCGCTTAACTCCTCTTCCTTTAAGCGGGTACCTGGCAACAATTTATGAGCTACTATCGCTTCCCAGATACGTTGATAAACGCTATCTAGATCTTTGGTTTTATTACTCATAGTGCTACCTTGATATGAATAACAAAGGTCTGACCAACCAACCTATTATTCTATTATTGTTACGGACAGATTCGATTTCCAGAACTGCAAAATTAGTACAAACTACGAATTAAGGTTATCACAAGGTGAATTCGTGAACAATAACGACTGTTTTAGTTTAAAAAAGGGCCGTGGCCCTTTTTTATTAATAAACTAAATCAGAACTTACTGTACATTTTCTTTCGCTCGATCTCCAAGTAACATAACTAAAATTTTGTAGAAAATGCCACCCAGGGCTGCACCAATCAACCATCCGTAGCCGTCAAGCTCGGCCAAGCTAGGCGCTAACACGGTCGAAATAGAGAACACCGCTGCCATAGCAAAGGCCAGTATTGCCTTGAGATTCCAGCCACCCTGATAATAGTAAGCACCTGTAGGAGCTGACGAAAATAGCTGTTCCATATCCAGCTCTTGACGCTTTATCAGATAGTAGTCCACCACGATAATGCCGTAAAAAGGTGCCACGATGGCGCCTAGCGCATTTACAAACCCAGGAATACCAATCTGGCTAATAAAAGATACCCAGAACGCCCCGACAAAGAAGGCAATCACGGCGGTAATCAAGCCACCAATGCGAAAAGTAATGACTCGAGGAAATAAGTTGGCAAGGTCATAGGCCGGTGGAATAAAGTTCGCGACTAAGTTAATGCCCACAGTCGCGGCAAAGAAGGTTAGCGCCGCTACTATCGTTAATGGCAACGAGTCTACCCGCTCAATAATATCTGCAGGATTGGTCAGCGCCTCACCAAACAAGACTAAAGTACCCGCGGTAATCATCAATGCGATAAAAGAGAAAAATGCAACGTTAAGTGGCAGACCAACTAGGTTGCCTATCTTCATCTCCCTTTCGCTACGCACAAAACGAGTAAAGTCTCCGAAGTTGATGACTACTGCAGCAAAGTAAGCAACCATAGTGCCTACAATGGCACTGAATGCTGCTAGATCGCTGCCTTCCTTGAGGCCAGCACTGCTAAAAATAGTGCTGACTGCTGGTATCAATTGATCACCAGCCTTTACCCAGACAATGATCATTAATACCACCATGACCAGATAAACCAACGGTCCAGCTAGATTAAGGAATATCTTTATCTTGTCGATACCCTGCCAGAACAACAAAATCTGAAACAGCCAGACAATAACGAACGACAGCCAAGCGGTCGGCGACAAGCCCAGAAATTCAGCGCCACTACTCGGCCCCCACAAGGCGGTCAGTAATAAAGTAACGGCCGTCGAAGCAAAGTAGGTCTGCACTCCGTACCAGAAAATACCGACAATCGCGCGCAGCAGCGCCGGTAAGTTTGCCCCTCTAACGCCCATGCTTGAACGGATGAGTACCGGAAAGGGAATACCATATTTCACGCTGGGTTTACCGGTCAGGTTCACAAGTACCATGACGATAAAACCCGCAAGAATAATGGCGCCCATCACCGCCCAACCATTCAGGCCGTAAGTTAAAAACAACGAAGCGGCCAGACTGTAACCAAACAAACTCTGAATATCGTTGGACCAGACGTTAAAAATTTCAAACCAACCCCAGCTACGATGCTTATGCTTTACTGGTGCCAAGTCTTCGTTATATAGCAGAGGATCCCTGCTTTTCACCTCGAGTAGACGGTCATCCATATCGGCACTCCTTATTTAGGTTCTGCTGACTTTTCGCGGTTAAGTTTTGTCGAGTTAAACGCGCTGTTACTGCGTTATCGCGCCTGTATGCGGAGTGTCTCCCAGCATCAACTCTGTTTTAGTATAAAACCCCTGCCAATTGCTGCAGAAATAATTTCGAAAGATAAGCAGACTCTGAAACAAAGAGGGGTCCGTTGACCGGACCCCTCTTGGATTAATAACGGAAGCGCTGGCAGGGCTTCCAGTACTGCATCAGCAGATAATACACAATACCGGCGGGTAATAGACTGGCGTACAAAGATACAGAGACGAACGTTAATGCTACGCAAGCCCCAACCAATACAGAAATCACAGCACCATAGTTGATACCTTTATAGGGACCCTGTTCGTCATAAAGCTTATCTAAGTCCAGTGTACGGCGACGTAGAATAAAATAATCCACCACCATAACGGCAAAGATGGGGCCCAAGAATGCAGAGTACGTTTGTACGAAAATCTGTAAACCTGCTGCCGAGTCTTCCTGTACCAATTTCCAAGGGAAGGTACAAAAAGCCAACAAACCAACCAGAATGGTCGAGGTGCGAAACTTCAGTTTAAACACATCCATTAAGATATAGGTCGGTGGTATAACGTTATTAAGTACGTTGGTAGTGACTTGGGCGAAGGCAATAAATAACAGAGTAATAACGAGTAATGGTGTGTTATCAACCGCACTGGAGAAAACCTGAATGGGATCAGATATCCCCGTAGCGCCGGAAACCATCAATCCAATTAAGCCCATAAAAATAGTACAAGGCAGAATAGACATGGAATAAATTACCGTTAACCAACCCGGCTTAGTACCTTCCTTTAGCTCACGAGAGTAATCGCTGACATTCAACATCATGGTGCTATAAACACCGAGGAACAGCATAGTGGCTCCCCAAAATGGCAAACCCCAAGAGCCTTCAATATTCACCAAATTGGTCGCTATATCATCACCAAATTTATTTATTACGCTGTAAAACATATAAACTAGCGCTACTAGAATAAAGCCACTGCCTATATTTTCTAACCATTTAATGCCCTGAAAACCGAGGACAGACAGGCCAATCTGCAGGAACTGGAATACCACGAAAAACAGTACTAGATTATCGAAGCCAAATAAGGCAGCTGAAGCTGCGTTCAATGCCCCAGCACCGATCCAACTTTGAAAGCCATACCATATGATAGCCGGTACTGCTCGCACCATACCTGGAAAACGGGTACCGGCAAAACCAAATGAACTCCTAGCTTGTACCATAAAAGGAATGCCGTATTTGTAGCCTGCAGCCCCGTTCAACGCTAGAGCTATACCTATACTAAAACAACCGATCGAGATCGCTATGCAAGCTTGTAACAAATTGAGCGTGCCAACAATACTAGAGCCCATAGTAAAGGTGCCAATTGATACACAACCACCAAACCAAGCTAGAAAATAAGAAACTCTACCCATAATTCTATTTTTCTGGGGAGCAAGTGACTCATCTCCTGCCTTCTTCTCATTACTTCCAACCACCTTGGCTGATTGTACGTTACCGGTTTGCATGGGAATCGCGGCACTGTTGCTTACATTCTGAGTAGCCATAGTTAAATCCTCGGTATTCCGTCACTCGGGGCGCTAAGTTCCCCATCCTCTGCCGACCACCATGAGCCGTGCAGTTCTCGTGTTATCGCCTCAGGCGATATTGAGTTGGCGCCCTTGGGGAGCCATTTCTGGTCGTGGCCAGCTGAAGGTCAATACCTTGCTGGTGCCCAGCTTCATATCCACCATGGCCTCGCACAGCTTGACCGCTGCTACTGTGCCATCGATCACCGGAATGCCGATTTGCTGTTCGATATATTCCCGATACTGGGACATACCAGCACAACCCAGCACTATGGCTTCGGCGTGGTCTTCTTTAATCGCTAACTGGCATTCGGCAATCACTTTTGCAATTGCTGTGTCTGGTGAGGTAGCTAAATCCAATACCTTCATCGGTGTGGTACGGATATTTTTGCACTGCTCGCTAAAGCCGTAGCGATTGACCAAGTGCTCGGTCATGAAACGAACTCTAGGCGCCGTGGTCACTATAGTGAAATAGGCACCGCTCATCACCGCCATGTGAAAAGCCGCTTCGGCAATACCCAGCACCGGTTTGTCGGTTAGCTCCCGAGCGGCATAAAGCCCCGGGTCACCGAAACAGGCCAACACATAGGCGTCGATATTTTCTTCGCGATCGCCTTTGGCAATCTCTTCCAGCACGCCAGGTACCGACAGCGCTTCGTCGTAAAAGCTTTCGATGGACGCTGGGCCAGTGGCGGGACTGACCGCCAGAATTTCGGTATCGGGGCGAGAAACTCTATCGGCTAATGTCTGTAGTGCGTCGGTAAACGACTGAGTGGTATTCGGGTTGATAATTTTAATTCTCATTGTGCCATCCTTGTTTACGAACTAGCTTGGTTATTGTTAACGATCCAATAATAGACCAATCGTTAACAGTTTGTAAAATACAAACTACACATATAACTAGCGTGTCAGACTGGAGCCCTTTGAATACTCAGGAGAGAAAACTATAAGAATAAAAGCTTAAAACTTTGTTTTTAAAGTAAATGCTTACAAGTCAATCGGGATTTCGTTAACAAAAAATTGCATAGCAACTGACCAAAACAAACGATATGTTTTTATATTGTTACTAAAAGTGTGATCTTAATCATAAATTTGCACATCAAAAAACCTCCATAGTGGAGTGTTCTTTCGATAACTTATTAACACGCTCAGGACTAGGCGTAATGATAGCGATGGGATAGTGCAGCAAGGAGAAGGGGTAAATAAGAAGGGACAGCCCCTAGGCTGTCCCTTCTTATTTGCTCAATGAAAAAGACGGTTCATGTTTTAGTATTCGGCGTTATGGTAAACGTTTTGTACGTCGTCTACATCGTCCAGCATGTCGAGGAAACGTTCCATTTGAGCTACGTCATCGCCGGTAATTTCAATGGTAGTTTGGGGGACGTATTGAATGGTATCTACTTCAAAATCGATGTCGGCAAAGGCTTCGGTTAATGCCTGTTTGGTTTTGAAGTATTCCGTATGCGGGGCAAATACGGTGACTTTCCCGCCTTCTAGTTCGATGTCGGTCACGTCTACATCGGCCATCATCAGCGCTTCTAATACGGCATCTTCGTCATCACCGGCAAACACTAGAATAGCGCAGTGATCAAACATGTGGCTCACGGTACCCGAGGTGCCAATTTTGGCTTTCACCTTATTAAAGCACTGACGCACGTCGCCGATGGTGCGATTTGGGTTATCGGTTAGACAGTCGACGATCACTTGGCAATTCCCTGGGCCAAAGCCTTCATAGCGGGCGGGGGAGAAGTCTTCACCCGCACCACTAGTGGCTTTTTGCAACGCTTTATCAATAACGTGGGTAGGCACCTGATCTTTCTTAGCGCGATCAATCAAACCGCGCAACGCCAGATTACCGTCTGGATCGGCCCCACCCGATTTAGCGACCATGTAAATCTCTCGGCCGTATTTGCTGTATACCTTGCTTTTGGCATTTGCCGTTTTGGCGATGGATTCTTTGCGGTTTTGGTAGGCTCTGCCCATGGGTGCTCTCGTTAGTGGTCAGTTCATCGTAAGTGGCCGAATTTTACACCCAGCACGGGGGCAAATCTATTTGTAAAGCGCTAAGCACCGAGCTAAGAAACTACATGCTGCTTGCTGTGAGCTGAGCATTTCTATCGTAGCCACAACAATATTGGCTGCAGGGTTAGCTGGGCGCGGGGTGCCGGCCGCTTGGTGCTTAGTGCTCGGCGCTGTTAAAGCCTTAATAACCGGAAAATTCTTCGTTGCGTACTTGGTCGGCATCAACGCCGATTTGCTCTAGTAACTCTTTCATGGCTGCGACTAACTCGGGAGGCCCATCGAGATAATATATCAGCTCTTTAACGTCGTTGAGGTGATGGGCTAGCATGGCCTGATCGACGTAACCTTGTTCGTCCCACCTTAAAAGTAAAGCCTTCTGGCTTGGCAAAGTAAAATGCTAGGGTGCCTTCGGCAATCGTTTGTTTGCCTGTCAGTTGTAGCTGATAACTGGTCATCATCATTCTCCTCTGCACTACGCAAACTTTTCCGCTCTCACTCCTAACGCATGCCGCTCTCTATTTCAGACCTCAACGTCTAGCTCTAAGCCGACATCGTCGTCTGAACTTTCATAGCGCTTACTAATCACATTAAGCCGACGGCTCATGGCGGAATTGGCCCCAATCCAGCAGGTTTCCCCTTGGCGTAACCCCAGCCAAGCTTCAAAAGCGGCTTGGCGACGATCTCGCTCTCGGTCTTTATGCCGTGGTCGAATGGCCGCATAAGGCAGCACCGCCGTAATCACCGGTATACTGGGCCGACGTGCCTTGTCGGCTGCAGCAGCCTCGGTAGACGGTGCCGCCGCATTAGGAGCGATTGTCGGTAATATCACCGGTATTGCCATTGACTCGACCTCCTTATGTCAGCTCTCTTAGTGAGCTACTAAGCCATTTACCAATATATGCTTGAGTGCATTAGGTGTATGGCTATAACAACTATAAGCCAAGCCACGGTAATTGATAGTTAAGCGCCACAGCAAAGTTAACACTATAAACACCTTGTGCAGAGTAAGAGACAGGGTAAAGGACGACATAAAAACAACAGCAGATACCGGAGCGTGCCCGGTAAGACGACATAAAGATAACTGCTAAGCCGAACAACGTATTCAACTTTTATCGCTCTGGTTCTTTTACTTGGGTTTTCGCTTTGACCCTTCTCATCAAGAGACTTTTCAGATCCAATCCCTATTTCTCCGTAGATTTCGCGGATTCCGTTGCTGATATATCTTTAGGTCTTGGTGTGATGCTTTCGCCGCACTGCTTAAGGACGACTCAAGAAGTGAGCGATTCGCTCGGCTGTGGCGTCGGGATGAGAAATAAACGCGGCATGAGAGGCTTTGGCCTCAATATAACACTCGCTGAACGCAGCGCTTTCTGGCAATAAAGCATCTATGAGCGGAATCACCTTTCGGGGCACTAAGCCATCTAATCGACCATATAGACGCAATAAGGGCAGTTGTAATTCGCCGAGCACTGCGCGCAAGTCTACCTCGCCTAATAAAGCTAACCCCGCAGCCAGCGCCACAGGATCGGGGGCCGGTTTAGCGGCGAGGCTCTCTTTTAATTGTCGAATATCTTCTCGTGCATGCTCACTACCCATGGCTTGCAGTGCTAAAAAGCGATTAATTACCGCTTGATGGTCTGCTGCTAGCTGCTGCTCGAAGGCGGCCAGCACCTCAGGTTTAATGCCAGGCCAAGTTTCATTAGCCACAAAACAAGGAGAACTAGCCAAGGTAATAAGGTGACTAATGCGTGCAGGAGCCTGAAAAGCCGCCTGAGTCGCCAACAAACCACCAAGCGACCAACCCAGCCAAGCCGCATGATGAGGGACGGCGGCTAATACCGCATTTACCCAATCATTAAGCTTGGCCGATCGGGGTAAGGCTGCGCTATGACCAAAGCCGGGCAAGTCGACGAGGTGTAAAGTAAAGTCGTCTGCTAGCCGCGTCGCTAGCCCATCCCATACCGCGCCATTCATGCCCCAGCCGTGTAGTAACACCAAATTGGGACCTCGGCCGCGCCTTTCTACGTATACACTCATTACACCACTCCCCTGTTGCGATGGATCCATGATAAAACGCTTGGTCACTCGCTTACAATCAAGTCCACTTTGGTGGGGGCAGTGCCTGCTGTGTCGGCACGACTGCCAGCAGCAGGCGCTCATTTGTGACAGCTGCCAAGATGAACTTCCGCTGCTACTTTACCCCTGCCCGCAGTGTGCCTTTCCACTGGCAGTCGAAGATGCGCATTGCGGGCAATGCCAACGCCGCCCGCCACTTTGGCAGCGCATGCAGGTATTAGCCGATTTTGAACCGCCCTTTGCCCGGTTAATTCACGATTTAAAATATCATCAACGGGCGTTAAACGGCCGGTTGCTTGGCCAATTATTAGCCCGTCAGCTCACGCGGCCGCATCCTGAGGTGATTATACCGGTGCCCCTGCATTGGTGGCGACAAATGCGCCGTGGCTATAATCAAGCCAGCGAAATTGCCCGTGGTCTACAAGATATATTACCTATAAAAGTAGACTCCAGCTGCTTGAAACGCCTGCGCCATACCGCTTCGCAAACTCACCTCAGTCGCCGCCAACGTCAGCAAAATTTACGCCACGCTTTTTCTTGCCGGCCAGTAACCTATCGCCATGTAGCGTTACTGGACGATGTAATTACCACCGGCAGTACCATGACCGAGCTAACTAAGCTATTACACGATCAAGGGGTGATTCAGGTAGAAGTGTGGGCGGTGTGTCGGACTCTTGAGCGCTAACGACTATTCAAGCACCGGCAACAAGAGTATGATTAAAAGTTGAGTTGTTTAGTCAGGTTTTTGCGAGGATGACAATGATTAATATTTCCGAAACTGCCCAGGAACACTTCTGCAAATTGCTGTCGCAACAGCCGGAAGGCACCAATATTCGGGTGTTCGTGGTAAACCCAGGCACTCCTAATGCTGAATGCGGTGTGTCTTATTGCCCGCCAGATGCCGTTGAGCATGACGATATGCATTTGTCGTTCAATGGGTTTGAAGCTGTAGTCGATCAACAAAGCGTTGCTTTTTTAGATGACGCCGAAATTGATTTTGTTAGCGACCAAATGGGTTCACAGCTAACGCTAAAAGCGCCTAACGCTAAAATGGCCCAAGTGCCTAGCGATGCGCCTTTGGCTGATAGAGTTGAGTACCTGCTGCAGTCACAAATTAACCCAAGTCTTGCCAGTCACGGTGGCCAAGTTGTGTTAACCGAAATAACCCCCGAAGGCTTAGCTATTTTGCAGTTTGGTGGTGGTTGTAACGGTTGTTCTATGATTGATGTGACCTTGAAAGACGGCATCGAGAAACAGCTACTTGAACAGTTTGCTGGCGAAATTACCGGTGTGCGCGATGCCACAGAGCATGAGCGCGGCGATCACTCTTATTATTGAGTTCAGTACTTAGTTGAAGAGCTAGAGAGCAAAAAGGGAGCCGATGAGGCTCCCTTTTTTATCCGTTTTTCTGACAGCTTAAAGCTTACCGCTGACAGCTTTGTCACTCCGCTTTACGATCTCGGCTTAACAAGGAAAGGGCGGCTTCTTTGGCATTTTTTCCTTGATACAACACCTGATAGACCTGTTCGCAAATGGGCATTTCTACCCCGTGGCGGCCGGCCAGTTGCTGCACCTCAGCGGCGTTACGATAGCCTTCAACTACCTGACCAATGTCTGCCATGGCGGTTTGCACATCTTTACCCTGGCCTAATGCCAAACCAAAGCGGCGGTTGCGCGACTGATTATCGGTACAGGTCAGCACGAGGTCACCGAGCCCTGCCATCCCCATAAAGGTGTCTTGTTCGGCACCCAGTGCCACACCTAACCGTTGCAATTCGGCAAGCCCGCGAGTAATGAGTGCGGTACGCGCATTAGCACCAAAGCCTAAGCCGTCGGCCAGACCGGCACCAATGGCAATCACGTTTTTAACCGCACCGCCTAACTGCAAGCCCGCCATGTCGTCATTTAAGTACACGCGAAACGAGCGACCACAGTGCAGCAAGTCAGCCATGTCTTTGCCAAAGTCAGGCTCTGTAGCGGCCAGCGAAATAGCGGTGGGCAAGCCCATGGCTAATTCTTTAGCAAACGTCGGGCCCGATAATACCGCCAGTGGAATGTGATCCCCCAGAATATCTCGAGCAACGTCCTGCAATAAGCCACCCGTATTAGGCTCTAACCCTTTGGTGGCCCACGCTACGCGACTGTCTTTGCGCAAAAACGGTTTAACCTGCGCTAATACATCGGCAAACACATGGCTGGGCACTACAACCAGCAAGTTACGACTGGCCTGCACCGCTTGTTGCAAATCGGCGATGGGCGTCAGGCTATCGGGAAAAGTCGCATCAGGTAGAAAGACCTTATTGCAACGGTCGGTGGCTAAGGTTGCGGCCTGCTCGGCCCTATGGCTCCACAGCAAGGTTTTATGGCCATTGCGCGCAAGAGCAATGGCCAAGGCGGTACCATAAGAGCCAGCACCCAGAACCGAGATGGCGGCATCATTATGCATTAGGCATCAGCCTGCTGTTCTTGCTGCTGCTCTTGAGCACGTTGTACGTGTGCGGCAAATAAGGCATCAAAGTTAACTGGCGCTAAGTTCAGCTGCGGGAAAGAACCGCGACCGACTAAGCTACCCACGGTTTCGCGAGCATAAGGAAACAGAATATTAGGACAAAATGCACCTAAGCAATGGGCCAGTTGTGGCTCAGCCATATTGCCGACTGTGAAAATACCTGCCTGCTGAATTTCACACAAATAAGCCGTTTCGTTTTCACCTAGCAGGCAAGTAACGGTCAGCGTTAATACCACTTCAAAGATGTTGTCACCCAGGCGTGCGCTCTTGGTGTCTAAATCCAGCTTAACTTCAGGCTTCCATTCTTTTTGAAATACTAAAGGCGTGGCCGGTGCTTCAAAAGACACATCTTTTAGATAAATGCGCTGGATTTGAAATTCAACCTGTTGCTGTTCTTCAGTACCTGCACCATTTGCTGTTTCAGCCATGAGGATATCCTTATAATGTGTATTGAAATATTAACGTTTAGTGACGGGTAAATTCTGGGTACGCCAGTCGACCATTCCACCACGCAAGGCGTGAACCTGCGTAAAGTCGCCTTTGGTTAACAACCGGCCTATGCCGTTGGTTGTGACACCTGTTTCGCACACCAATAAAATTGGTTTATTTTGGTATTTTTGGATCAGGTTTAAATTGTTCGCTTTAAGCTGAGCCGCGGGCACATTAATAGCGCTCGCAATATGGCCCTTACGAAACTCTTCGGCACCACGCACGTCGATCACAACGCCGTCCTGCTTATTAATGAGCATAACGGCTTCTTGGGCGCTGACTATCAGCACTTTACTCAGTTTAGAGATGATGGTCATGGCAATAATAGCAATAACCAAACCAAACCAAACTACGACTAGCATGGTGTTGTTAGTGAAAAAATCGAGATACTCTTGCATGAGATTACTTCTTTTAAGGTCAGAATATACAAAAAAACGAGTATACATGGGGTATCGACAAATAACAGCTGTCGAGGGCCTGTTGCACGTTGCTAAAATTAGGTTCAGATCACTATTTTAGCTCGGGCTGCGGGTGGCGACTAAATCGTCATTTGTAGTAACATAGCAATGATTGTCGTTCGCGACCTGCACTTTAAAATAACAAACATAGGGTTACACTATGAACTCGACCAAAAAGCCCTTGGTACTCATCATTATGGATGGCTGGGGCTATAGTGAAAAAACCGAGCATAATGCTATTTATACCGCCCACACGCCGGTGCTCGATGGTTTGATGCAACACTGTCCCTCTATGCTTATTTCTACCTCGGGTCATGATGTTGGCCTACCCGATGGTCAAATGGGTAACTCAGAAGTAGGCCACGTGAATATTGGTGCCGGTCGTATCGTCTACCAAGACTTAACCCGCATCGACAAAGCCATTAAAAATGGAGACTTTTTTACCAATCCCACACTCACCACTGCACTAGATGGCGCGATTAGCCAAGGCAAAGCCGTGCATATTATGGGGTTGTTGTCGGCGGGGGGCGTGCACAGTCACCAAGACCAAATTGCTACCATGATACAGATGGCCGCCGACCGCGGGGCCGAACACATTTATTTGCACGGCTTTCTTGATGGTCGAGACGTAGCACCCCGCTCAGCTCTTGGCTCTATCGAACTCGTTGATGCCCTGTTTGCCAAACTGGGGAAAGGCCGGTTGGCCTCCATTGTGGGCCGCTATTTTGCCATGGACCGAGACAATCGCTGGGAGCGCGTGCAAGTAGCCTACGACTTACTCACGCAGGGCAAAGCCGAATATAACGCCGCGAATGGCGTAGTCGGCCTACAAGCTGCCTACGACCGCGGCGAAAATGATGAGTTTATCGCGGCGACCACCTTGGGCGAGCCCGTCAGCATACAAGACGGCGATGCGGTTATTTTTATGAACTATCGCGCCGACCGCGCCCGTGAGCTGACTCGCGCCTTTGTGCAAACAGACTTTAACGACTTCACTCGCCATGCTTGCCCAGATCTAAGTCGCTTTGTGATGCTCACGGAATACGCCGCCGATATTCAGGCATCTTGTGCTTATCCGCCAGAGTCACTGCCTAATACCTTGGGTGAATGGTTGGCAGCGCACGGTAAAACTCAGCTGCGTATTTCTGAAACCGAGAAATATGCGCACGTTACCTTCTTCTTTAACGGCGGCCGAGAAGCATGCTTTAAAGGCGAACAACGAGTGATGATCCCAAGCCCCCAGGTCGCCACTTACGATTTACAGCCAGAAATGAACTCCGAGCTGCTTACCGATAAGTTGGTTGAAGCCATTAAGAGCCAAGCATTCGACGTCATTATTTGTAACTACCCGAATGGTGACATGGTGGGTCACACTGGGGTATTTGAGGCGGCTGTAAAAGCCTGTGAAGCCATAGATGTGGCTATTGGCCGCGTAGTCACAGCACTGAAAGAAGTGGGTGGCGAGGCGCTGATTACTGCAGATCACGGCAATGCCGAGCAGATGGTCAACCCCGTTACCGGCCAAATTCAAACGGCGCATACCACGTTACCGGTGCCACTCATTTATGTGGGCCGAGACGCAACGCCGACCGCAAAAGGTCGGCTGTCGGATCTTGCTCCGACCATGCTTAACTTACTGGGCATGGAAACACCTGAGCAAATGACTGGTAAGCCTCTGATGGTTCTGAAATAATCAAGCCTATGGGCAAAAAGCGCTTGTTCGCCACCTTAGTGTTATTAAGTACCGGTCTCATGATCGGTACTTTCGCATGGGCGAATGACAGTAAAGAACTCAAAAATGTGCAGGGGCAAATTGCCAGCCAGCAGCAAGACTTGCAGCAGCAAAAAAATAAGCTAAAGCAGCTGCAGCAACAGCTGGCCAAAGATGAGAAAGCCATTTCAGCCATGGCGCGCGAGCTAAACCAAACGCAACATAAACTCAAAGACAACGAAACCGCCCTCGCCCAGCTCGATAAAGAGCATAAACAGTTAAACCAACAAGCCAAACAACAGCAAACACTGCTGGCAGAACAGCTGCGAGCCGCCTATCAGAATGGTCGTCACGACTACCTCAAGCTGTTGCTTAATGGCCAAGACAGCACAGAGATTGATCGGTTACTGCACTATTATGCGCATTTAAATGAAGCGCGCGCCGACGCTTTACACCAGTTGGCCCGCACGCGCGAACAATTAGCCGATAACCGTCGCCAAGCAGAACAAAGCCGCAATCAACTAAACCAGCTACTCACACGTCAACAAAGTGAGCAAGAAAAGCTAAGTGCACAACAAAGCAAACGCAGTACCACCGCCAAACAGCTTAACGATGCGCTTAGTAAAGGTAGTCAGCGATTAACGAGTCTACAACAGGCGGCAGGTAACCTAGAACGTCAGATTAAACTGGCTCTAGAAAAGGCCGCCCGCGAACAAGCGGCGCGTGAGCGTGCAGAACGAGATGCTCGGGAAGCTCAAGAACGAGCAGAGCAAGCTGCACGTCGCTCCGGCGGTTCGTCGGGTCGAACGCCAGTGGTAGCCAAGCTAAGCGGCAACTTTGCCGGTTTAGCCAAAGGTACTTTGCCTTGGCCGCTCAAAGGCCCACTTGTCCATCGATTTGGCACCAACCGCACCAGCCAGCTGCAATGGAAAGGGCTGCTGATTAGCGCCCCCGTAGGCAAAGAAGTGAGCGCCATTGCCAACGGTCAAATCGTGTATGCCGATTGGCTAAGTGGTTTTGGCATGGTGATGGTTATCGACCATGGCAAAGGCTATATGAGCCTATATGGCCATAACCAGTCGCTGTTGCTTAACCCAGGCGACAAGGTAAAGTCCGGTCAGCCCATCGCCTTAAGTGGTGAAAGTGGTGGCCAAGAGAAGTCCGGCCTGTATTTCGAAATCCGCTATCAAGGCTCAGCCATCAACCCCCTCCCCTGGTTGAAGTCTTAATCACTCAACGGCGGCAAAGGGTGAAACGTGAAGAGTGTAGGGGACAAGCCAAGTCTACATCTGCTATGTCCCGCCTTTTGTAGGCGAACGCTTACTCTCATATTTTGCCGCAAGCGGAATCATTTAGGTCACAACACAAAACGAAAGACTCTCTCGCAACGGAACCCGCGAAACCCACGGAAAAATAGAGATAAGATCTGAAAGTGACCTTGATAATAAGAACTGAGATTAAACCCAAGCAAAATTGACAGGCGAAACAGAAGCTGAATACATAGGTCGACTTAGCAGTTATCTTTATGCCGTCTTACTGGACTTATTCCGGTATCTGCTTTTGTCTTTAAACCTGTGAATTATAAAGAATAGCTGTACTCTCTCTTGTAGAGTGCCTCTTTAGCTGGCACTCCCTTTTCAGCAGGATTTCACAATAAAGCAGCGGCTACAAAAGACGGTGCTCTTCTTTAGGCTTGGTGCCGGGCGCTCGGCGCTGTTAGCTGCTAACTCGTCGCCATTTCTAGCTCATTGATCAGCCACATTGCATCGGCTTTCGTCTCGCCGCATACATCTGCCATGGCTTTAAAGCTGCCACACACAGCGGGTCGCTCGGGCTGACCAAAGATGGCGCAGCGCATATCTTCCAGCAAATGCAAACAAGGCTCACCGGCCGGTTTACCATTGGGCATGCCCGGTAACGGACCGCTAATGCTAGGTGCAATGCAGCAAGCACCACACTTGTTTCGACATTCCATTTACGGCCTATTCCTCATATTCATTTACTTATAGTCACTCATTAAGGATGCCAACGCCGAAACATGGTGGTCGCTCGCCCCAAGTTCACGCAATGCCTGCTCAAGATTGAGCAGATAATCTCGATTACTGCCGCTGGGGCCTTGCGCTTGGGCAATTTGCTCTGCCATGCGGGCCAGCGGTGCTTCTCCAAGAAAGGCATCGTTATCTGGCGTGGCGAGATAGATCAAACCGTCGACCGAGCTAGTCGGAGAAAAGTGGATAGGCACTAATTCGCGCAGATAACCATTTTTCTCTCGCATATCTAGTTGCTGCAATAGGCTCGGCTCAATACGGTAGGCCATGCCGTCACAACGCGCACCGCGTTCTGAGATCAAGGTCACCACTCGTCCAGGGGCACTAGGAATCCCTCGGTGATCATGCGAACCTTGCCAAAAACGGCGACTCCAGTGATCAATCCAAGCAGGCTTGCGCTCTAGAAAGGGAAAGTCCGCCTTCCAAATCAAGGAGCCATAACCAAACAACCAAAAAGAGTCATGCTGGTCAAAATGTGTCATTCGGCCGTTATGGTCTCGAGTATCAAATGTCATATATCCCTTTAAACAAAGCAGGAAGCCGTCAGCTGTAAGCGATCAGCTACAGAGAATATCAAAACCTAAAAGCTCAGAGCTATTTTTGCCACACTTCTTTACTACGAGAGTCACGGAAGAACACGGAAAAATAGAGATAAGAGCGCAAAATGCCAAATTATTAAGAGGTAAGATCTTAAGCCTCAAAGCTCTATCACTCGTCACCCTTGAACTCTTCCGTGGGATCCGTGGCACAAAAATCTTTAAGGTCTGAATCTGGAGTTAGAGCTGGATTCGATTATGTTCCCCCCTTCACCCTTCGCAATGTGTTTATCTTGAGCTGATCACTGACAGCTTAAGACTGATAGCTGCTCGTAGGGCATGATAAACTACGACTTTTCTGAGGAGTTTTTTCATGCGCCTGACCATACATCGCTTAGAGCAAATATCCGAGCTGCACCGCCATCATGTGAACATCATCTTACAGGGTAAAACCTTGCCCGATCAGGCCTATTTTTATTTGGCCACCTTTAACGATAAAGCCGTGGCGCTGGCTTGGCGTGAGCATTCACCCAAACAAGAACTACTCGGCTTTATTGCGGTGCGAGATATTACGCGCCGCCGTGGCATAGGCCAAGAGCTATTGCGCCAAATTAAGTTAGACGCGAAAGCTGCTGGCCTCTCTCACCTAAGCTGCAACCCAGCGCAAGCACCGCCTGAACAACAAACCGGACTAGCTGACTTTTTAGCCAGCCAAGGCTTTAACACTCAAGCAGGAATGCTAAGCTGTTATTTAGAAGATTAAACGGTCCACAACAGAAGGATACGGCATGAAGATGAGAACCGAAAAGGACTCTATGGGCGAAATAGAAGTGCCAGCCAACGCACTTTATGGCGCCCAAACCCAAAGAGCCATTAATAACTTCCCCATCTCGGGCCAGCCACTTCCCCCTGCCTTCATTAGTGCCATTGCCAAGATAAAAGCCGCTTGTGCTTATGCTAATGGCAAACTAAATCGACTAGACCAAGACAAGGCGGATGCCATTATTACTGCGGCTGACGCTGTTATTGCCGGACAGCACACAGCTGAGTTTCCTATTGATATTTATCAGACCGGTTCAGGCACCAGTACCAACATGAACGTCAACGAGGTGCTGGCCCATTTAGCCGCCACCGAGCTTGGTCAAGCCGTGAGTGCCAATGATGACGTTAATATGGGGCAAAGCTCAAACGACGTTATCCCCTCGGCTGTACATGTGAGTGCCGCACTTAGCCTTAGCACAGGCCTAATGCCGGCGCTATTGCAGCTAGAGCAAGCCATATCAACCAAGGGCGAGCAACTAAAAGATAAAGTGAAAACAGGTCGCACCCACTTAATGGATGCCATGCCCCTGCGTTTCGACCAAGAGTTAGGCGGCTGGGCCACGCAAATACGCTATGCCAGCCAGCGGTTAGATGGTCTGCAAAGCCGACTGCAGCAACTAGCACTGGGCGGCACGGCCATTGGTACCGGCATTAATGCCGACCCACGCCAAGCTCAATTAGCCTGCGATTATCTTAATCAACACACCGGTTTAAATTTCTGTCCCGCCGAAGATTATTTTTACAGCCTAAGCAGCCAAGATACGGCTGTTGAGCTATCGGGGCAGCTTAAGACGCTAGCAGTGGCATTAATGAAAATTGCCAACGACTTACGTTGGATGAATTCAGGCCCGCTCACTGGCATCGCAGAAATTCAATTGCCCGCGCTGCAACCCGGCTCATCCATTATGCCCGGCAAGGTTAACCCGGTGATCCCTGAGGCCGTTGCCATGGTGGCGGCACAAATTATTGGCCTAGATACTGCGAACACCGTGGCCGGTCAGTCGGGCAATTTCCAACTTAACGTGATGCTACCGCTGGTGGCTAATAATCTACTGACCATGACTCAATTACTGGCCAACTCGGCTCCTTTATTGGCTCAGGCCATTAGTGGCTTTACTGTGAATCAGGCGCATATCGACGAAAACTTAGCGAAGAATCCAATATTGGTCACGGCGCTAAATCCGGTTATTGGCTACGATAAAGCGGCCAAAATCGCTAAGTTGGCCTACAAAGAGCAAAGACCGATCTTAGAAGTAGCACTGGAGCACACCGACCTCTCGGAAGACCAACTGCGAAAACTGCTCGATCCCGCAGCGCTAACGCGCTGAGCACGTGAGGAAAACACATACAGCATTCAGTGCTAAAACCCAGAAACAAAAAGGGATGCCGAGACATCCCTTTTTACGATCTAACTGAGTGGTTAGGAAAGGTAGCTGTGGGGTTGCTACTCACACTTTACCCTTTACCCATAACGGTCCACGGCATTTACAGAATAATATCCCGCAGTGCTTGGGGCTTGCGAGACAGAATGTGCGTGGAGTGGATGCGGCGCACGGTGCGTGACTTACCGCGGATCACTAGAGTTTCGGTGTGAGCATAATAGCCATCGCTGCTAATGCCTTCTAACAAGTCACCCTTGGTTATACCGGTGGCAGAAAACAGTACATTATCGGTACGGACAATATCTTCTAGCTTTAAGATTTTTCCCACTTCGATGCCCATTTCTTGGCAACGCGCAATTTCCTTCTTACCGAGAGCTATATTTTCTTCACTGGGACCTTTCACTTCATAACGTGGCACTAAGCGTGCTTGCATGTCGCCGTCGAGCGCGCGTATTGCAGCAGCAGAAATAACGCCCTCAGGCGCACCACCAATGCAATACAGCATGTCCACTTCACTTTCTGGCACACAAGCCAAAATTGAAGCGGCAACATCACCATCGGGCACGGCAAACACGCGAACGCCCAGCGCCTGCATGGTTTTAATCGCCTTGTCGTGTCGCGGTTTAGCCAAGGTGACCACGGTAAAGCGTGACAGAGGCTTATTCAGCGCCTTGGCCACTGCTTTAATATTTTGCTCTAGCGACTTAGATAGGTCGATAGAACCCTTGGCGCGAGCACCAACAATCAGCTTTTCCATATACATGTCGGGAGCACGCAAAAAGGCGCCCTTTTCACCCACGGCAATCACTGCCAAAGCATTCGACTGGCCCATGGCCGTCATGCGGGTGCCTTCAATTGGATCGACGGCAATATCGACTTCTTCACCACCTAAACCGACTTTTTCGCCGATATACAGCATGGGAGCATCATCAATTTCGCCTTCGCCGATAACCACTTCACCGCTAATTTCAATTTCATTTAATACATGACGCATCGCTGCCACTGCAGCACCGTCGGCGGTATTTTTATCGCCTCTACCCAACCACTTATAGCCAGCCAATGCGGCCGCTTCCGTGACCCGGGAAAATTCAATGGCTAATTCACGTCTCATGAGATTTCCTACTCGTTCAAATTATCGCGCTGTGTCGAATTACTTATCTAGTATTCGCTGCTGCAAAATACGATAAACATCGGGCGTTTCTATTTTTTCTGATGCGCATACTTCTAAGTCATGCAGCTTGCCGTCTTTAATACCATATACCCAGCCGTGAATAGACAGCTCCTGCCCTCGTTTCCAAGCGTGCTGCACTATGCTGGTTCGACACAGGTTAGCGACCTGTTCAACCACGTTTAACTCGCATAAAGCGTCTTCTTGTAATTGCTCGCTCTCAAGATCTTGTAAGTCTTTACGGTAGCGCTGATATAGCGCTTTTAAGCTGCATAACCAGTTATCAATTAAGCCTAATTCCACATCATCCATCACGGCTCTAACACCGCCGCAGCCGTAGTGGCCGCAAATAATAATGTGCTTCACTTTCAGTACTTCAACTGCGTACTGTACCACTGACAAACAATTAAAATCGGTGTGCATCACTAGGTTAGCTACATTACGATGCACGAAAACATCGCCGGGTAACAGACCAGTTAACTGATTGGCAGGAACTCGGCTGTCGGAGCACCCAATCCATAAATATTCTGGCGCTTGCTGTAACGCTAGTTTTTCGAAAAAGGTCGGATCTTCCGCTTTAATTCTTTCTGACCATTCTTGGTTGTTGTTAAACAGCTGCTTTAATATTTTCATGGGGTATTCCTGCTTTCTTACTCTTATTAAGATAGATTATTGGCGGAAAAAAGGCCCCAGCGGGGCCTTTTTTCCGGCCTTAATTCATACTCAAGAATCCATAGCCGTTTTTAGCTTTTTAAGTGCACTTTTTTCTAGCTGGCGTATCCGCTCAGCCGACACACCATATTCGTCAGCCAGTACTTGTAAGGTGGTCTTATCGTCTTCATCCAACCAACGAGCTTGCATAATATGTTGGCTACGCTCATCCAAGGTGGCCAAAGCCGAGCGTAATCGACGGTTTGCCGTTTGTTCCCAGTTATCTGCTTCTACTTGAGTCGCTACATCCGAGCTGTGATCTTGCAAGTAGTGTACTGGAGAGAAATTAGTATCTTTATCATCATCGTCTGAAGCCAAGTCAAATGCTTGATCTTGCGCGCTCATGCGCGTTTCCATTTCTAGCACTTCGGACGGACGCACGCCTAAGTTTTCGGCCACCATTTCCACTTCGGCCTGGTTGAACCAACCCAAACGTTTCTTAGATTTACGTAAATTGAAGAACAGTTTGCGCTGCGCTTTGGTAGTGGCCACTTTAACCACTCGCCAGTTGCGTAACACATATTCGTGAATTTCGGCTTTAATCCAATGCACGGCAAAAGAAACTAACCGCACGCCCACTCCAGGGTCAAAGCGCTTAACGGCCTTCATCAGGCCAATATTGCCTTCTTGAATTAAGTCAGCTTGAGGCAGGCCATAACCAGAATAGCTACGGGCAATGTGCACTACAAACCGCAGATGAGACATAATCATCTGTCGGGCAGAAGACAAGTCACCATCACTATGTAACTGCTCAGCCAGTGACTTTTCTTGTTCCGCGCTTAGCACGGGAATGGTATTTACTGCCTGGATATACGCCTCCAAGCTACCTTGAGGTACCAAGGAAAAATGGCGCTGGAAATCTGTCGTCATTACATTCGTATTCATTATTACATGACTCCGTATAAAAACAGCTGCGGTGCACACCTTGCTATGATGCTATTAACACAATACCGCACGCTGTACAGCGGACAATGCATTTATTTAGGACTAAATGTCAAGAAAGCGGTATTTCACTGCCCGTATAAGACCACATTTCGCTAATTAAGTTCAACTGGGTTTTACATATTCAAGGGGCTTAGCGACCTTACTGAGGTTCGATTGCGCGAATATGGCGGCGTACTGAAAATCCAGAAGCCAGTAAGCTCAGTAGTGTTCCGGTGAGTATCAACAATGCACTTTCTTCTAGACCTAAGCCTAAAAGATCAAAGTCACTTTGATACAAACCGGCTAATGCACTGACCTTATGACTTAGCCAAAACACCATCACCAAAGTTAGCCACCATGCCAACAGACTACCTATTATGCCATACCAGAGGCCAACATATAAAAAAGGTCGTTGAATAAAGCCATCTGTCGCACCTACCAGCTTCATCACTTCTATTTCGTAACGGCTGTTTAAAATATTTAGGCGCAAGGTATTACCCACCACCAATAATACTCCCGCTAGCAATAAACTGGCCATGCCCACTACCGCTTGTCGCAGTAGATCCACAATACCAGATAGACGAGCCAGCCAAGCCATGTCCAATCGTGCTGTGGCCACGGTAGGCTCGGCGTTCATATCGGCTAACAGCAACTCGGCGGCATCGGGGCTACGTCCAGTTTCAGACAAACCCAAAATAAACACCGCCGGCAGCGGGTTATCAGCCAGCAAGTCTAGCGCCTCGGCAAAGCCTGCGGCACCTTTAAAGTCATTCAGCCCCTGCTCGGCACTAATATAAGTAATGTTGTCTATTTCCGACAAGGCAGCCAAGCGCTCCTGCAATTCGGTCACTTGCTTTTCTGTGGTACCTTGCTGCAAATAGAGACTAATTTGCGCCTTGCTTTGCCAAACCGCGCTCACTGACTCGGCATTTTTTAATAAAACATAAAAGCTGGCCGGCAGCGCTAAACTCACGCCCAGCACGGCAATGGTCATTAATGAGCTCAACGGCGTGCGCCACAACTCACCTAAGCTGGCAAATAACTGACGGATATGGTCGACGCAATACATCGCTAGACGTTGCAACAAAGATAGCTTATGCCTGCTCATTGTTCACCTCCGCCTGCAATCGGCCCGCATTCAGGGTTAAGGTTCTATGGCGCTGCGAATTGATTAACCCCGTATCGTGGGTCGCAATTAACACGCTGACGCCGACGCTGTTAAAGGCCTCAAACAAGCGCAATATCTCCATCGATAGCTCGGGATCTAGATTACCTGTTGGCTCATCCGCCAGCAGCAGTGAAGGCTTATTCACAATGGCGCGCGCAATTCCCACCCGTTGTTGTTCACCCCCCGACAGCATCAGAGGAAAGTAACGATCTTTGCCCAGCAGCCCTACCTTGTCGAGCGCAGCCGATACCCGGCGGCGAATATCTTGATGGCTGTAGCCTTCAATCACTAACGGCAGCGCCACGTTATCAAACACGGTGCGCGTATTAATCAGATGGTGGTCTTGAAAGATCATACCAATGCGCCGACGCACATAAGGAATATGGCCGCGGCGAATTCGGCTCACATCCTGACCATTAAACAGCACGTGGCCGTCGGTGGGTCGCTCCATCACACTGATCAGTTTAAGCAGAGTACTTTTTCCGGCCCCCGAGTGGCCAGTAAGATACGCCATCTCCCCTTTTCCAAGATGAAAACTGACCTTTTGCAGTGCTTGAAAGCCACCGCTATATACTTTGCTAACCTGATCGAAGCGGATCATTTATTCGTCCTGCGTGAAAAGGGCATCAATAAAATCATGGGCCACAAACGGACGTAAATCGTCAATTTGTTCACCCACCCCAATATAGCGAATAGGAATACCAAACTTGTCGGCAACGGCAAAAATAACCCCACCTTTAGCGGTGCCATCCAACTTGCTGAGCGTAATACCGGTAATCGGTACTGCCTCGTTAAATACCTTCGCTTGGCTTAGCGCATTTTGGCCGGTGCCGGCATCCAAGGTCAGCATAATTTCATGAGGCGCACCGCCATCAATCTTTTGCATCACACGCACCACTTTCTTGAGCTCGTCCATCAAGTGCGCTTTATTTTGTAACCGACCAGCAGTGTCGACCAGTAATACATCGATTTTACGGGCTTTAGCGGCTTCTACTGCGTCGTAGATTACCGAAGCCGCATCGGCACCGGTATGCTGGGCAATAACCGGAATCTTATTACGCTCGCCCCACACTTGCAGCTGTTCTACTGCCGCGGCGCGGAAAGTATCCCCTGCCGCCAACATTACCGATTTCCCTTCGGCTTGAAACTGACGAGCCATCTTGCCGATAGTGGTCGTTTTACCAACTCCGTTAACGCCAACCATTAAAATAACGAAAGGCTTATGCTCACTATCGATAATCAAGGGTTGTTCCACCTTGTTCAAGATCTCGGCCATTTCTTCTTTTAGCAGCTCATACAGCGCTTCGCCGTCTTTAAGCTGACGACGACTGGCCTGGCGCGTTAAGTTATCGATAATAGACAGCGTAGTTTCTACGCCCAAATCTGCCGTTAATAGCTGAGTTTCGAGCTCTTCAAACAGGTCGTCGTCGATCTTTTTACCGCTAAATAAGCCAAAAAAGCCTGATCCCAAATTTTGTCTGGTTTTAAGCAGGCCATTTTTAAGCCGAGTAAAAAAACCTTTCTTGGGTGTTTTTGCCACTTCGGCTTCGGCTACCTCAGCCGCTAAACGAGCCTCTTCTGCCGCTTGTGCTTCAGCCGCTAAACGAGCCTCTTCTGCCGCTTGTGCTTCAGCCGCTAAACGTGCATCTTCTGCCGCTTGAGCTTCAGCCGCTAAACGAGCTTGTTCTGCCGCTTGGGCTTCAGCCGCCAAACGAGCTTGTTCTGCCGCTTGTGCTTCAGCCACCAAACGAGCTTGTTCCGCCGCTTGAGCTTCAGCCGCTAAACGAGCTTCTTCTGCCGCTTGAGCTTCAGCCGCTAAACGAGCTTCTTCTGCCGCTTGGGCTTCAGCCACCAAACGAGCCTGTTCCGCCGCTTGAGCTTCAGCCACCAAACGAGCTTCTTCTGCCGCTTGAGCTTCAGCCGCTAAACGAGCCTGTTCTGCGGCTTGGACTTCTGCCACTAAACGAGCTTGTTCCGCCGCTTGGGCTTCGGCTACTGCCGCTAAACGTGTCTGTTCTGCCGCCTCGACTTCTGCTGCCAGTTGCACCGCTTCAGCATGGGCCGCCAATCGTGCCTGCTCGGCGACTGCAAATTCGGCCGCCAGTCGAGCGTGTTCAGCCGCTTCGGCTGCAATTTCTGCTTCTGCCGCTAATCGAGCTTGCTCTGCTGCTTCAGCTTGGGCTGCCAGTCGTACCTGCTCGGCCGCTTCGGCTTCTACCACCAATCGAGCCTGTTCTACGGCCTCGGCCGTCGGCTCTTCTAGCGCTCTTTCGACTGCTGCGCTACCCGCCTCAATTTCTGACTCTAAGGCCGGTTGCTGCTGTTCTTGCTCTATTTCAGCTGCTTGCTGATCTTTGTTTTTGCCAAAGCCCAGCCAAGAAAAAAAACCTTTTTTTGCCATTCTGATATTACTCACTGATGTCGGGGGTGATTAGGGCTAGCCGTAACTCGGCCCCTTCTTTAGAATACTCACCCCTTATGGGTGCAAAACCGCCTTATACTAGCACTTTATTGAAAAACGGCGAAACGAGATGGCAAAAGCAAAACCAATAAAAAAAGCCTCAACGGGCAGTGGACAAATCCGTTTGATTGGCGGCCAATGGCGCGGGCGTAAATTACCCGTGCTCGATAGCGAAGGGCTTAGACCCACCACCGACCGTATCAAAGAGACATTATTTAACTGGTTAATGTTCGACATTCACCATTGTCGATGCTTGGATTTATTTGCCGGTAGCGGCAGTTTAGGATTTGAAGCTTTGTCTCGTGGGGCAGGTGAGGTGATCTTGGTAGAAAAAGACGCCACCGTCGCCCAACAATTACAGCGCAATCTTGCCAGCTTGCCTGCGGCTCAAGGCCAGATCATTAATACAGATGCCATCGGCTTTTTGCAATCGCCAGCCACGGCTTTTGATCTGGTATTTCTCGATCCGCCGTTTCACCGTGAGCTACTGCCTAATGTCTGCCAGCTGCTAGAACACAACGGCTGGCTAAACGTTGATGCCAAAATTTATATTGAGCGAGAGCAGGCATCAGAATCATTACTGCTGCCATCGAATTGGCGACTGCTAAAAGATAAGCGGGCAGGGCAGGTTAATTATCAACTTTATCAAAGGGAAAGTGAGTAATGAAAATATTAAATTTAGCAATGAAACTGATCATGCTGCTATTTTGGGCAGGTATTATTTACGCTTTAATCGGCCCAGACTTTCAAGAAGTGGGCTTAATGCCACTTATTTTAGGCTCGGTAGTGCTGGTTATGCATATATTACAGATGCTGATGCTCAAGCGAGTTTCTCAGATATTGCACCCCACAACCAAAGATTATCTGGCCGTGTTGGTGTTCGGCTCGTTTGCCATGCACACCCACCGTGCCCGCCTAAAAGAGATAATGGAAGAAAACAAACAGACAAATGCGCAAAAAAAGCAGCAGCAAGAAAAGTAATACCGCATCGTCTGGTCTAGCGGCTGAGCCCGTCCCCTTCACACGTCACCTGTGATTACTGGCTCACGGCTTGAACATCGTGACCGCACTGCCAACAAATTTCAAAGCTACCCGCATTGTGCTCCCCACACTGTGAGCAATGCCAAGCGGGTCGCTCGTCTTGTTGGTAACGCGCCAATATCAATTGCGACGACTATATATCGTAGGATCGGACTAATAATGTGACTTCTATTGCGTTAGCGGGCAACTCGCCCAGAGCACCCGCTAATGCTTCGCCTTTCAGCTGCACTTTAATACCGGATACTTCCAGCGCCCCTTTAATGGTATGCGCTTCTAGATTATTCGCTGCCTGATAAACCGTAACCCACTCACTCATCGCTTTTCTGTCGCCCATAATAACCATCAAAAAAACAATAGAAAAAGGGGGTGACATAATGTCACCCCCTTTTGGGTTGTCGTATGGCTCTAATCCCTAAACCAAGTTGCTCCCTGCATTCCTTGACGTATTACCTTAATCCTTAAGGCCTTTCCTCTACCTATCCTTAGGCGTGTCCTTTAGTCATCCTGACTGCGATTCATCCTGATTCGCTTGCTCTCTCCATCCTGGAGGTGTCCCTTACCGCATCCTGCGGGTGTTCCTTATTCGCCGTGCTTGGCAAGTCTATCTTCCTGACGGACTTCCTCGCTCCTTGCATAACTAACTATAGAGAGTTTTGTAGATTTCTCAATATAGAGCGCACAGGCAAAATGAGTCTCAAAACAACAACCATACATTAACTATTTGATTTTAATGTAAAATTAAACTTTACCAGTGATATTACCGCAGCTTAATGCGTGTTATCCACCATTTAGTTAAGTGATATCTCACAACAAATCGGGCGGATCTCTTACACCAATACCTAGTCACCGCAGCCCTAGCTGCAAAGCACCAACGAATAACACGCCGTGAGGGGCGAATATGCTCCACCTTACTCGCAGATACAGTAATGGCTTACGCTTCACGCACCACGATAAACAAAAAAGTGGCCTGAACTGAATCGGCCGCTTAGGATGACGCAATTAAATGAGTAAGGGGAAACCAAGATGACCGCATTAACCTTGCCAGCTTCTCTGGTAGACAGTCAGTGGCTAGCAGCTCACCTCGAGCATCCAGATTTAGTCGTATTAGACGCCAGCTGGTATATGCCCGCAGCAAAACGTGCTGGCGAACAAGAGTGGCGTACGCAGCGTATTCCCGGTGCTCGCTTCTTCGACTTTGACAGAAAAATCAAAGATGAGAATAGCCCACTCCCCCACATGCTGCCAACCGCAGCGCAATTTGCACAACAAGTATCGGCTCTGGGGCTCAGTAATCATCACCGCATCGTTGTCTACGACGGCAGTGGTATCTTTGCCGCCCCCAGAGCGTGGTGGATGTTTAAAGCCATGGGGCACGACCAAGTGGCAGTATTGGATGGCGGTTTGCCCAATTGGATAACCAAAGGATTACCGTTAGACAGCAGCAAGCCTGAACCCGTTGCGCCAGGGCAGTTTGTGGCCCAACTGCAAACAACATGGATAGCCGATGCCGATCAGGTGCAAGTGGCGCTGTCTCAGTCACAAAGCCGAATTCTTGATGCCAGAAGCCACGAGCGTTTTAGTGGCCAAGCCGCCGACCCTCGCCCTGCCGTGAGACCCGGCCATATGCCAGGTGCAGTTTGCTTACCCTTTAGCGAGTTACTGCAACAAGGGCACTTTTTACCTAAAGAACAACTAGCACAAAAGCTCGCCGCTCAGCTTTCGTCCGAGCAAGAGTTAATTTGTAGCTGTGGCTCTGGCGTTACCGCTGCCATTTTAGCATTAGCAGCCGATATTACCGGCCACCAGAAGATCGCCGTTTATGATGGTTCTTGGACCGAATGGGGTGGATCTTCGCATTTACCAGTGGTAACGGATTAATTATACCAATTACATTAAAGATCTGACCAGATGTTGGGCCGAAGCGCCAGAGGTAACACCGAGTTGCCCGCAGACACTGCCAACAGGCGACTCTGCATCATCAAGGAGGACAAAGGGATCTGCTCCACCGACCATCACATGACAGGGAGGTCATGTGCTGAGCGTCACAGGGTGCTTGCAGCGGGTCGATGGGGCGGGCCCTTTGTTCGGAGCTGGTATAGCAACCACATAGATCGATTGTTTAATGAAATGGGTATTAGTAAAACGTGAGTGGGGATCCATCTCGCGCCAAACACCCAGCTGCAATCCAAAACAAAAAAAGCCCGCCAAATGGCTAACACCATTCAGTTAAGCGTGTTTAGAGCGAATGGTGTACCGAGTTTTTGATATCCGAACGGT
>NZ_JBHTJS010000029.1:0-100615 GCF_042676125.1 Oceanisphaera ostreae
AAACGAGTCTGAACGATTGTTTTGGAAAAACTCTAAAACCGTGGCCACTTTTACTTGACCACTACATATACGACATAAGGCTGTAATGAAGATAGTCTCCAACGATGCTCTCGTTAGGAGCACACTTCATGATTAAATCTGGATAAACGTAGCGATTTGATGGCCCCTTATAAACCGCACTTACCCCTACATACTCGAGCGTATTGGCACGCTGAATAAGCACATCACCGTGTTTTACCCAAAGATAAGAGTCGTCAGTTATATCTATATCGACATACTTAAATTTGTCTTCCTGGAAATAGCCTGGAGTTATCGCAGACAAAGTTAAGTTCTTGTAAGGTGTTTCATAGTCGACACCTTTCGGTGAATTGCCATTTCTTGGTTTAGCTTGAACAACATCGAGAAGCGTTTTGTTTTCCCATCCTTCAAGATGCGCGGCTCCCCGCCACTCTTCCGTCAGTTTGCCGCTGACGGCGGCGGCGAGGACCGACTGGCGGAAGCGTTTGAGGATGGCCGGCAGGGCGTCGAGGCGTCCCTTGAGGGTGTCCACCTGCGCCAGCAGAGTATCCAACCGGGCGGCGATCTCCTGCTGTTCGGATAGCGGGGGGAGTAATATCGGTGCTTTAGAGAACTTCCCCTTATTTATAATGGCCACAGTTGTAGCTGAAGCTTCCTGCTCCAGCCACCAGCGGATTGAGCTTAAGTAATGGTATAGATATTTATAGTTAACACCTTCCAGTGGAATGACAGAATTTATCTGCTGATTAGTAGATGACGGCCGAGTTGTAATGCCCACTTTTCCTAGGTTACCAATGCAAGTAACCATGATTGCTTTTTCCGGAAGCTTGGGTATCAGATTAAACCCGGTTTCAGATAAAGTATCAGCTGTCTTTATTATGTAATTACCGTGATCTAAGTCACCTGGCTTTACGAATGGTATATCACCACCAAAATTGCCCGGCTCTTTTGTACTAGGGGTTTTCCCAGTGATGACGTCGCCAAGCTCTCCTAGCTGTGCGGATACCCAGCCATGTAATAATTGCTCTTTGCTCACAACTCACTCCCCAATCCCAACACTTCAGCCAGTAGTTGCTTTTGAGTATCGGCTTGGTCCCCGGCACCCAGCGCCTGCATCAATTGATCCAGCTCGCGCAGGGCTTCGGTCAGCTCGCCCATGGCTTCGGCGGCCAGTACGTCCGGCTCGGGCAGGCTGGCTGCATCGACGCTGTCGTTGTCTTTCAGCCAGCTGATATCCAGCGAGTCACCCTTGGTATCAAAAATCCAGTCGCGACTGAAACAGCGCCAGCGGCTGGTTTGCAGGTCGTCCTGCACGCCCTGGTTTTCTGCCGACTCGGCCACGTCGATCTTTTCGGCGCCAAAGCTCCATTCGCCTTCGCTGCGTTCACTGGTACCGTTGGGCTGCTCGCCATAAACGGTTTCGAACGGTTGCAGGTACTTGTCGCTAAAGGGGGTGCGCTTGCCGAAGCTCGGCATATTGGTGCGCAAGTCATAGACCCACACCTGTTTAGTGCAATTTTCCTGCTGGCGCGGATCGGTGGCGCTGCCTTTGGTGAAGAACAATACGTTGGTCTTGACCCCCTGGGCATAGAAGATGCCGGTGGGCAGACGCAATATGGTGTGCAGGTTGCACTTGTGCATGAGATCACGGCGGATCTCGGTGCCGGCGCCAGCTTCGAACAATACGTTGTCGGGCAGTACCACGGCGGCACGGCCACCGGGCTTGAGGCCACGGTAGATATGCTGCAGGAAAGCCAGTTGCTTGTTGCTGGTGGGGTAAGTGAGATCGTCGCGACTGATGCTGGCCTCACCGCCCTTGGCGGTACCGAACGGTGGGTTGGCGAGGATGAGATCGGCCTTAGGTAAGTTCACGCCCACTTGGCCCAGGCTGTTGCCCAGATGGACCACGCCCTCGTCGTCCCCTTCCATGCCGTGCAGCAGGCAGTTCATCAGCGCCAATCTGCGGGTGCCGGGCACCAGCTCGACACCGACAAAGGCCTTGTTGCGCTGAAAAATCTCGGCGTTGGCATCCAGATCGTAATGATCGTCGGTTTGATCCTTGATGTAACGGTCGGCAGCAATCAGAAAGCCGGCAGTACCGGCGGCGGGATCCTGGATCACCTCGCCGGGCTGGGGCCGGATGCAACGCACCATGCTGTCGATCAGCGCCCGGGGGGTAAAGTACTGGCCTGCGCCGGACTTGGTTTCGCCGGCGTTCTTTTCCAGCAGGCCTTCATAGAGGTCCCCCAGGCCGTCGGCTCGGGCGCTGAACCAGTCGATGGCGTCCAGAGCTTTGATCATCTGCTCCAGGTGGCGCGGCTCGCGCAGCCGGGTCTGGGCATCGGTGTAAATGGCGGCAATCAGGCTGTCTTGGCTCTTGGACAAGTCCAGCAGGATTTGCTTGTAGTCGTTGAGTAACACCAGGCCGCTCTGGCTGGTGAGATCCGGCCAGCGGCAGCCTTCTGGCAGCGCGTGTTTGCCCAGCAAACCGGCCTCGGTGTTTTCGTGCTCCATCTTGATAAACAGCAGCAGCACCAGCTCGGTCACATAGTCGCTGTAATTAATGCCGTCGTCGCGCAATACATCACACAGGTTCCATAGCTTCTGGACGATTTGGTTATTGGTCATCTAATTCTCGATTATTGGGTTATCTGATTATGTTGCTTGCTGCCGGCCGCCATCAGGCCACCTGCCACAGTTGTTCGGCCAGCTCGGTCAGTACCGTATTCAGCTGGTGGTCCAGCCGTTTGTCGAGCCCTTTGGCGCCGCCGTCCCGGGCGAAGGCCTGATTGATAAACTGCTCGTCGATCACCACCTCGTGGGTCAGCTGCTTGGCCAGCCGGTCCAGCCATTTGCGTTGTGCCGGCGTCCAGTCGTGCTGGCGGTAAATATGATCCATGGCCCGGCTGACTCGCTCGCTAAAGGGCACCAGCTGTTCGTGCATCGCCGCCCGGCGAATATGGCCGATAATACTGGCGGCAATCTCCTGATTGCTCTTGTTGCTCCAGGCGCTGTTGAGGCTGGCCTCGTTGTAGCCGTGGGCATCGAGCAGCAGCCGTACTTCCTTCAGCTGCTCCCGGGTCAGGTCTTTGGGCCGGTTGACCACTACCCCGATCGCGGCCGACTGGTTGAGCTGCTGGCGAATAAAATCGTCGAAGCTTTCCAGGTAATCGGCCGGTTTTTCATGTATGCCATAGCTTTGAGTGCGGGCCTTGAACTCGTCTTCGCCGCTATAGATAAACGGCATTCTCTCCGAGCCGAGTAGCACCTTGACCTCGGCCAGGGCGCCCAGCAGGCCGGCATGACGCTTGATAAAGCCGGCGGCACCGCTGGGGCCCAGCTGATGCAAATGCTGGTGCAGTTTATCAGGTTCGGTACCCCATTGGTCGCCAAGCTCATCCAGTTTCTGTTTAAGCGCCGGGTTGGTATCGGCCTTGCTGGTGGCCTTGCGGGTAATGCGCATCACCTTCTGGCACAGGGCGTTGAGCAGGTCATCCGCGTGGGACTGGCCGTCCAGGGTGCCGGGGGCACTCAGCGCCTGCTCCATCACGGTGTCGTCGGTCAGTTCACCCACTAACTGATCTAGGCTGATGTTGGGGTCTTTCACCAGCGGCTTCATGGTGTTGACCTCTTGCAGGGCGGCGTAGATATCCACCGGATCGTAGATCTTGAATACCGTCTTGCCGATGTCATCGCAACGGCGAGTCGCCCGGCCAATCATTTGCTCAAACAAGATACGGCTCTTCACCCGACGCAAAAATACGATGTGGCAGATGGGCGGCACATCGATGCCGGTGGTGAGCAGATCGACGGTAATGGCGATATTGGGATAACGCTCGTTTTTGTACTGGCGAATAAGGGTGCTGATCTTGTCGCTCTGGCCGGTGATCTTGCGCACCGCCGCCTCGTTGTATTCGTCTTCATACTGCTCTTTGAAGGCTTCGTCGAGCAACCGTTTAACCATGTCGGCATGCAGGTCGGTGGCGCAGAAGATCATGGTCTTTTCATCACCCAGCGGATCCAGCTCTTTGGCCAGTTGCTGGCAGATCACCCGGTTGAAGCCTTCGGTGATCACCCGCCGGTTGAAGGCGTCCACCTCGAAGTACTGTTCGTCTTCCAGCTCGGCCAGCTCTACCTCGCCGGTGTGGGTGTTGATGGCTTCAACCTGGTCACCTTTTTCGAAGCGAATGCCTTCCTGCGTTAACAGGGTTTCGTATCGAATGGGCGGCTCGTGGTCGATCAGCCAGTCGTCGGCCACCGCTTCCCGATAGGAATAGGTGTACACAGGGCGACCGAAGATTTCGGAGGTGTGTTTGGCCGGGGTAGCGGTCAGGCCGATGCGCACCGCATCGAAGTAGTCGAGCACCCGCCGGTAGCTGGACAGATACTGGCCGGCATCCCGAGTAGCCAGTTCGCCTTCGCTCATTTCCTGATCCAGGGTGTAGCCCCGGTGGGCTTCGTCGATGATGATGCAGTCGAAGGCATCGATGGCTGGCGGGGTGTCAGACTGGAACAGGCGCTTGACCATGGCCTGTACCGTAGCTACCTGAATGCGGGTTTCGGCCTCGGCGGCCATGTCACCCAGCTCGGCGACGTTGTAGATCTTGCGCAGGGTGTAATTCTGCTCCAGCGGCATGTCGTCGAAGGCATGTTGGGCTTGTTCCCCCAAGGCGGTACGGTCCACCAGAAACAGGATGCGCTTGAAGCGCTCGACCTTGAGGAAGCGATACATCAGGCCGATGATGGTGCGGGTTTTACCGGTGCCGGTGGCCATGGCCAGCAGACAGTGACGCTGCCCCCCGGCCAGAGCCTGTTCGACTGCGGTGATGGCCTTGTGCTGGTAATCGCGCAGCTTGAGGTAGCCGAAGGGTTCTTGTTCCAGCTTGTGCTCTGCCGCACTTTTATTGCGAGTGAGCAGATCTGCTAACCCGTGGGGGCTATGAAACTGTTGCAGCGGGCGGGCCAGACTGTCGGGCGCACGCAGATCGCGAAACCAGGTGCCGGACTTCTCGGCCAGTTGTTTGACGAAGGGCCGGCCATTGCAGGAATACACAAAGGGCACCCGGAAAGTCTGATCGTTACCGTCGTCCCAGGGTTGGGGTAATGCCGCCAGCTCCCAGGGGGCCTGCCAGTCCGGCTCCATCTGCAGGCCGCGAGCATACCGCTCGGCCTGCTGAACTTTGCCGGCCACATCCAGGTTCTTACGCTTGGCCTCGACCACCGCAATCGGGGTCAGCCCGGCGAACAGCACATAATCGGCCGCCTGCTTGCCCAGGGTCGGCCATTCGGCAATGGCCAGGTTTTTACCCTTCTCCGGGCGAATACCGTTGGCGTAGGTGAGCTGCTGGGTGTCGGCTTCCCAACCGGCTTCGAGCAACTGCATATCGATCAGAACCCGGGTTTCTTCCTCGTTCAACTGCAACTGCTTGCTGGCCTGCTGAGTGCGGCGTGAAACTTCGGTTCGTACTTTGTTCTGTTCGGCTTGTTCTGCCTGCTGCTGCAGTTCGGCCTTGAGCCGCGCCTCGAAGGCGGCCTGCTGGTGCGCCAGCTCCTGCTCGTGCTGCCGGGCCAGTTCGGCCATGGCTCTGGCCTCTTCATCCATCAGGTTGGCTAGCTCGGCGTATTCTGCGGTTTCCCGGGCCATCAACTTCGTCAGTTGCTGCTGTTTTTCGGCCTCTTGCTGGTGGCTTTCCAACTGTTCGCTGGCGCCTTCAAGCTGGACATGCAGCTGGGCTATCTGGGTTCTGAGCTGGCGCAGTTCGGCGCTGGGGTCGGTTGGTGGCACAAAGGCCCCCGGGCTGAAACTGTCGCCCTCGGCACCGAAGGCACGATGAAACCAGACCGCCAGCTCCCGCGCCAGTTTGAGGGCGTCCATCGCTTCTTTATGGCGGGTATGAAACTCGTGGGTGGCACGGTTGCCCTCGATGCGCAGCACATGAAACATCTGCCGAACAGACGGGTCCAGCCCCAGCTCCCGAGTGAGCCGATACAGCAGATCGGATTGAGTGGTTCTTTCTTCCAGCTCCAGACCAATGCGGGCGGCGATATGCTGAGCCAGCGCCTCGCCAAGCTGGCGCAGTTTAATCAGCGTGGTGTTGGGGTCACCGGCAAAGGCCTGCTCGGCGGCCTGGGCCAGCTGCAAAAACAGGGGATCGTGTTCACCGAGAAAGCTGAAGTTGGTCATAGAAAGCTCGCAGAAGGTCCATGCATGGCAAGCCAGCCAAGCTAAGGTGACGTATGAGTACTGATGACTATATCAATATATTTAGAAAAATGGGGATGGTGAGACGCAATTTAGCGTGATTAGACAGGGAAGCTCGAATATTAAAACTGCTGTCCGGAGGGGATATTAGAAGGACATCTGCTTTTAACGGCTGTGTTTTATGAAGGGTAATGATCCTACCAGGATACAAAGGGTCAGAGCAGAGCTTGCCCGAATGTCAGTCTCTCACTCGTTATAACCCTGTATCAACGCGCACCATCATTTCAGCTTACGAGCGAATACAGGCATGAAGACATAAGGCAGATACCATCATGCAATTACATGCATAATCGACCGGGTTTAATCCCTATATGCACAGTCATCCCCTCTCTGTGCATATACTAATTGCATAATAACCCCCATGTGTTCAAACCATATGCATAATGCCCCGTTCTGGGTTATGCCCCTTCATGCATTATAAATGCACGAAGCCCCCTACCGGTTCAAACCATATGCATACTGCCCCGCTCTGGGATTTGGCCCAATATGCATAGCTGCATGGCACGCCCACAGCTCGACTACCCATTAGGCGCGAAGACTGGGCCAGCGCATAACAGACGAGGGAACGATGAAGAGATACATCATTGAATATGGCGGCAGAGAGCGGTTACCTGATGAACTGGACCGTAAGGCCGCCGAGCTGGGGATCAGCCCAGAACAACTGCTCAGGAGATTTATAACGGAGGGGATGCGAACCGATAGCACTGGGCCGGTAATACCAGGAACCAGCCGGGATGATTTTTTCGTGAAAAATGGCGTACTGAAGCCAAAGGAATAGAGTAATCCTCAGCAAAGCAGCTCGGCTACCGAGCTCTGAAAAGTGCACTGAGTGTACTCACAGGTACACTCAGTGCATTTTTCGGTATCTGCTCGAAAGGTGATTGAGGAGCCGGATTTCACAAAGTACGCTGAGAGTACCTACAGGTACTCTCAGTGTACTTTTCGCGATCTGTCCTCAACGGAACGAGACAATGCGAAGATATGATTTTTGGGACCTAGCCACAGCCCCATGTAATCCATATGGAGCAACACGCGTAGACCAATGCTTCTGCATCTTTCCAGGTAGATCACTATTTTCCACGTAGACCACTACCGACTGAGGCTCTCATTGTTTGCTCTCGACATCTGATGCTTGGTGTTCGCTACCGACGGAGGTACTCCCTGTTTAGCTCCGATGTACGTTCTGCGGGGAAATGGTGAAACAGGTCAGCAGCAGTAAAACTGGCTCACTACCGTTCATTAATCATGAACATTGGTTAACCTGGCAAGAAATATCGGGTACTGCGCCCGCCCGCGTCAGATTTTACCAGGCAGCCCACGGCTACCAGTGCACTCAAGTGGCGCGTTGCCGTGGGCTTACTCACCTTGGCTACCTTGTGATACTGAGTGGTATTAATGCCCTGTGCAAAATCACCATCCAGCATTCGGTTCAGTACTTTAACTTGCTCGCTCGATAGTTGAGTTTGATCGACTCGGCGCCAAAAGTTGGTTTTAAACAGGGTTTGGTCGATTTCTTTTAGCACCCCAGCAAAGGTTTCATCCAGCGTAGTTAAAAACCACACCAGCCATTCTGTAATGTCTAAATCGCCCTTTTGGCTTTGCTCCAGGATCTCATAGTAGCTATTACGCTTGGCCAGGATGCCAACCGACATGGCATAAAACCGTACCGACTGTTGCTCTGCCTGGGCCAGCGCAAGATCGGTTAGCAAACGGGTAATGCGGCCATTGCCATCCTCCAAAGGGTGCAGCGTAACAAACCATAAATGCGCGATGCCCGCTCGTAACAAAGGATCGAGTAACCCATCTGCTTTAGAATCATTAAACCAGGTCACAAAGCGGTTCAGCTCTTCATCAAGCAGTTCTCTGCCTGGCGCAACAAAGTGCACCTTGGGTTTGTCGATGCGCCCCGACACCACTTGCATAGGCGCAGCTCCCCTTAGTTGTCCGCCGACAACGGGATTGAACTGGGTATCACCTTCAGGGAACAAGCGGCTATGCCAGTGCAAGATACGCGCTAGGGTCAGCGGCGTATCCAGGTTCTCCACCGCGTCCAACATGTTTTCGGCGAGGCCGTCAGTTTGATCCGTTGTAGGAAAGGGATTTGTCTCGGTGAGGCCTAATTTATTCGCCAGTGAAGACCGCACTGAGAAGGCATTCAGCTTTTCACCTTCTATCGCACTGGAATGCACTATGTTGGCCAGCAGCGTATCGAGCATGTTTTGCTTTTGATCTGCCGATTGGCTGGTTACCTTACCCAGTAACACCCCTTGGTTAAGGCGAGTCTGCCGCAACCGGGGATCTATTATGCTTTTATCCCAGGTAAATTTGGGCCAATCGTCTTGCTGCCAGATCCACATAACACGCCTCATGATGCGAAAACCACCCTTAATCAGATCACATTATGATTCGAATGTGCATTTTAATCAAATCATAGTGTGATTAGAAACTGGAAGTTGAAAGCTCAAGCGGCCTGACTCACACACCATGTATTGGTTTAATGCTTAAATCATGAACCCAAGCCATGTCTGTTTCGCGGAAAAATGCCAGAAGTCTCAACGTCGAGAGCAGACATTAAGCATTGCACCCAACCAGTTACCGTCGAGACCCGACCATAGAAATTTATATCGACTCTATTTCAACGTGACTGTCGGTAACGAACTTTATAACCGCACCATTGCATGTTTCACCAGCGTATCTCAATCAAAGACAGCACCCTACCAGGATGAAAGAGGAGCTAGGTCACTTTGGGTGAGTCGCTGATGCGAATCGTGTTGGCAGGAGATAAACAGGTACGTTTCATTTGCCAGGGTTGCCGGATCTCTTCGGCAGCCAGAAAGATCCGCCCCTTGCACTTCGAACTGACTGGATTGGTAGGTGGGTTACTCGTTATAACAGGGTTGAAAAACGCCGAATCGCTTAGGAGTCTGCTATGCCTGCAGAAAATAGCGGCCTCACCGCCCACCCCATTCTCAACCGAGCAATTTACTTACTAAAGGCAGCTTCGGGCTTGTTCAACACCCGGATGAAGTGTCGGCTGCGCGACACTTATCCTTATTTGTTAAGTGCCTTTACAAGATGTGTGACTGTGCCTTTTCATATACTATTTTAAAAGCATCATGAACTTGCTTCAAATTACTAAGTTCTACCTTGGGTACTTTAATTTGGGAACGATTGAGCAATTGCCCACCAATACGCTTGGTGCGAGCCTCATGTATGTCACTTTCCACTTTAAAAAGATAACAAATTAGAAAGCCACTAATCATGAAGTAATAAACCATACCATCTTCTGCGGTGTTGCCATGCTCAGCACCAAAATGTAACAGCACACTCCTAATTACATCATCATCCACCCCACTTTGTGTATCGACTACTCGGAGCACTGAAATGCGAATAAAATGGTCTAGTTTTAACGATGCACTGAGTTTAATTGACTTATTTCGAAGACATGAAGCTAGAATTTTTTCGAATTTATCCTGTAAATCCACACTGGAAAATTCTTCTAATGAGGAAAGTGATGCTCGCCACAATATACTAACAAGGAATAGGTAATATTCCGTATATTTGAAACCATTAAATTCAATGTAATTTCTTGTTTTCTTGACACATCTACTGCTTTTAAATAGTCGAGTCCCATATTTTTCATAATTGTCACTTAAGAATTGCTCGCAGCTTCGACACAATAATTTTTCTTTGGGATCTGAGTTCTCTTTCTTAGGTGTCGTAGTAGCATCACAAGTAACTGATATCAATTGACCATTACCATTCTTAAGTCCTTTAAAATAGGATCTTGGGATAATGTGAGATTTTTGTAGAGCATCATCACCCCCACATAGTTTACAACTCATGCTATTTGAGCCTCCCTGTACTTAACGCCGCGCTCTGCGGAAATTTACTCGCTAGCGCTCCTAAATTTTCCGTAGCTGCGCCTTGTTATAATATCCTACCTGATCATTACACCAATCCAGTCTCGAAATAACAAAGCTCCACTAGCTTCGTAAACTTCACATTTCATGGTATGTAAACCTCGATATAAGGTTGCCTCATTCAGCTCTACTTTAGTGAATGGAGCTATTGATTTGTTATATTGGCTAATACGCTTCTTATTGATATATTTAACTTGACCTTCTTGCTCTATATCTCTTTCATTCTCAGGTGTTGCTCTACCATGATTAGTTTTCTTGAAAACTACTTTAAGTGGAAAATTGAGCCTATTTGCTGTCCTAGCTTCAACTTCAAATACTAGCGAGACATTTGCTCCTAAAAACCTAGAAGCTGAGATATATTCACTTCTTTCCTCATTAATTGAAGTGAAACACCTATATTCTAATTGTGAGTGGTCTTTTACAGTGCCTCCAGTAATCTTTTCTCGAAAGCTTCGAGGGAGGGCGATAAATTCAAGACTTTTAGAATATGATAGCTGCCTCATACCATAGTTTATGGGGCTTCCTTCGTTGTCGGTAAGATTGGGGGTTACTATCGGAAGGCTCTCTGGCACACCACCTTTATCTCGAGTCTTAATATCTGAGTATTTCTCTGGCCAATCAACAAAGTCCAACAACCCTTGCCCAAGCATTGTTTGATTCTTACTCGCCAACCCTTGTAGTTTAGAAGCCATATCAACTGGTAAGCCAGTTGCAGAGACCTCTCCTACATTTTGATAACCGAAACTTCCCCAGAGAACTTCATGATCATCTCCAAAGTCACAGCCCACCCTAAAACCAAAGTCTTTAGCATCAAGGCCTTGCCGTTCCATCCAAGGTTTAATACTTTCTTCTAAAATCGCCCTTAAGGTTATAGAGCAATTGATTGCGTCTGACACAGCGTCTTCTTTAGTAGTTGAATTTCCACCAAAAAATGCCATCACTGCATCACCCATTAATCTATGAACATGGCCATCAAGGGATCGAATGATTTCAACACATGTTTGAATAACTGCGTTTTTAAACTTAAAAACAAAGTCTAAAGGGTAGAGAATTGAAAGTCTTGTTGAGCCCTTAATGTCGACAAAGAGAGTACACGTATAGTGATTCTGTGTCGTACCTGTACCTTCAAGAGCGATGAAATCAGGATGAGTTCCAATAGGAGAATCATTAACTCCATGTTTACCAAAATTAGGGCGAATTTGTGTTTGGAGAAGAAACTCTTCTTGAGGGCCAGCTGGCAATGATTGCAAAGACTCCATTACGGGATGAGAATCCATTGCTTCCATAGAGGCTGATTTTGCTAGGGCCACAGAAGTAGACTGGCCATTTACAGAATCGAAAAAGTCTTCAAACATTCGTTCAAAGTTAGCCATTTATTATTTGACCCTCTCAAATATCAACAGTAATAATGAAATTGCCAAAAAAGGAATAACCCCATAAATAATTATTATCACAGATATTTTTAACACTCGAAATTTTTCATTAATTATTTCAGCAAGAATAAATGTCTGCTTCGACAAATCTTCGAGTAGGTTTTCTGGGGTAGCTTTCCCTACCTTTTCCTTATAGCCATCAACCCCACTTTCACAGCTGGCAACATCTCCAAAGAAAATTAAAGACTTATCACCATCGTGAGTTTTAGTGTTTGGAAAAATAGCTCTTAACAGATTTATAGCAGCTGAAAGAGAACAAACTATCGTTAAAGAGGAAGACAACAACACTGCATAATATAGATAATTACACCCTGATTGTGCTGGATTAATAGACATAACACGAATTGTGAGCCCTAATACAATCGCGCCAACAAATGACATCATTAGCCCAACTTTAAAGTTTGTTGTTGCAACGTAATGATCGTATCTTTTAATGATATCGAATAAGAATGCAGTCTTATTTTTCAGATTTTCATTTCCCTCGTTCAAAACTCTCTCCTATATTTCGAGTAACTAGGGGATATAATGCTGCGTTAAGTAGTGAGCCACGCCACCCCCCTACCTTAACCATTGTGTCGTAAACACTAAAGTCGATTCAAACCAAAAATGCCAAGCGTTGCGAATCTGCCTTAAACGCTTGGTAATAAGCCTATTCCCAATAGTCATTTTTGCACCAAACACAATGCCCATCCTTAACATTAATTTTTGTATCCCTACACTCAACACACTGAGCATCCAACACATTTAAAGTATTTTCGCAAATAAAGCAGGTATACGAAGTTTTGCTGAGTTCAGATTGTACAAGAGTATCAATTAAGTGAGTTCGCCAACGCCCGTGATCATAGAACTCAATATTTTCAAAGTGCTCTTCACAAAAATTACATTCCATTGCTTTGGACTTTTTGTTAAATCCAAAAAATTTATTGACTGAGCTTGGATTCAAAGCTTTTACTGCTATTGATATTTCTTCGTGAACCTCAAAGTACCTATAACCTTCTTTTTCACGCTCCGTCATAAAATCAATACGATTGCTTGGAGAGTTTAAGTGGTAGATAAAACGAGACTTTATCCACTGGTGCGAACCCAAAAAGTGACCATGAGCAGTTAAAATAGCTTCAGCCAAATGAGTAGGCTCGATAAAGTCTTTTGAACTGACTGAATGCATGATTTTATTACGTATATTTCGCATTTCGTTAAACCATACCTTGAATGGCTCGTCTAGTCTGTTCTCTGAAAATGTATTATGTATTTTTACTAAATCTTGAGCATCTATCGTACGAAACTCTGAAAAATTAACATCTGATTTAGCAGCGTTTTTCGGCCAATTCCGTGCATCATTTGAAATTAATATATAAGGTGAGACTTCTGCAATATTTCCTTTTAGGTAAAACTCGACTGCTTGCTGAACAAGCGTAAACGACGACATGAGCTTAGGTTTGGCATGCAAAAAGAAGACTTCTTCAAACTCCTCTTCACAACCTACAGAAATGTACTCACTGTAATCCTTTAGCAAGGTAATAAAATTGTCCCATGCGGAATTCAACAACGAATCACCCATGTTGAAAAAATCATCTTTACATGGAATATCTAGAACCATTTTAACTACCTTCTTGATGGAACAATATACTAGTAGACTTATAACGCCTAAATCAGGTGCGCCAAAGGCGTCACCTGGATTTACTTGTTATATGCACTTGGCTAAACGGTCCAGGTGGCGGTTAATTGAAACATAATCAATACCGAGAAACCCTGATAAAAAGCTATCTGATATATCGATTGATTTTTTCAACTCTTTAGCCTTTTTCTTACTCAACTTCTTAGCTTTCTTTTTTATCGACTCTTCTTCTTCGACATTGTTATGTACGTGATGCGGCATAAACTCTACTTTATCAGGGTGATCTGGTGCTGAATCAAAACGAATCAACTCCTCTCCATTGGAGTTCAGTATCATATATCCGTAGTTTTTAATCGATGTAAGTCTTAACTTTAAAGTAAACCCCCCCGAAGTAATTGCTGTTATTGTATCTTCATCATTTGAAGCATATGTTTCTATGTCTGAATTAAGGTAGTGCTTCACAATGGCATTTGAAATTTTTCTAAGCTCAGCAATTGACAATTGGCGCTCTTTAATTACCTTGTCTAGATCTGTTTTAGTAAACAATGAATTTAGAATTACGTTTCTTTCAGCTGAAGAACTTAAACAAGTTGAGCAGACCTCCATCGAAACATGCACTCCGGAGCTAAAATTTGTTGATGTTATGCTCTCCAATTGATCTGCATTTTCCTTGGCACAGTTTGCGCAAACATTATCCCTTCTAGCTATCGCGATACCACCAGATACTGATGTATTGTCGATTTTACCTTGCACAAATCTTTTTATTTTACTTAATCTAACATCCAAGTCTGAAAGGTGCTCTGAAATCCTGGTTTCCGCATTTATTCCATCAGATAAATCTTCAAAGTTCTTTTGATTAAATAAAATTCCTGACGCTTGTGATTGCTTAATAGCGTCAGTAAACACTGCGATGCTAGATGCCTGAAATGTATATACCCTAGCTAATGGAAAAATATCAAAATCGTTATAGACACAAAATAATACCATGCCATGAAAACTCATAAAGCTTCCATTTGCTTCTCTAGCTAACTTCAATAAGTCATCAACATTATCAACAATAACCCTGAAAAAAGATGAATCGAATTTTGATAAATCTCTGTGTATCAAAACATTGTACGCCAACATAGGCATCATAAGGTCTATCAAATGCCCTTTAGTACCTGTGGAAATTACATCTTTTGCAAATTCAGTAAACTTGCTGTAACCATCAACTTTAATCTTGTTCAAAATATCGTTTAAATCATAAAGCGCATCGTTTGCATTAATCATTATTACTTCCCGAAATGTTTAATCACTTCTCTATTACCGCATTGAGTATAATTCGAATTTGATTGGCATATAACATTTTAATACTATGCATGCGCATGTACACTCATGCACACACTTGGAAACATTATTCAAGCAGCTGATTAAATTGACATTTTACATTATTGGACAATTTAACACCGAAAAAAACGCACATGATCATATTGATGCATAGCCGTGCGCAGTATCAACAAAACACTACCCGCTAACTTATTGATAATATATTACTTTATCAAGCTAGGTGATTGTATAAGCGCATCGAGCTGCGACAATTCGAGCATCAGAGCCGAGAAACGTAAAATATACTGTATGTACGACCAGCATTTTAAGAGGATTTTCATACACTCAAAATCAGCAGAATTTTCCTGCAATAGACACGCTACCGCCCGAGCCTTGTGGGCGACCTTGCCTCTCCTCGCCCCTGTTTTGAGGCTGTTCTCCGCCATTATGTTGGAATCGTATGAAACCGTTTTATTATGACGTTCCAGGCTGCCGAATGGAAGAAGAGTCCCGGTATGCAGCATCCACCTAATCACTTACAGCCTAGAACCGTCCACATAAATTCATACCGGCTCTATTTCAACGTGGCTGTCGGTAACGGATTTTATAAGCGCCATTCCATGTTTAACTTGTGCGATTTAATCAAGGACAGTGATCCTACCAAGATGAAAGAAGGGCTAGGTCACCCTGGGCAGGTCGCTGATGCGGGTGGTGTAGGCAGGAGATAAAAAGGTACGTTTCATTTGCCAGGGTTGTCGGATCCCTTCGGCAGCCAGAAAGATCCGACCCTTTCCGGAACGGTTGATACTATCCATCACCTCCATCGGTCGTTCACTGCTGGGTTTAGTCTTGTGTGCTTCGAACAGGCTGGGCTGGTAAGTCCCCGTCGGCCAGAAGTCTGCCAGCATCACTGCCGCCTTCTGATAGCGATAACCCGGTTTCCAGATCCGTTCTAGACCGAGGGTGACAGCTTGCACCAGCTCGCGACTGTCTGCACTTGGCAGGGTCAGTACTATCACTGCAGCATTGCTGTAATAAGGTTCCTAGGTAGCAAAGGGGCTAGTACGAACAGAGACCTGCACTAAACGGCAGTATTGCTGCTGTTGACGCAACTTCTCAGCCGGAGTAATAACTCAGACTTTCGGCTACCAGTCTAACTACGGGGTTCAGCTCCAGCCGCTTGCAGGTCATCTCCCCATTTACACAGGCGATCACTATGTGGCGGTGCGGGGGGGGCCAGATGAGGTGAACATCACAGGATTCCCCTTTGGCCCTTGCACGAGCTTGTTATCAGGGATTACGGCACTGAAGCACAGTGCCGTGATGCTCTGTTTCAGTGGTGCTGCCCTCAAGGCTATATCTGTCTTCAATGTGAAGGGCACTGCCACTACGTGCTGAAGCGCCCTGCGCTTTACCAAACTGGTCTGGGTTCTTCGTTTCCTCTGTTGCCCGCAGACAATGCCAACAGGCGACTAGCCCGCCATCCTGTCCTTTATTTTTATGTTTGACACTGCTCCGCCTGTTTTATCTATTACTACTTCTCAATAGGCATGGCCCGGTCCTCTGGGACATGCCCTTTTCATAAGGGGATATGTTTTGGCTTAATTGACGGTAGTAGTATCGGCTCTTGCTTTCAGCCATTCACTGAGAGCTGTAATCAGCAGACATACGGTCAGCAAAATAATAGAGATGAGCGCCACGACAGGAAAGTCGGAACCCGAATCAGAAATACGACTGTATAGTAGCAATGGTAGTATATTGATTTGGGTACCGGTCAAAGCTAGGGCAGTGCCATAGGCGCCGAAAGCCACGGCAAAGGTTATGCAGACAGAGGTGCCAAGAGCCGGAGCTATCTGAGGCAACAGAATGTCTTTAAATGCCTGCCAGCGGCTGGCACCCAGACTATAGCCAGCTAACAACTGCTTGTGGTCAAAGTTGACCAGTATCGGAAGCAGTACAAAGATAGCCCTAGGGGTCAGGTAATAACAGTAGGCAAAAGCCAGTCCGACCGGGGAGTAGATAAAACCGCCCAGCCACGCGGGGTCTATGCCTAGCTTTGATATCAGCATGGTCACAGTGCCGGCTCGACCGAAGGCTAGGATAAACCCATAGGCGACAATCAGCCCGCTAAATACCAAGGGTAAAGAAACCAAAAACGACCATAACATGCGTATTTGAGTCGGCTGCTTTGCTAGGTAGATAGCAATCAGAAGCCCGACAGCTACGGAAACACCGGAGGCCATGACGGCCAGAACTAGGCTGCCAAGCAGACTTTGCCAGAAGGCGTTATCGGACATCAGCCGAGAAAGGGCCGATAGGGGCTCTTGCAGAGCTTCGCCAAAGATAATGAACAGCGGCAGGAAGAAGAACCCTGCCATTAGCAGCAGGGTTGGTACCGTCATTATCAGGCTGCTCAGGTGGAACCTAAAGAGACCTGTCATTAAGGTTTATCCTTGTGTGAGAACTCGCTGGGTCCAGGCGTCATCAATCTGTGCCTTGTTCTTTCCTGCCTTGAGCAGATCCACGGGCTGGATCTGTGGTGCAGCTTTCAGTTTGCCGGCTACGCTCTGGGGCATCGGAGTATCGGTCAGCACAGGGCGTACAAAGCCTTCGGCAAAAGTCTGCTGACCTTCGCTGCTCATGATGTAGTTCAACCACAGTTCGGCGGCGTTGGGGTTGGGGCCATTCTTCACCTTAGAGATAGCGTAGGGCGCAGCAGCAGAGGCCTCCTTGGGAATGATAACAGCTATATCTTCCTGCATACCATCGTTGACCATGGCCTTAAACCCGTCGTTTTCATAGCCGATCCAGATGGGGATCTCGCCTTTTAAAAATTGTGCATAGGGTGTGGTGCCGGTGACGCGTAACACATTACCGTTGCCGTGTAGCTTGGCCAGATATTCAATGCCTGGTTCAAAGTTGTCCATATCGCCACCAGCGCCGAAGTTGGCAGCCAACACGACGACCTGGCCTTGGCCAGTAGAGCGGGGATCCTGATAGACGATACTATTTCTATATTCCGGCTTGAGCAGGTCAGCCCAGCTTTCCGGCACGTTATCGACCAGCTTCTTATTGACCAAGAAGGCCATGTTCAGGGTATGGATAGTAAACCACTGACCAGTTTCGTGTTGGAATACAGGCGGAATTTTATCTGCGTGTAGAGGCCTGAAGTCAGCGGTGAGGCCTTTGTTGGCAGCATCAATACCAGAAGCAGCAAAATAGTAGGCAGTATCAGCTTGAGGGCGACGTTTGGCTTTATCCAGTGCTACTACAGTGGCTGCTGAGCCCAGATCGTTATAGACAATATCCATGCCTTGATAACGCTCTTTGAAACGTTTAAACATGGTGCCCCAATTGGCCCAGGTTGGTCCTGTATCAAATGACACGACGAGACCTTCCTCGAGGGCGGCTTCATAGAGTTTTGCCTCTCCTGGATACAGCTCTGTTCCCGGGAGTTCGGTGGCGTGGGTCATGCTCGGCAGCAACAAGCTGAAGGCGATGGCGGAGGTTATTTTTTTAAACATGCTGATGTAGCTCCTAAGAGATAAGATGAATATGTTCGGGGTGAATAGACAAGTTGGTTGGGGGTGTATGAAGCTGACCCTCGGCCTTAATTGTCGTGCCGTTGATCATCACTGTGGCCTGACAGGTTGGGCCCCAGAACACAGTATTGAGGTGTTCAACAGCAAAGGTATTGTGTTCGCCCGCTATGGGGCTCCAGTGTTCGGGGCGAATCATGATATGTAGCTGCTGCCCAGCCTTGAGTTCGGGGGCATGCACCTGCAGCTGTCCTAGGGCACACTCAATTCGATCTGCTTCCAGCGCAATGGCCGGTAGGATATTCGCTCTGCCAACAAACTGGGCAACGTCCACTGTCTTGGGCTTGTGGTAGAGGTTGGCAGGACGGTCTACCTGTAATAGGCGGCCGTTTTTCATTACTGCAACCTGATCAGCCATGGACATGGCTTCTTCTTGATCGTGAGTGATCAGGATGGTGGTGATCCCCAGCTGTTGTTGTAGCTGACGGATTTCCTGACGCATATCTTCTCGTAGTCCAGCATCCAGTGCTGACAGGGGTTCATCGAGTAGGAGAGCTGACGGCTCAAAAATCAGCGCACGGGCAAGAGCGACCCTCTGTTGCTGCCCACCAGACAGGTTGGCAGGACGCATCTGCTCTTTTCCAGAGAGGCCTGTCTTCTGCACCATGGCAGCAGCCCGAGCCAACCGAGAGTCTTTATCGATATTTTTCAGTTTCAGTGGGTAGGCGATATTTTCCAGAACCGTCATATGAGGAAAGAGAGCATAGTCCTGAAAAACAATGCCCAGATTGCGCTGCTGGCAACTTAATGGAGTGATGTCTTTGTTATTCACTCTGATAATACCGCTGTCCGGTTTCTCGAATCCGGCGATCAGCTTTAAGAGGGTGGTTTTACCTGAACCGCTTTGTCCGAGTATTGCCAGCAGTTCCCCCTTGTTTATTGTCAGGTTTATGTCATTCACCCCACTGTTTGAGCCAGGGTAACGGAAGGATATATTGTTAAATTCAATCATGAGGCTGGCTCTGGATGTTTGGAGGAGGATGACAGTAGTTGCCTGGTGGTAGACAGCAGCGCAAACAGGATCGCCAACAGTAGTAGGATAACCGTTGCGGCGCAGGCAAAACCGGCAGCACCATAAAATGCCTGCAGAAGAACCACGGGATAGGTTCGGGACATAAATCCGGCAATCAGGTTACTGAGCTGGAACTCCCCGATGGAAATAGCCGCCACGGTAATCAGCCCAGAAAGCAAAGACTGACTGACAATGGGCAGGTAAATATCAAAGAAGCTATGTAGAGTATTTCCGCCTAAGCTTCGGGCAACCTGATCCAGGCGGAAGAGGGAGGATTTTTCCAGATCGGTCAGGATGTTGTAAACAAGGTAGGGCAGGGTTATGACAATATGGCCCATAACCAGCAGCCAGCTGCTGCCCAGCCAAGGTAAAGTATCGCTACTGAAGACCAGTATAAAGCCAAACCCCAACACCAGCTCCGGTACGGCAATTGGAAGCATGATCAGCAAACGTGCCGCTACTTTGCCTCTGCGAGACATATTGAGATGCACCGCATAGCAGAAAGGAAGAGCAAGAAGAGCACTTGCGACACAGGTTAAGAAGGTGACCCAGATACTGGTTTTAAAGGCTCGAATAAAACTACTGTCAGTCCAAACCTGATGGTACCAGTCCAGAGTAAATCCGGATGGCAATAGGGTATTGGTCCAGGTTTCTCCGAAAGAGCCGATGAACAGCAGTGTGATCGGCGTTAACAGGAACAACAGATATAACCAGGCGGCGGCGCGCATCAGCTTTGTACCTCAAGTCCAAAGAGGGCTGCCGCCACAGCGGCCAACGCATCGTCGACGCTTGCGAGTCGTAGGCATCCAGGGATCTGAGGGTAGTCGGACAGGGTGAATACCTGTTTGTCGTAATGCTTACCAAAGGCCATTTCGGTCATAGTGCCGTGGCTGCCACCGATCGCAACCAGACAGGCTGCTGCTTGAGCGATGATGGAGTTTCTGGCCTTGCCGATACCTGTTGCGATGACGGTAGTTATCCAGGGGTTGGCGTGATGAGCTTCCTCATCGGGTAACAATCCGATGACCTGCCCTGCCCTGATGGAGGCGCCCTTGGCTACCGCCTCCATGATGCCGGTACGTCCTCCACAGATAATCGGGATACCATACCCAGCCAAAGCCTTACCCAGCTCCTCGCCCAATTGATACTCCTCCTCCGTTGCTATATTTGGGCCGATAACTGCGACTGGAGAGCGCTGACAGAACACCCCGCTGGCTGCCAACAAAGTCAATGCTGTCAGTGGTGTCATGGTCTGACCGATAAGGGAGTCCGGCCAGCAATGATCGGCCAGCGGCCGGATAGAGGATGGCAGGAGGTGACCATTACTGTCTGTGACCTGTCGGTCATTGAAGGTGATATGTTGTTCAGAAAACGTCATGGGTTTATGTTCTTTATCAAGTTGGCGCTAAATCAGGGTGAACGCAGGAGCGCTCGTTTATTTGAGCGGAAATAATCCAAAGCTGATAAATCAGTATGAATTATTAGCAACACTAAGATGGAAAATTATCTCTACCTGTTAGTCGAAGCTGACCAGAGTAGCTCGACTTAAAAAGATTAAATCTTACATCTTTAATGAAGGTTTAACCCATGTGTTCACCTTGGTCTCTAATGAGTATTAGTATTACATTGGTCAATACAATGCAATTGCAAAAACGTTAAGCTGAGTAGCTGAATGCGACTATTTTATAAAATCCATTCCTAATTTCTTATCAAAAGCCGTCATGGATTTATGTTTTTTTAAGTTGGCGCTGCATACTTTACCGATGTATATGCCACCAAACCTTAATACAACCCTCTTTTCATATTTGATTGGTGTATTTCGGTAAACAGCTTCTAGATGGTTGGCAGGGTAATAAATGTTTATGACATTACAATGACGAAAAACTGGAACTACTGAAGAGAGCTGAACGTCGTCCTTCAGGCAGGCCGGGAGCACACTTTAAAATCGGTTACTTTATATTCAACACATGCATTTCTGCGTGAATACTTCATCGTTTCGCTCTGAAAAGTGCCCGAAACCTTATGTACGAACGTCAGATGTATAGATATTAGGCAAAGTATGCTCCCGCTCTGGTTTTAAGCTGAGCTATGTCATAAAGATGGGACCATATGAAACCTTCACGTTATGTCGTTGCAGGCAGCCAAATGGAAGAATAGTCCCGGCATTGAACCACTCCGTATACAGTCGAGAGCCTACTGCAGAAATTTATACAGGCTCTATCTCAACGTGGCTGTCGGTAACGGATTTTATAAGCGCCATTCCATGTTTAACCTGCGTGTTTCAATCAAGGGAAGTCCCCTACCAAAATGAAAGGGGAGCTAGGTTACTCTAGGCAGGTCGCTGATGCGGGTGGTGTAGGCAGGAGATAAAAAGGTACGTTTCATTTGCCAGGGTTGGCGGATCCCTTCGGCAGCCAGGAAGATCCGGCCCTTGCCGGAACGGTTGATACTGTCCATCACTCCCATCAATCGTTCACTGTTCGGTTTGCTCTCTTGCACTTCAAACAGGCTGGGTTGGTAAGTGCCCGTCGGCCAAAAGTCGGCCAGCATCACTGCCGCCTTCTGATAGTGATAACCCGGTTTCCAGATCCGTTCCAGACCGAGGGTGGCGGCCTGCACCAGCTCGCGACTGTCTGCACTTGGCAGGGTCAGTGCTACCACGGCGGCATTGCTGTAGTAAGGTTCCTGGGGAGCAAAGGGGCTGGTGCGTACAGAGACCTGCACTAAACGGCAGTATTGCTGCTGTTGACGCAACTTCTCCGCCGCTCGGCTGGCGTATTTGCTGACGGCCTCGCGTAGCAGCTGAAACTCGGTGATTCGCTTGCCAAAGCTGCGTGAGCTGATGATCTGCTTTTTGGGCTCGGGCTGCTCGTGCAGTGCCAAACAACTCTGACCATTCAGCTCGCATACGGTGCGCTCTACCACCACGGAGAACTGTCGCCGAATCACCTTGCTGTTGGCCTGGGCAAGTTGCCAGGCAGTATGGATCCCCATCTGGTTTAACTGTTTCGCCAGCCGGCGGCCAATACCCCATACCTCCTCAACCGGGACCAACTGCAGTAACTTTCGTTGCCGTACCGGATCAGTAAGATCCACCACGCCCCCGGTGGTGGGCCAGCGCTTGGCCGCATAGTTGGCTAATTTGGCCAGCGTCTTGGTAGGCGCTATGCCCACCCCTACGTTTATTCCTATCCAACGGAATATTTTTTGCCTTATCTCTTCCCCAAAACCGGCCAGATTGAGGATCTTGTCGACACCAGTAAGATCGATAAAGGCCTCATCAATGGAGTACACCTCGATCCTAGGCGCCAGCATTTCCAGCACCTGCATCACCCGACTGGAAATATCGGCATACAGAGCATAGTTGCTGGAGAACACTATGCCTCCGCCCTGCTCATAGGCCGCTTTTATCTTGAAATAAGGCACCCCCATCTTGATGCCCAGCGATTTAGCCTCGGCACTGCGGGCCACCACGCAACCGTCGTTGTTGGACAGCACGACAATGGGCCTGCCAGCAAGATCCGGTCGGAACAGACGTTCGCAGGAAGCGTAAAAATTATTGCAGTCGACCAGGGCGAAGACGGGGGTGTTCATAAGGGCAACTTGCGCACTATGTTAGTGACCACACCAAAGATTTCGAGGGTCACGCCCTCGCCCGGCACAATAGGCTGGTAACTCGGATTTTCCGCGACCAGCCTGACAACGGGCCTCAGTTCCAGCCGTTTGCAGGTCATCTCCCCATTTACGCAGGCGATCACAATGTGGCGGTGCGCCGCTTCAATACTGCGATCCACCACCAGCAAGTCTCCGGGGTAGATACCGATGTTTACCATACTGTCGCCTGCAGCCTGAACCAGATAGGTCGCGGCTGGGTGACGGATGCAGTAATCGTTAAGATCGATCCCCTGCTCTACATAATCCTGGGCAGGGCTGGGAAACCCGCAAGAAGCTCTGTCGGCCAGCAATGGCAACAGATGATGCAGGTTAGACTGCAGTAAACCAAGAACAGTAGCCATATGAACAACCCCAATATACTGTATATATAAACAGTATATTTTCAGGGTATCAGGACTGCAAGTGCGAGGATAATTAAAATCAAACCTACGGTGGCATGCAGGTTGGGGAAGGTTAAGATCCGGCGACGAGGAAGAGCACTCTCAGGATCACCACCTCTGGGCTTAGATCCTCCATCGTCAGCAAGAGATCTCTTTACTCTGATCAACTCCGCCGAGATCACACTCTCTAGCTCGCTTCATCTGCAAAAAGCTTTTCCGTTGTCCTTCCTCCCCCCAAGAGCAAGTCTTCTGGCGGTTACCGATCTTGAATACTGTAACCGTACATCACCGCAGGTTAACCACGTTAGACACCGCATCTTCCTGATTTAGCCGAGCTTCCCAGAGTTCAAGTGCATGGCGCTTTTCATTCAAGTAGTCATAACGATCGTAATGCTTAGCGCTGACATCTTGGAAAGCATGATTTTGGATGCGGTCTCGGATCTCTTTAGATAGCCCAGCTTCCCCCATCAATGTTTTACAGGTACGACGTATATCTCTCGCCACAAAGTAAGGAAAGTCAGGGTTATGCTTGCGATAGTAGCTGATAGCCCTGCTTAGACTGCTAGACAAAATATGCTCGTTAGGGCTGTACTGCCGTCTGAGTAATTTAGGGAAAATATGAGTGCATATGCCGGTCTGGTGGTACAACTCACGCAACAGCGAAAATGAGGTGTCAGTTAACGGGATTAGATGCTCCCGTTTATTTTTACTAAGATCAGCAGGAACTAAAAGCGTTCGCTCTACCCAATCAACCGACTCCCACCGGTTAGCTAATAGTTCATAAGGTCGTTGGCCACCACAGTAAACAACCAGCTTAAGAAGCTGATGGATCAACGTTCCCACCTTATGCGCATCACTAAATGTCGTCATTAACTCGCGCAGATAAGGAAGCTTGAGCCAGTTCTGACCCGGCTTCTCTGCATGTGTTTGTTTAGGGATCACCGACACAGGGTTTGCAGTTAAAGCAAAAAGTACTCCTTGCTCCATGTGCGCCGGATCGTTGTCGTGTTTTAAACCGTAGTTAAAGGCCGCCATGAGGTAAGAGCGTACCCGATTAGATTGAACCGCAGCACCGCGAATAATCAAGTTCGACAGTATTCGTTTGATATGGTCGGCTGTTACTTCCTTCGCTTTCATATCTGGAGAAACGATAGGATAGGCCTCTTTCTCTAAGGAACTGAGTACAGCATCGAAAGTACGTTTGCCTTCTGCCTTCATGCTGTTGGTATAGCCTTCAAATAGCTGGCGAACGCTACCTTTTAAAGCTTCGGCACGCTCTAGTGTTTCTTCTGCAACTTGAAGTCTCTTTGCCTCTACCTTGGGATTAATACCCTGTTTCAGCAAGGCACCGTACTCACAAGCTTGCTCTCGAGCATGAGATAAGCTCATCTCGGGGAATTTTCCGATAGTGATAAACTGCGCCTTGCCGTCAGCATCAAAGAAGCGGAAGACAAAAACCTTCTGCCCCGACGACTGGATCTTAATTCCTAGCCGACCTAATCCACGCTGCCCAGTGGAATCCCACTCGTAGTAAGCGCTAGGCCGAGGCTTCAAACCCTGGATCCTTGTCATTGTGAATTTTGGTTTTTTGCTCATGTATAAATCGCTCTCGTTACTTGACCCAGTTCATTCTGGGTCAAGTAGTGGGTCAAGTAAGAGCGTAATACAATAGAACAAAAAGTAATGTAAAGAAACCACAACCCACACATAAGCCACTGATAAACATGGACTTTAAGTTACATTTCATTACATAGCGTTACATAGAATTTCGCTACTTTTACGACTCATAATCGTTAGGTCCCCAGTTCGAGTCTGGGAGGGGCCACCATATACAGCAAGGGTTAGCAGGTTAATATCTGCTAACCCTTTTTTGTTGGTGATACTCTCGGGGTACTTTTGGCCGATACTTCCAGTAATTATCCGTTAGCATCACACCTGTGTTTACACAAATTTAAACTCTAAGCTAATACCAATCTCACTAAATGTTTGATCTATTTTAAAGCTTGGAGTGTTAGAGGCAACACAGCCACCTCCCACGACACTCCACTGGGCTAGCCATCTTTGCTGGGTAACGGCTGCGAATATTCACAGGATATTTGTTCCATTACCCAACAATGATACACGGCAGCAGCCTGCCCCATACGGGCTCGTGAAATGCCGTCCTTGGCATTTCACGGTCGTGGGAGGCGATCTCTGTTGCCTCTTTATAAGCATCGAGTGGTCTGTGAGCAGCGTCATCAGTCACCTGCGAAATATAGGAGAGGATGAAGGGCACTGCTCCACCGACCATCACATGACAAGGATGTCATGTGTTTGAGCCACATGGATGCTTGCAACGTGTCGGTGGAGTAGGCCGTTTATCCGACCTTTAGAGGAAGTAAAAGCAGACTACTTATTTAGTGCGATTGGTATAAACACGCAGCGACGCCTCTCATAAGCCAATCACTAGCGTAACGAACAAGTATTGGCTCACTAACAGCCAATACTTAGCTCATCGTTCAGCAGGCAAGTTTGAAGGGTCCTTCAAGGTAGGTAACAACCTCGCTAACAAAAAATATGCCCGATCACTCCGTTCAGTATTATCGAGCTCATGCGCAGACTACCCACAAAGAAAATTGGCCATTTAGTTTGACGCCGCCCCATCTCTCCCGTAGAGTGCTCGGCACAAGCAAGATGTTTCAAGTTAGCGCGGCCTTTGTATATTGTTCGTTCCTTACGGTACTACAGTCACCAAACTTCCCTTATTTGATATTTATTGCACTTTCGAGCTTTCGCTCACCCTTAAAATTAAAGGTAAGATAACATGGCTAACGGCACTGTAAAATGGTTTAACGAAGCAAAAGGTTTTGGTTTTATTACTCCTGAAGATGGCGGCAAAGATTTGTTCGCACATTTCTCAGAAGTAGTTGGTAGCGGCTTTAAAACTCTGGCTGAAGGCCAAGCAGTATCCTACACCGCCACTGAAGGCGCAAAGGGTCCTCAAGCTTCACAAATTCAAGCTATTTAATTACCCCTCGGTAATTAAATACTTAAAAACCCGCTTCGGCGGGTTTTTTTATGTCTACATTTTAGTACAAATTAAGATGCCACTGCGGGCATAACTGACACAATTCGTCACCTGAAAATAATTTTAGCAGGGTTGGTTAGCTTTAAAACTCATCGTTTCCCCCTAACGACAACCACGTGAATGACCCATCTAAAGCCGTTCCTACCACGACTCCCCCATGCTTTTCCGCCTTCATAAAGCGCAATGCAGCCTTTAATACATTGAGCAGCATCAGGCAGACGATCACACCAGTTTTGCACCTTCCCACCGCAGACCAAGACCAAACCTCCACGACCGGTATATCCCCACTCGCTTCGCCACTTTCTAGCTTGCGCCTCTGCCTCTAGTACCTCAGACATAAACACCTCCAGTAGGTAGTAACTGTAAAGTATAGCGAACGTCACTACTTGCTTGGGTTCTATTATCGATTTTGGCCGCTGTCGGTTATTGATTTATTTTATTGCTGTGCACTTTAGTGACGTTTATATACCCGTATCATAAAGTCTGCTTCACAGATCAGTTCTGGAGCCGCTCGTAATTGAGTGCGAAGCGCTTCATTGGCTTTCCAGGCAAAGGGGGTCATTTGCAATAAGTCATCTGCTTGCTCGCCCGTCAGGTTCATGTCGTAGCCCAGTTTAGACTCCTCCACTAGCTCAAAACCTGCTATCGCTTCTGCAGCTTCATCGTGCAGATGAACGTCACTGTAAACTTGTTCCCTAAGCTGATAGAGATGGCGAGCCGCGGGTGTGACAGTAATGATGACGCCTTGTGCGGTTAGTACTCGTTCAAGTTCTTGTTCTTGGCATGGGGCATAAATACGCACCACAGCGTCAAGGCTATTATTGGCAAAGGGTAGGCGATGACTTGAGGCAACACAAAACTGCATGTACTTAGAAGTATAGCGTTTAGCTGCATAGCGAATGGCAACTTTTGAAATGTCTAAACCATAGCAAGTGGCGCAATTTGATTGCTCTGCAAGTTTGTTTGCAATATAAGCGGTGTAATAGCCTTCGCCACAACCAATATCTAAAATTTGTCTTGGGGTATTTTCAGTGTACTTTAAGCATAACTCTGCCACTGCCTCACGCATCTGATGATACTGTTCAGCAGCTAAAAAGCGTCGGCGAGCTTGCATCATATCTACATTGTCACCCGGTTGTTTCGAGCGTTTATGCTGCACTGGCATCAAGTTAACGTAACCTTCTTTGGCACTGTCAAATTGATGGTTATTTTCACATTCAAACCCACCAGAACGAGTGATTAGAGCGTGATGGCAAAGCGGGCATTGGTAAGACATGTAGACCTACAAGTGAAAAATAAAGCGAAGAATGGACGAGGGCAGTGTAATTGTTTTTATGAATAGATGCGATTAGAACGGCCTACGTAGCTCAAAGAGTCCTGGCTTGTGATGACTCGCATACCGTGCTGTTTCGACCATTATCTTTGGCCATATAATGGTAGGTCATGAGTCCTACTCGGCTGGCAGCCTGGTGGGCAGCGCAATAAACTGCGGCAATGGTATCGGCCGAGAAAAACGAAAGCCCTGCAGCAGGTCGCAGCCATGCCGTATTAGATCCTCTTGTTCGGCTAAGGTTTCCACTCCTTCCGCCACCACCTGTAAACCCAAGTGGTGCGCCATGGTAATTACCCCTTGAACGATAGCCGCGTTATCCCGATTATGGTCGATATTCTGAATGAAACTGCGATCCAGCTTGACCTTGTTAATCGGTAATTGACGCAAGTAACTGAGACTGGAAAAGCCGGTACCAAAATCGTCGATGGCCACCAGCACTCCAATGTTGCGCAGCGCTGCTAGTTGTTCGATGACTTTTTCGGTGCCAGACATCAACACGCCTTCGGTTACTTCCAGCTCCAGCAGATATGGCGCCAGACCACTTTCTTCCAGCACCTGCTGCACTTCCGAAAAGAATCCTACTCGGCGAAAGTGCACCGGAGAGATATTAACCGCCACCCCTACCGGCTGGGACACGGGTCGACTCGCATTGATAGCGACGGTATCAAAACATGCCTGACGTAACACCCACTGATCAATGTTAATGATTTGCCCAGTCTGCTCTGCCAAGGGAATGAAATCATTGGGCGGCACTATCCCTCGACTGGGGTGGTTCCAGCGTACCAGAGCCTCTAGGCTTCGCACTTCGCCGGTACGCGCATCCACCAATGGCTGGTAGTACACTACGAACTGCTGGTCTTCTATTGCCTCCAAGATTTCCCGGCGCAGGGCAATATGTTCGCAAGTTTGGGGGCTGATGTCGCCACAGTACCACTGCCACGTATTGCGCCCTTGAAGCTTAGCTTCACGCAAGGCTACGTTGGCGTGCAGAATGAACTCTCCACTTTCATGAATAGCCTCACCGCTGGTCGAGATACCAATACTGACACTAATATGTAGCTGATGTTCATCTATGGTAAAAGGGCGGGACAACAGAGTAAGTAAGCTTTCTGCAGCTTGAATTACTCCCTCTTCTTCACGGTCAAGTAGTAGCAGGCCAAAATCATCGCCACCTAGGCGCGCAATCACATCTCCAGGTTGCAGCCAACCGTTCAGCCGTTGCGCTACCGCCTGCAGCAAGCAGTCTCCAACGTGATGACTAAGGCCGTCATTGACGCTCTTAAATCCGTCTAGGTTAATGACGAGCACCGCCATCTGCCGAGACGGGGCGAGATGCAGATATTCATATTCCAACTGGCCTTCAAAGGTCGTGCGGCTTAACAGGCCGGTCAACAGATCATGGGTACGCTGAAGGCGTAGCTTTTCTTCGTTCTCACGCTGGTGAGTCACATCTTGCTGAATTCCCACATAGTGAGTACGGCGCCCATCTTGACCGAACACGGGTGCGATACTGAATAAATTCCAAAAGGGTGTGCCGTCTTTGCGGTAATTCAGCAAAGTAACCTGATGCTCACGACACTCGGCTATGGCGGTGCGGATCTGCTCTATCGCATAAGGATCTGTGTCTTTTCCCTGAAGAAATCGACAGTTATGACCAATGACTTCATCTCTGTGATAGCCGGTGATCTCTTGAAAAGCAGTATTGATATACACCAGTGGCAAGTTTGGATCGGATGCATCAGCCATCACTACACCATTGGGAGTTGCATCAATACCGCGCTTAAGCAGGCGCAGTTCAGCTTCCTGCAAACGCTGAGCGCTAACATCCCGAGCGATGCCATAAACACCGACGATATCATCATCCACGACAATCGGCAGATTAGTGATCTCTAGCTGGTAGCTTTCCTGCCGTGCATTGTAGGCACTGAGTTCATAGTATTGAGGAATACCTCGGCAGGCCTGTTCGAAAGCTAATCGAGTATGTGCGTGATCTGCTTGGACAACGAACTCTTCATAATGCATGCCCCTAAGCTGCTCCGCAGACAGACCGCTAATGTCAGTCATGGCCTGATTACTACTCAGGTAGCGGCCAGTCAAGTCCAGCTCAAATACCGCATCAGGATGATGAGTGAATAACGAAGTAAAACGTTGCTCGTGGGTTTGCAGTGCCCGTCGGTCCCGCTGTCGCGCAATAGCCAAGGCCAATAGGTTCGCAGCTTGAATGAGTTGAGTTTGCTCCGCTTGCTCCGGCACTCTAGGAGAACGGTAATAGGTAGCAAACGTGCCGAGCAGTTCGTCATCGGCGGTCAGCACCGGCGCCGACCAGCAAGAAGCGAGACCTTCGCGGCGGGTATGTTCAAGAAAGGGAGCCCAATTAACATCCTGTTCTATGTCATTGGTGATCACTATCTCTCTGCGATAGGCGCTTGCTCCACAGGATGCGATGTTGACTCCAACAGGAATCCGCTGCGCCATACGACAATAAGTGTCGGACAAGCCACTACTGGACACCACACTGAGGCTATTCTCTACAGGGTCCAGCTGCATAAAGGACACCAAAGCACCGGGCAATTGTTGGCTCACCATATCGATGATGGCCGACAAGATATCGTCAAAAGGAGTATGCTGTGCTATTTGGTTATGGATGTCCTGTTGTGCCGCGAGCACATGGCGTGCCTGATTCATAACTAATTGACTCCGTTACAAAAATTAATGTAGTAAGTTGCTTGATTCATAAACAGAGTCTTAAACAATGAAACAGAGCAAAAGGTTCCAGTCGTGAGCTGATGCTTATCGCCAAAAAACGCAGTACATAGTGAAGCTGGTGGCCATTATCTACTTAATATATCAATAGACACAACTCTTGAACCTTATGGCCTTGCTCCCCGTCAACTAACCACTGCCGACTGAGTACAAAACATCCGTGAAATCCACGCTCGGCTAGTGCAATACCTAGTCCGTCGCACTAGCTGCCGCTGCAATTGCCGTGGTCTTTAACCAATTGCCAGCTTTACCCAACGGCCGCTGTTTGTGCCAGATAAGCTCCAAGGCTATCGGCCAGTCATGGTCGTCAAATTCTAGGCCTGGCGAGACCAAGGAGCCATTTTTTAAGGCGTTAGCCACTACGTGCTCAGGCACAAAGGCCCAGCCCAGATTACGTTGCACTAGCTCGACGATTACCCACTGGCTTTCCACCCACCACACATCAGCAGCCACCCGCAGCCGCACCTTTTCTTTACTGTCATTACGAGTTGCCACCATCAATTGCCGGTAACGCTTGAGCTCTTCCCACCTCACCCGCTGACGGGCCAATTCATGCTCCGGCGCGCAGACAATTTTCAGGGGCACCCAGCCAAGCGCATGAAAGTTCAATGTCGAAGGTAAAATTTCCTGGCGCCACATAATGCCCAGATCCGCTCGCTCTTGCAGCACCATTCGGCTGACATCCTCCATCAGTGGAAACAACAGCTCCAGCTCCACGCTAGGAAAATGGCGGGAAAAACCATCCATCAGGGCACCCAGCCGCTCGGAGGGATACAATTCGTCGACCGCCAGTACCAGCCGGCTTTCAACGCCCTCTCCCAAACTCTTGGCCACCCCGCGAAAATGCTCACAGCGTTCGAGGATCACCCGCGCCTCCATTAGCAGCCGTTCTCCTGCAGGGGTGAGGCTTGGGTAGCGGCTATTGCGCAGAAATAGGCTGTTGCCCAGATCGATCTCTAAATTTGAGACCGCGACACTGATCGCCGACTGAGCTTTACCGAGACGGCGAGAGGCGGCAGAAAAAGATCCGGTATCCACGGTGGCCACAAAGGCCTGTAATTGATCCAGAGAGAAACTCATCTATCTTTAAATCCGATATATTCCAACTTTGATATGAGACATTAACAGATAGGATTAGCTATACGCCAACAGAGACAACAAGGAATTTTAATGCGCACCACCAAAGATCGTATTCGTCATACCCTAGGCTTTGAGATAATAGGCCTAATTATCTTTGCCCCAGTAGCCAGCTGGGTATTCGGTTTCGAACTCCACTTGATGGGGACCATGGCTTTAGTCGGCTCCATTATCGCCACGGTATGGAACTATGCTTACAATTTGTGGTTTGACCATGCCATGCTGAAACTGCGCGGTGATGTGCGTAAAACCATTCCGCTACGGGTATTTCACGCCTTGCTGTTCGAGGGAGGCCTGCTACTACTATTCTTGCCAATTATAGCTTGGTATCTGAGTATCAGCCTCTGGGATGCCTTCATGATGGATATCGCCATGGCCACCTTTTATTTGATATACGCGTTTGTCTATAACCTGACCTATGACAAGATATTTCCCGTTCCTAACCCGACCCAGCAGATATATAGCTAAAAAAAACGGCCCAAAAATAGGACCGTTCGAATATCAAAAAACCGATACACCATTCAGTCAAGACACGCTTAATTGAATGGTGTTAGCATTTCGGCGGCTTTTTAAACATCATGCTCGTGTTTACCGAGCTGCGCCTTAACGTACGCCCTGCTCGTCTAATACTTGGCTGATAATGGTTACTGGACTCATAAGATGCTCTCGCATCATACTGCTGGCTTGGGTATCGCGCGCCAGCAAAGCATTAAATAAGGTCAGGTGTTCTTGCTGCTTATCTTTTAATGCTTGCTGGCTGAATACAGTTTGTTTAAGCCACAGATAACGATAACGCGCAGCCTGATCCATTAGGGTTTGGCGCACCACCAGCAATTGGGGCGACTGACAACCGTCAGCCACCGACTGGTGGAAGGCTTGGTGGCGCAGATCCCACTGAGTAAGCTGGTCTTCCACGGTCTCAATATGATTCACCTTACTCAGCGCGTGATGCGCCGCCACCACTCCTGACTCCCACAAGTCATCACCGCGGGCCATAGCCAAATCAACAATTAAACCTTCCAGTTGGGCTCGGGCGTCATAAATATCTTTGAGCTCGGCAATAGACATGCTGCTTACTCGAAAGCCGCGCTGACTTTCTGCCGTAACCAGCCGTTCAGAGACCAGCTGCGATAATGCCTCCCTTAACGGACTCACCCCCAAGCCATAGCGCGTTTTTAACGTGCTCATCAACAGTTTTTCGCTAGGGCCAAAATGGCTCTGAATAATATCTTGTTTTAACTGCTGATAAGCCGCACGAGCAAGGTTTTCTCGTGGGATGTTGAGCTGGTTCGTCATTTTTCGTGGGCTCCTAGATCATTCAGTTATTCGATTATAACGAAATTGTAACCGAGATCATAAAAACGACACATAAGATTGACATAAATCAATAATGTCGACATTATGCGCTTACAACGATTTTTAATTGTTCCTCCACACCACCAGAAAGAACAAGGAAGCTATCATGTCTAACGTTGCAACTGCCGATTTCGTTAATCACAAGTATCAAGGATTCAGCCTAGCGCCATCTGCCCAGTCTCCGCGCCTACTCGAGCTGCGCTTCGACGAGCAAACCGTAAAGGCATTTTTGGCAGCTACTGCCGAGTGGCCGATCCAAGCGCTGGAATACAAGTCATTCCTGCGCTTTAGGGTAGCAAAGCTGCTTAACGATCTCTGCGGCCAAGCGCTGCAATCCCTGCTGATCAACACTCTGGTTGACCGTAATACCGGCGGTCTGCTGATCACTCCGGAAGGGCTGGATCAGGTCGAGCAAGCAGAAGACATGGTCAAGTTTACTACCGCAGTGGCCCACCTAATGGGTCGTTCCAATTTCGATGCCATGAGTGGCCAGTACTACGCCCGTTTTGTGGTTAAAAATGAAGATAATTCAGATAGTTATCTTCGCCAGGCCCACCGGGTTATGGAACTACATAACGACGGTACCTTCGTCGAACAGGACACCGACTATGTGTTGATGCTAAAAATTGACGAGCAAAACATGGACGGCGGCAATTCTCTGCTGTTACACCTGGATGATTGGGAACATCTGGAACATTTTTATGCCAACCCTATGGCACGCCGAGTCATGCGCTGGGCCGCTCCGCCAAGCAAAAACACCCAGAAAGATGTTTACCATGCGGTGTTTGATACCGATGTTAACGGTCTGCCCATCATGTCCTATATCGATCAGTTCGTGCAGCCCAAGGATTATGACGAAGGTGTCTGGCTGGCGGATCTGTCCGAGGCCCTGGAAACCAGTGAGCAGCGGTTGTCGGTACCTGTGCCTCCGGGATCTTTTTTGTTGATCAATAACCACTTTTGGTTGCATGGCCGGGACAAGTTCACCGCCCACGCAGGCCTGCGCCGCGAGCTGATGCGCCAGCGTGGCTATTTTACTCACGCTAAAACCGTGAGAGAGCCCAACCAGGGCTAACGACTTTGGCCAGGTGCCGTCTGAAGCGCCACCTTGCACAATAAGAACAAGCTAATATCACGCCGGGGCAAGTCTCCGGCTTTTGTCCCTCTCTCTCACAGGTGAACCTACAGTGTTTGATTTTATTATTATTGGTGGCGGCATCGTCGGTATGTCCACCGCCTGGCAGCTTAAAAAAACCTATCCCGACCACAAAATATTACTACTGGAAAAAGAGTCCGGCCCAGCCCAGCACCAAACGGGGCACAACAGCGGCGTTATTCATGCTGGGGTCTACTACACCCCGGGTAGCCTCAAGGCCAAATTCTGCCTAGAAGGCAATATTGCCACCAAGGCGTTCTGCCGGGAACACGATATTCCCTTCGACGAGTGCGGCAAGCTGCTGGTGGCCACCAACGAGCAGGAAATGGCGCGCATGCAGGCGCTATGGGATCGCAGCGAGGCTAATGGCCTGGAGCGTTACTGGCTGAATGCCGAGGAGCTGAGAGAGCGCGAGCCTAATATCACAGGTGTGGGTGGTATCTTCGTGCCCTCCAGCGGCATCGTAAATTACAAGCAAGTGACCGCAGCCATGGGCAAGGAATTCGAGCGACTAGGCGGTGAAATCCGCTACAGCGCCGAAGTGACCGGCCTGAAAGAAGAAAGCAGCCAGGTGGTGGTAGAGACCTCTCAAGGCGAATTTCAGGGCAAGTACCTGGTGTCCTGTTCTGGCTTGATGGCAGACCGAGTAGTACGCATGCTCGGCATTGAGCCCGAGTTCAAGATCTGTCCCTTCCGCGGCGAATACTATCTGCTCAAACCCGAGCACAACCAGATAGTAAACCACTTGATCTACCCGATCCCTGATCCAAACATGCCCTTTCTCGGCGTACACCTGACCCGGATGATCGATGGCACCGTTACCGTGGGCCCCAATGCGGTACTAGCCTTCAAGCGAGAGGGTTACAACAAGAGTGATATTTCTCTGCGCGACACCCTGGAAATGTTCACCTACCCAGGTATTTTAAAAGTGCTGATGAAAAACCTGAAGCCAGGCTTAATCGAAATGAAAAACTCCATCCACAAGGGCGGCTATCTTGACTTGGTACGCAAGTATTGCCCCAGCCTACAACTTGATGATTTAACGCCTTATCCTGCCGGCATACGCGCTCAGGCAGTATCGAAAGACGGTAATTTGGTAGATGACTTTTTATTCGTTAACACGCAACGCACCATTAACGTGTGTAATGCGCCCTCGCCTGCGGCGACATCTGCCATTCCTATTGGTGGCTATATTGTTGAGAAGGTGAAGCAGCAAGTAGAACAAGGCTCAGTAGTCGCGTAACACCATTCTGCTAATACATTGCGGGGAAGCCTCCCCGCGATGCTGCAATCCATTTCCACCGCTCTTATTTCCTCAAGTAATGCCGTATGACAGCTGTGGTATGGGGCTAGCTTTTCTTTCTCGTGGGAATGACGACAAAAACACATAAGTTATGCGTGATTACTTAGCCAGGATCAAAAAAGGACTGCCTGGGCAGTCCTTTGTTTTGATCTTGGCAGCGTACTTACGCTAAATGCTGTTTAATACTGCGCTCAAGAATGCCAATCGTCTGATCAACATGTTCTTTTTCCATGATCAGCGGCGGCGACATGGCAATAGCCTCACCCAGTGAGCGTAGCATCAGACCTTGCTCCCACGCGCTAGTTTGTACCAAGCTGCCGGTAGCACCGGGCTTGCCAGCCAAAGGCTCGAATTCCACCGCGGCAATAAAAGAGTAGTTACGGACATCAATCACTCCGGGTAGCCCTTTTAGGCTGTGCAGGCCTTGTTCAAAGTACTGAGAGATTTCACCATCGGCTGCGCCGCGCTTATATAAATCTTCTTGCTCATACACATCAAGTGTCGCCATGGCCGCCGCACAAGCTAACGGATGCGCCGAGTAGGTGTAACCATGGAAAAACTCTACGCCAGGGCCACTGTTATTAACAATAGCGTCATAAATATGATCTCCCGCCAGTACTGCTCCCATGGGAGCCGCACCATTGGTTAAGCCCTTGGCCGTGGTCATGATGTCGGGGGTCACATCGAATGTTTGGCTGGCAAATACATTACCGGTACGACCAAAGCCGGTGATCACCTCGTCGAAGATCAGCAGAATGTCATGCTGATCGCAGATTTCACGAACGCGTTTCAAGTAGCCTACTGGTGGCGGCAGCACGCCACCTGCACCGGTAATTGGTTCGATAATAACGGCAGCAATACGGCTGGCGTCGTGACGCTGGATCAATGTTTCCAGCTCGTTGGCCTTTTCAATACCGCCATGTAACGGCAGACCATGGGAAAAAGCATTAAGCGTTAAATCCTGAGTGTGGCTTAGGCGATCGTTTGGCAACCACTGGCCGAAAGCTTTGTAGTTATTGGTTAGTCCGGCTACCGAAACACCACCGAAGTTAACCCCGTGGTAAGCCTTCTCTCGGCTAATAAACATCTGCCTGTCGGTGTTGCCTTTGGCGTAGTGATAAGCCATTGCCATTTTAAGAGCCGTGTCTACCGACTCTGAACCCGAGTTGGTGTAAAACACCTTGTTCAGGTTGCCCGGTGCCAGTTGGGCCAGGCGCTCGGATAATTCAAAGGATAATTCATGGCCAAAACCAAAACTTGGAGCGTAGTCCAAAGCCCTAGCTTGCTTCGCTATGGCTTCGGCAATATGAGGATGGCCATGCCCAGCATTACAGCACCACAGTCCCGCCGTCATATCCAGCACCTGGCGCTGATCATCAGTTGTCCAGTACATGCCTTTGGCAGCACTGAGCATACGCGGTTTTTCTTTAAATCCTTTATTGGCAGTAAACGGCATCCAGTGTGCAGCTAAGTTGGTTGCGGTCATGTTGGCACTCCCTCTGAATCTAGATATAACGATGGTGTAATTAAAATGTCACTACAGTGTAAATAAGTAGGTATGTTTGATAAATGACGATGTTTAAATGCTTAGTTTGAACTTCTTCAACCTAATTCCCGATATGCCTTTCCCGTTTATTCAAAAAAAAAGGCGGGCCCAAGGCCCGCCAAATATTAGAGTCTGACGTATTCACTATCTTAAATCAGCTCAGCCAGCACTTGCTCCAGCAAATCCAGACCTTCACCCACCACGTCCAGCGGCGAGGTCAGGGGCGGCAAAAAGCGGATCACGTTGCCACGTACCCCACAAGACAACAGGATCACTCCCTTCTCGACTCCCTTGGCCACAATCGCCTTGGTCAGCTCGGCATTGGGCTGTTCCACATCCCCGTTGTGAATCAGCTCCATCGCCACCATAGCGCCCAGGTTGCGCACCTGGCCGATATGGTGAGGATACTTGGTCTGCAGCTCGCTCAGGCGTTTATTCATCAGCTCACCCAGGGCCAGCGCCTTGTTGCACAGCTGCTCTTCTTCAATGATGTGCAGTACTTCCAGAGCCGCAGCGCAGGCCAGCGGAAAGGCGGCATAGGTGCCACCTAGGCCGCCCGGATTGGCGGCGTCCATGATGTCTGCCTTGCCCACCACGGCAGAAAGCGGGAAGCCACCGGCAATGCCCTTGGCCATGGTCATCAGATCCGGCTCTATGCCGGCGTATTCGGTAGCGAACATCTTGCCGGTACGAGCAAACCCGGTCTGAATCTCATCACAAACCAGCACGATGCCATGCTGATCACAAAGGGTACGCAGCTGCTGCAGGAAGGCCGGCGGAGCCTGATAAAAGCCCCCTTCGCCCTGCACCGGCTCGATGATCAGCGCGGCTACCCGGCCCGGCTCGATATCGCAGTGGAACAGCTCGTCCAACGCCTTCAACGACTGCTCGGCTGTCACACCGTGATACTCGTTCGGGAAAGGCAGGTGATAGATTTCGCTCGGGAAAGGGCCGAAACCCGCCTTATAGGGAGCTACTTTGCCGGTCAGACCCATCGTCATGTTGGTACGACCATGGAAACTACCATTGAAGGCAATAACACCGCTGCGCTTGGTATGGGCGCGGGCAATCTTGACCGCGTTTTCCACCGCTTCGGCACCGGTGGTGACGAAGATAGCTTTCTTGGGAGTCTCGCCCGGCGCCAGTGCAACCAGCTTTTCGGCCAGTTCCACCACACTCTCGTATGGGGTGACCATGGCGCAGGTATGGCTGAAGCGGCCCAACTGCTCAGCCACGGCGGCCTGAATGCGCGGATGGCTGTGACCGGTGTTGACCACGGCAATACCGGCGGCGAAGTCGATATAGCGACGGCCTTCCACATCCCAGATTTCGTTGTTTTTGGCATGGTCGACATACACTGCGGCCATGTTACCCATGCCGCGGGCGAAGACCGCATCTTTACGTTGTTGAAGTTGTTGGTTATTACTCATGATTCTTGCTCCGATTCTGTCAGTGTTAACTATACTGCCGAGTGCCTTATCTCGTACTCGTCGTCGTTGAGAATATGTGGGGGCCTGACGCCTTGCGTTCTTTGCTCATGTTAACCATCAGCAGTAAGCCTACGCCCCACCAGCCTGCAAAAATCAGCCATTCATAAGGCCAGAGCAAGGCCGCCGGCATACCCGGTAAATACAAGGCAACAAACAAGATGCTGAAAAACACCGCAGCCCAACCGATGGCACTGGATTTTCCGGCGCGAAACGGACGTTCCATGTCGGGTTCTGAGCGGCGTAGTCGAACGAAGGCCACGGCAACCAGCGCATAAGCCAGCACGATGGCAAGACCACCCGCATCGACCAGCCAAATCAACATCGGGCGACCCAATAAAGGGGCCAGAGTAGACAGGGTGCCAATGAATACAATGGCATTGACCGGTGTGTGGTAGCGTGCGTGTCGACGGCTAAACCAAGCGGGGATCATCTTGCGTTCGGCCATGGCACAGAGAATACGGCTACCACCGATAATAAAGGAGTTCCAACTGGTGATAATACCCGCCACACCACCCAGAATAAGAATGATACCAAAGGCATTGTGACCAAAGACATGACTCATGGCATCGGCGGTCGGCAGCACCGAACTGATTAACGTTTCGTGATCCAGACCAAATCCGACCGCAAAAATAATGGCCACATACCAGATAACCGCAGCCACGACCGACACGATCAGAATGCGACCGATCGAACGAGGAGGTATTTTCATTTCTTCAGCGGTTTGGGGGATCACGTCGAAGCCAACAAACATGAACGGCGTCATGATGGCCACCGTCAACACGCCGGCCATGCCGCCAATCAGCAAGGGATCCGCGTTCTGGGCACTGCCGTTAACAGACGCACCAAAGATCAGCATCAAGCCGATAATGCCAATGATAATGGTGAGCACCATTTGCAGCAGTGCGGCAAACTTAACTCCCATCAGGTTAACCACGGTAATGAACACCGAGCCGAGCATCCCCACCAATACCCAGGAAGCGTAAACGTCATAACCTTGGATGGAGTAGAGAAACCCTACTTTATAATCAGGAAATATATATTCAATGACGGTCGGCAAGGCCACCGCCTCAAACGAAACTACCGAGATGTACCCCAGAGCTAATGCCCAGGCGGCCACAAACCCCGTCTTGTATCCGATGCCTCGCAGCACATAAATCAAGGCACCGCCCGTGGTGGGCATGGCCGAGGCGAGCTCGGCATAGGCCAGACCGACAAAAATCACCAACACGCCACCTAGCACAAAGGCTATCATGGCTCCAAGAGTACCGGCTTCCATAATCCAGTTGCCTGACAATACCACCCAGCCCCAGCCGATCATGGCACCAAAGGCCAGAAACAACACATCTAACCGGGAGAGTACTTTTTTACTATCTACGCTCTGTTCATTTTTCATTTGGCCGCTTCCCTACAACTATGTCCTTGATAACCTTATGACTATCATATTGTCTGTTCACATCCACCTAGGAGCCGACAGCAAAGCCGCCGGCCCTCTGGTTTATGGGTGGCTTAACGGATGCCGCCCATGCACAGGTATTTAGTTTCCATGTAATCTTCCAGCCCCTGAGAAGAGCCTTCCCGGCCCAGGCCGGATTCCTTGACGCCGCCGAAAGGCGCAATTTCATTGGAAAGAATGCCCTCGTTGATGCCGATCATGCCGTATTCCAGCGCCTCGGCCACTTTCCAAATACGGCGATGGTTTTCGGTAAAGAAATACGCCGCCAAACCGTAAGGCGTATCGTTGGCAATGGCGATGGCTTCGGCGTCATCCTTGAAGCGAATGACGGGTGCCACAGGGCCAAAAATTTCCTGGCGCGCAATCTCCATCTGCTGGGTCACACCAGTCAAAATAGTCGGAGCGAAAAACAGCTTGCCCGCCTCATGGCGCTGACCACCGGTCACTAACGTGGCGCCCTCGGACTGAGCCTGATCGACCATACCGGCAATCTTGTCTATTGCCGCCTGATTAATCACGGGGCCCAGGGTGGTGGTGGCATCTAGGCCATTGCCTACCACCAATTGTTCGACCGCTTCTTTGAAGCGCGCCACAAACGCATCGTGAATACCGTCCTGCACCAGAATCCGGTTGGCACATACGCAGGTTTGACCGGCGTTACGGAACTTTGAAATAACCGCGCCGGCCACCGCTGCATCCAAGTCTGCATCATCAAACACAATAAAGGGCGCGTTGCCTCCTAACTCTAGGCTGAGCTTCTTTATCGTGTTCGCGCTCTGGCTATACAGCAGCTTGCCAACACGGGTAGAGCCGGTGAACGACAGCTTGCGTACGCGGCTGTCATCGGTCAGCACCTTACCGATCTCCGCAGCTTGGCTAGATGTGATCATGTTAATGACACCGGCAGGAATGCCAGCCTGTTCGGCAAGCTCCATCAAGGCCAGCGCCGAATAAGGAGTTTCTTCAGAAGGTTTGAGTACCACGGTACAGCCCGCAGCCAGCGCCGGCGCGACTTTACGGGTGATCATGGCATTGGGGAAGTTCCAGGGCGTAATGGCCGCCACGACACCTATCGGTTGCTGAATACTCAAGGCACGCTTATCATTACTGGGAGCGGCAAAGAGTTTGCCATAGGCCCGTTTTCCCTCTTCGGCATACCATTCAATATAAGAAGCGCCATACAGGACTTCGCCCCGGGTCTCAAACAGCGGTTTGCCTTGTTCCAGAGTCATTAAATGAGCCAGATCTTCCTGGTGCTGCAGGATCAGTTCAAACCAGCGACGCAATACTCGAGCCCGCTCTTTCGGCGTCACTTCACGCCAGCTGACCAATGCAGACTGTGCGGCATCGATGGCGGCGAGGGCTTCACCTTGCCCCATGTCGGGTACCTGCCCCAGCTCTTCACCCGTCGCAGGATTGTAAACGCTAATCGTCTGGCCACTGCTGGCTTGGCACCAGTGACCATTAATGTAGCAGGCATCTTTAATTAAACTTTTATTTACAGAAGAAATACTCATTCTGACTCCGTTTCAAATGTTAATCCAAATATGACGCCACATTGGTCATAAGTTGCCAGCATGTTAACCTGCGGAGCAAAGTTTTATAAATGGCTACATATCAACCTTAACATTGAAGCAGATCAAACTATGAGTCATGCAAACAGGCTAGTACTGGGTCAGATAGGTGATTATGAAATTCGCCTACTCAAATTGTTCAAGACCGTTGTGGAGTGCGGGGGCTTTTCGGCGGCTGAAACCGAACTTAACATCAGTCGCTCAACGATTAGCATCCACATGGCAAACCTAGAAAGCAGGCTTAAGCTCAAGCTGTGTCGCCGTGGCCGTTCAGGTTTTGCGCTGACCGACGATGGTGCCGTTGTTTATGAATCAGCTAAGCGGCTGTTTACTAAGTTGGAAGAGTTTCGCTACTCAGTAAACGAGCTGCATGAACAGCTTAGCGGCGAACTTAAAATTGTTTCTAGCGATAACCTCTGGCTTGAAAACGAGTTTTCCATGGTGGACGTATTTACGCGCCTAGGGGAAGTAGCACCCGAAGTGAATGTGAGCGTGGATGTCGCACACATGAGCGAAATAGAGCGGCGCGTGTTGAGTGAAGATGCCGATATCGGCTTTATTCATTATCACAGAGATCTGGAAGGGCTGGATTATCAGCATCTCTATCAGGTGCATTGTTTTCTGTACTGCAGCGACACGCATCCTCTGTTTAACGAACAGGACCCGGCAGCACTGGAACAAAATCTGACGGATACCAAGTTCATTCATCCGGGTATTTATACCAACCCGGAGGCCAGTGCCCAGGTGAGCGGTCTGAAACGTGCCGGGCGCGCCTATCATTACGAACCCAGGGCGGCGCTGATATTGTCTGGTCACTATATTGGTTTTTTGCCCGAGAGCTTCGCGCGGCGCTGGGTAGAGCAGGGTCGTATGAAAGCAATATTACCGGAGCAAAAAAGCCACCACTTAAGTATTGCCGCCATTACCCGCAGCCAGGGCCGGCAAAGTCGCTTGAAGGATCTCTTTTTACAGCTACTGGCAGAACAAGCCGCAGCAATTACGGCGCCTTGAGTATCTTACCCATAAAAAATCCGGCATTACCGCCGGATTTTTTATTAACTCAAAGTGGCGCCGTAATTTATGCGCTTAATTAAAAGTAACTTCGTAACCTGTAAACTTACGCAAGTTGATAACGCCGGTGTCTAACATTAGATATTGCCCCTTAATACCCTGCAATACGCCGGATACCACTGGATTTTTATCAAAGTTATGGCTAACTATTTTGCTGGGGTACTCCAGCACCGGATAAACGAGTTCGACTATCGACTCATCCAATACCGTGATCGATTTTTCGCCGTAGCTCAGTAGTAAATCATCTATTTTTTGCTGTATTTCAGGCAGCAAACGCGCCGCTTCAGTCTTTAAATCGATATCCGCTTCGCCGCCTTTCAGCATGGTGCGCCAATTGGTTTTATCCGCCACCATCTCGGCGAGCGCCACTTCGACCAAGCCAGAGAGCTGGCGAGTCGCCACCCGTAAAATAGGTAATGCTTGAGTCGCACCTTGATCAATCCAGCGGGTGGGCACTTGAGTGTGGCGGGTAATACCGACCTTCAAGCCCGAGGTGTTCGCCAGATACACAATATGCTCAACCATACAATGCTGTTCACCCCATTCGGGCTCGCGGCAAGTGCCGGCAAAGTAATGGCAGGTTTCTGGCTTCATGATACACATGTCGCACCGCGCCAAGCTTCTCATGCAGGGAAAGCAATGTCCCTGAGCGTAGCTTTTATTGGTTTTACGGCTACAGGCATTACAGTAAATGTTGCCGGTATGGGTCAGTGTAATTGGCTGCCCTAAACGCGCAGTGAGATTGACGCGGTGCTCACCCAGCGCCAGCTGATAGTTGATGGGAGCAGCCAGCTGGGCTGGCATTTTAATAAGGGTACCGGTGACGGGTAGGTCGGCTAACGGTATATCTGTGCGATTGCTCATGATTTTTATTATTAGTAATGAATTTGTCGACAACTGTAACAGCCACCGTCCCGCAACGCACCTCGCTATGCTGGCGCAAATGATTTGCAGCCAGGTTGGTAGCCTATTATCTTATCTTTGCTTACTATCAAGCTACCCCCTACTTAGGACTTTAGATCTATGCGCGAAAAACTCGAGCAACGTTCGTTTCTGTTTGTTTTGCTGTTAGTCAGCTTGTTGTTCGTATTGCTGCTTAAGCCTTTTTGGGGTGCCATTTTTTGGGCGTGCGCCATCAGCGTTATTTTTAATCCGTTGCAAGACCGCATTTTGCGCCTTATTGGCCATAAACCTAACCGTGCCGCCCTACTTACCTTAGTTATTTGTGTGGTAATAGTTGTACTGCCTATCTTGCTAATTGCCGCTTCTTTTATTCAGGAAGGACTCGCTCTTTATCAAGGTATTGATAAAGGCGAAATCAATCCCTCAGACTGGTTAGAGCAAATGCGCCATGCCTTTCCTATGGTGCCAGAGCTGTTTGATCGCGTGGGGATAGACCTAAGTAGTGCTCGCGAAACCTTGGCTAAAGGTGCGGTATCTACTAGTAAAATCATGGCAGAAAAAGCCTTAGGCGCCGGCCAAATGACCTTCGGCTTTATTATGAATACCGCGTTAATGCTGTATTTAACCTTCTTCTTATTACGTGATGGGCGCCAGCTCATTGAATTGTTGGTAAAAGCATTGCCACTGGGCGATGCCCGCGAGCGTAAGCTATTTTCTAAATTTTCGGAGGTCACTCGCGCCACAGTAAAAGGCAACATAGTAGTGGCCATGGTACAAGGCGCGCTGGGTGGCTTTATTTTTTGGTCACTCTCGCTGCCCGGCCCGCTATTGTGGGGAGTAGTAATGGCCTTTTTATCGTTGATCCCAGCCGTAGGCGCGGCCTTGGTATGGCTGCCCGTAGCATTATATCTGTATGCCACTGGCGAGTGGGTATCAGCTTCTATATTGATGGCCTTTGGTGCGCTAGTAATCGGCCTAGCTGATAATGTGTTACGCCCGTTATTGGTAGGCCGCGATACTAAGCTACCCGATTACTTAGTGTTATTTTCTACCTTGGGCGGTATTAGCCTAATGGGCATTAATGGCTTTGTAATTGGCCCGCTGGTGGCGGCGCTATTTTTGGTGGTGTGGGACATTTTTATGCGGGAATTTAACGACGAAGATCCGTACGAAGAGCAGCCGTAAGCTGTCAGAAAGAGCAGTAAAAAAGGCCGTACGTTTAACGCTGTATGCCTTACGTTAGACAGCCCGCCCTTTGGTGAGCGGTACGCTTTAAGCCATACGGCGTATAGCGTACAGCGTTCTTTTAAGGGCATTAAAAAAGCCTCTTGCTGTGGGCAAGAGGCTTTTTATATTTATAACGCGATTCGCGGTTATTAGTCTAGCTCAACGCTAAGCTGGATGGCTTCGTCAAAGAAGAACTCATCGCAGTTGTTGCCTGGACCGGTGCGATCGACCACTAAAAACTCGTCGTCATCGCGCAGTGCCATAATCGGGTGGTGCCATACGTTTCTGTGATAGTTCACGCCTTGGCGAGAATTAGCACGAAACGCACGCACTGTGCTTGGATCAATGTTCAAGCTACCGTCGCCCACTGGGGCAACCACTAGCAAAAACTCGTGACCAAACAGAGGAATAAAAGACTGTGAGCCAAAAGGATGACGTTCTAGCATTTTAACTTGCAGCGGATATTCCAGCGTTTTAGCGCGGAAGATGCTGATAATACCCTGGCCATCTTCGTCCAGCTGCACTTCACCTAAGTTGTGATAACGCTGGGTTGAACCGTTGTTAATCATGAAGTGGTCACGGCCTTCAGACTCAATTACGTCGCCAAAAGGGGCAAACGCTTCTTTAGTCAACGGCTCTATTGTAAGAGTCTTGATCATTACTGCCTCCAAAATTCATTAAAACGGGGTGTCTAGCACCCCGTATTTTATTACATATTAAACAGCTTCTGTATTACATGGCGCTTAAACGAAATTCGCCTATCTTATTAATTTCTTTTACCGCTCGGGCAAATTCAGTGTCGTAGTCGTTATGAATACGCTCTTCGAATGCTGCTAAAATCTGGTGACGGTCTGAACCTTTTACGGCCATGATGAAAGGAAATTGGAATTTTTCCTTATAGGCATTGTTCAGCTCGGTGAAACGGGCAAATTCTTCTGCGTTACACTCACTGATGCCAGCACCGGCTTGTTCGCTGGTAGAAGACGCGGTTAATTCGCCACGTTGAGCCGCTTTACCCGCTAAATCGGGGTGAGCGTTAATGAGAGCGAGCTGTGCTTGTTTGTCAGCATTGCTCATCACTGCAGCCATACGGCTGTGTAGTTGAGCAATATTATCATCTTCTGCGGTTAGGCCTTGATCAAACGCTTGCTCGGCCACCCAAGGTGAGTGCTCATAAACATCGGCGAATGCAGCTACAAATTCGTCGCGGCTCATGGTGCTAGGCGTACAGGTAGTAAAACGGCTCATTACTTGTTTCCTTCATAAGGGTGGTTCTCATACCAGTGGTTGGCAATATCGATGCGACGAGTAAACCACACATGGTCGTGGCTACGGGCATACTTAATAAAACGCTCGAGGCCTGCCATACGACCGGGGCGACCCAATATGCGACAATGCATACCAATAGAAAGCATCTTGGGCGCTTCTGCTCCCTCTTCATACAATACGTCGAAAGAGTCTTTTAGATACTGGAAGAACTCTTCACCGTTGTTGTAGCCATTCAGGCCAAAGCGCATGTCGTTGGTGTCCATAACGTAGGGGATCACCAAATGACCTTCGCCTTGGTTGTCTACCCAGTAAGGCAGGTCATCGGCGTAAGAGTCTGAATCGTATAAGATGCCTTTATCTTCCATAACTATCTTACGAGTGTTAGGGCTATCGCGGCCGGTATACCAGCCTTGTGGACGCTGGCCACACACGCGTTCAAAGATTTCCATGGCCTTGTTAAAGTGCTCACGCTCTTCTTCTTCGCTCATAAACTGATAGCTGATCCACTTATAAGCGTGAGAGCAGATTTCGTGGCCTTCAGCCATAAATGCCTTAGCCAGATCAGGATAACGCTCAAGAGCGGTCGCTACGGCGAAAATAGTCATGGGAATGTTGTAGCGTTTGAATAAACGCATTAAACGCCACACACCGGCGCGGCTACCGTATTCGTAGATAGACTCCATACTCATGTGGCGTGCGTTAGGAAAGGCAACTGCGGTAGGCATTTCAGATAGGAAGGCTTCAGACTCGCCATCACCGTGCAATACGTTACGCTCACCACCTTCTTCGTAGTTCAGTACAAAGTTAATAGCAATACGGGCCTTATTTGGCCACTGAGGATGTGGTGGATTAGCACCATACCCAGCGAGATCGCGGGGATAGTCGGTTTTTTGGCTCATCAGAGAACTCCTTGCAACGCAGGTTAAGATACCAGCCGAGACAAGATTTGTGGGGGGCTGGCCAGTCGAATATCGACTTTATTGTATACAATAAAATAGATATATGTAAATTACAAGTTTGCTTTTTGTATAAGATCTTACAGCTGATCTTGCTTTGAGCCTCTAAAGCAAAGACAATCTCTGCTCATCAAGATGACGACTTTGCCATTAGTCGCAGCAAAAAATGTGACCCAACAGTCAACTTTATGTTAATGAAATGTAGACATGAAATATTATCTTGATGTAAAATTAGTTCTGTCATCGCCACTTCTGCAATGAACTACGCCAATATGCCGTAGGTAATCAAGGGATGTGAAGGCAGTGCCTTGAAATAATGTAGACGCATAACACGCGCAAGGTAACTGAAAATGGGAAAGTTAACGACACATATACTCGACGCCTCTAAAGGCAAACCAGGTACCGACATTAAAATTGAGTTGTACCGCGTTGAAGAAGGTGAAAAAACCACTTTAATCAACACCGTATACACCAACAGCGATGGCCGTACCGATGCACCGGTGCTGGAAGGCACCGACTATGTAGCCGGTAAATATCAGTTGGTTTTCCACACTGGTACTTACTTGCGCAAGCAAGGTGTTGAGCTGTTAGAACCAGCCTTCTTGGATGACGTTGTTATCCGCTTTGGTTTGGCTGCAGATCAAGAGCACTACCATGTACCCCTGCTAATCTCACCCTATAGCTACTCTACTTATAGAGGCAGCTAACAGGTAGAAGGCAGCACCTGTCAATGCCGACGCTGGGAACCTCGTTCGGCATTGACAGTTTGCCATTTAAACTATCGAGGACTCCGGCTATGGACAATGCCAAAAATGAAATAACCCAGCAAGAGACTGTTCAGTCTGCAAGCATGCTGGAAAAACTGTTTAAGTTAAAAGCGCATGGTACCTCGGTAAAAACTGAGTTGGTGGCCGGTTTAACCACGTTTATTACCATGGCCTACATCATTTTTGTTAACCCTAATATTATGGCCGCCTCGGGCATGGATGCAGGCGCCGTGTTCGTAGCAACCTGTATCGGCGCCGCCATTGCCACACTGTTTATGGGGCTGTACGCCAACTGGCCAGTAGGCTTAGCTCCAGGTATGGGCCTTAACGCTTTTTTTGCCTTCACCGTAGTAGGTGAAATGGGTTATAGCTGGGAGATAGCACTGGGTGCTGTGTTCTGGTCTGGCGTGATTTTTACCGCCATGAGTTTTTGGAAAATTCGCGAATGGGTGCTCGACGCCATTCCCGAATCACTTCGCTTCGCTATGACCGCAGGCGTGGGCTTATTTCTGGGTCTGATCGGTCTTAAAACTGCCGGCATCGTCGTTCCTAGCCCAGCCACCATGGTCACCTTGGGCGACATGACCCAACCCAGCGCTTGGCTGGCTGCCGCCTGCTTCCTCGTTATTTCTATTCTCGCCTATCGCAAGATATTCGGCGCAGTACTAATCGGCGTGATCGGCGTGACACTGGCAGGCCTGCTGATGGGCATAGTGGAATATAACGGTGTGTTCGCCATGCCGCCCAGCATAGCACCCACCTTTATGAAGCTGGATATTATGGGCGCGCTGGATGTGGGCATGATCACCATCATATTGTCGTTTTTGTTCGTGAACATGTTCGACACCGCCGGCACTCTGATGGGCGTGGCCGAACGCGCCAATTTACGTAACCCAGACGGATCGATTGAAGGGTTGAAAAAGTCACTTAAAGCCGACAGTGCCTCTTCGGTTATCGGGACCTTCGTGGGCTGCCCACCGGTAACCAGCTATGTAGAAAGTGCTGCGGGTGTAGCGGCTGGTGGTCGCACCGGTCTGACCGCCGTGACCATTGCCATCTTGTTCCTGTTTTCCATGTTTCTAGCACCGCTGGCAGGCATGATTCCAGCCTACGCCACCGCCGGCGCCTTACTCTACGTGGCTTTCGCCATGATGAGCAGTCTGGCTAAGATAGAGTGGGACGATTACACCGAAATGGCACCCGCAGCCATTACCGCCTTGATGATGCCACTGACCTTTTCGATTGCAAACGGTATTGCCATGGGCTTTGTTAGCTACGCTATCTTAAAGTTGGCTACGGGTCAGGCGAGTAAGGTCTCGGTCGGCGTCTATGTACTGAGCGTTGTCTTCATCGCCAAGTTTATTTATATGTAAGCTTATTGCTGACGTTTTAACAAAAAAACCACCGCTTGATGCGGTGGTTTTTTTGTTATTAGAATCAGCACCTTAGCCACGACACGGTCGATTGTCATATACAGCGTTTGGGGGCTTCGCCACAACGAACGATGTAAGTCGGTGATAAGGCTATTTATTAGACCTTATAGTAGTGTAGCCAAATAGATCGGTTATTTAATTCGATTGGCTATTATAGGCTTGCCAAACGCTGGCGAATCTCTTCCATCTTGGCGTGCATCACCTGCTCTAGATTGGTCAGGTTTTCGGCAATAGCGAGCTTGGCGTCGGTTGTCGATGGCTCTTCTCCCAGTAACAAGTGGAGTTCGCTCAAGGCTTGTCCCAATACGGTCTTGTCGTCTTGGTGTGAAAAGCCAAACTTGAGGCTCGCCGGCTGACAACCGTCCTGTGCTGGATGAAAATAGATCTTCAGCTGATCTTCAGTCGATGTATGACACACTTTGAATCGCGCAATGGCGCGGGTATTTTCGATACCCATGGCGATTAAGGTTGGAAAATCAGACATATTACGACCCCACTTGCAGATGAAATACACTATAAATTTACATACCATTAACAACCATCTACATTAATGCTCACGCGTATTATTGGCTAGGGCCAGAATTCATTTCAACATAAGACCAGCGCGCTGGCACCAGTGTTACGGCTAAGATGGCTCTAACGAAGACCGAGCAGGCATTCTAGATTGCTATTCATACATCAGCCAAATAGCCACAGGAGTTTCCATGTCAAAGAAGACAACTACGCTGAACATTGCATTGGATCACGACACTACCCTTTTGTTTGCCGAGTACGAGACCCTGACTCGAGTCACACCAGAGGTGTATGTACAGCAATTGATCGAAAAAACAATGCCGACCCTGGAGGCCATGGTAAGTGCCTTACATGAGGCCAATGGCGATGAAGAAGTGGTAATGGAGTTATTTGGCAAGAAAATGGCGGAGTCAATGTTAAAGCAACGGCAAGCTCTGGCATCCTGATGCCTGCCAAATGAAAATTAGAGGGATAAACAAGGGCGGCCCAGCCACCCTTCTGTTTTTTATTGCAATGCTTCAATCTGGTGACGCAACTCTGCTAGCTTCGCCTTCATCACCGCTTCCATATGCTCCAAATCCGCTAGTAACTGCTGCTTAGTGTTCTGGAGTTCATCGGAAATCGCCGGTTCGGCTGCTGGTTTGAGTAATTGTTGTAATTCAGCCACTGCCTGGCGCAATAGTGGACTGGTGTCTTCTAACTGATGCCAAGCTTCGGTTTTCTGAAACTCGACCGCGACCCTAGCTTTAGCTCGAGCATAGGTAAACTTCTTACTGCGCGACAATAAGGAGCCGCTCGGTCGGCGATAGTATATTTTTAGTACGTCTGCTCTGGCCTCGCGGCGCAAGCTGTAACGACTGATATTATCGAAAGAGGTGATCCCCATCTGTTCCAGAGTTGGATACTTTGTTGTCATTTTTTCGCCCAATCATTTGATATTAATGAAAAGAAGCTACAGCCAAAAGGCTGTGGCAGGGTATTGCACTCGGGGGCCACTCCGTGACAGTCAAGAATAGATCGAGCCATACTTAGCGAGAAAACGTGAGCAATACATGTGTCGGTAGTATAACCGAGCTCCACCAGCAAATAACAGGACCAGATATAGCGTCAAACTGGCACCAGAGCGTCAGGCAGACACCCGTAGCGTCTTGGTATGACAAAAAGCTCTGATACTAAAATGACCTTCCGCCATCAGTCCGGATTGGGATCGATAACCTTTATCCTGACAAGGCTCTCTGTTGATCAGGCAGGTACCAAACGGCAACTGCCGTGCTAGCTGCTCTCCTTGGGCAATATTTCGCGTCCAGATACTAACAGTGCCATCGGGGCCTAACCCCTGACACATGTCGATAATCGCCTCCACGTTGGGGGCTCGAAGCACGCAGGCCAAAGGCCCGCTCAGTTGTTGGCGAAATACCGTCATCTGAGGATGCACCCAATCCAGTAGCGAGGCGGGATAATACCAACCCGCTCCTGCCGGTAACTCGCAGCCCACGACAGCCTGAGCGCCATCCGCCAGCGCCGCTTGTACCTGAAAATGCAATTCATCTCGTTGCATCTGAGTGGCCAAGGGTCCTAGGGTTGACACAAGCTGCTCCGGGTCGCCCGGCTGCCACTCGGCTAGCTGAGCCGACAGTTTGGTCACAAAGCTATCGGCAATGCCCGGCGCCACCATAAACCCCCGCGCCGCATGCCCCAGCTGACCGGCGTTACGAAAGCGCGAGCGCAGCGCCGCCGCTACCGCCAAGTTCAGGTCTGCATCATCCAAAATCACATGTAGCTCTGTTTCATCCAGCTCTAGCACTATCGGTTTCAGTTGCTGTCCGGCCAGTGCGGCCACCCGACTGGCGTCTTCCCGATTTCCACTGAACGCCAACGCTTTTACTCTGGTGTCGATAATCAGGCTAGCGACCTGTGGCTTGGTAATCAGTAGACTGAACACCAGTCCGTTGGGCGCGTCTGCCTCCGTCAGCAGAGATTCGATTTCACGGGCACACAGCGGTAGATTTTCGGCCAATTTCAGCAACACGGCATTGCCCGCCATCAGCGTCGGAGCCAACACACGAAACACCTGCCATAAGGGAAAACGCCAAGAGCTAAGCAGCAGTACGCTGCCCATGGGTTCGAAGGTATTCATGCTCCGCGCCAGCGGCAACATGGCCGGTCCTTGAGTCGCAAAATAGTTACATTCCAAGGCACAGCGGTCCACCTCCGCCAGTGCTTCGTTTAGCAACTTGCCCATTTCTCGCGTCATACACATCGCCAATCGTTCTCGATTGGCCGACAGCAGAGATGCCAGTCGATTCAGCAGGGCGCTACGATCAGATACACTGCTCTGTCGCCATGTTTGTGCGGCCAGCTGGCTCTGCTGTACCCGCTGCTCAAGTTCGGCAGCCGACAGCGTATTCAGGCGTGTTACTTCGGTCCCGGTCGCCGGGTGATACGAGATAAAGGCCATAATATTTCTCCCAGCTTCCTTGTCTAGGGTGCCAAACGATATATCCATTTCGGCGAGGTATGGTGCCACCGATGATATAATAAAAAAGCGTAGCTTAAGCGATCACCGCAGGCTCGAGTAAAAGTCACACCTTGATATGACGTTAGCCAGATACGAACGGTGTGGCAAAGGCCAGTTACCCTCGTTCGATAGATCCAAATTTTATCGCCCGCGGCCTATGATCTAGATAGTAAGCATGCAACAACACAAGGAAGAGCAACCATGCCAAACCAAACTAAGGGGAAATCAAAAGTGTGGACCCGCATGCTGCCATTTTTGCAGTGGACACCTTTAGTTAATGGCGCCAGCCTGCGCGCCGACGCTCAAGCGGGATTAACCAATGCCATTATTGTGCTGCCTCAGGGTGTAGCCTATGCGCTGATTGCCGGCTTACCCCCAGAATATGGGCTTTATGCCGCCATTATACCGGCCATTATTGCCGCTTTATTTGGCTCGTCTTGGCATTTAATTTCTGGCCCCACTGCCGCTATGTCAATTGTGGTATTTACCTCGGTGAGCCCACTGGCCACACCGGGTACCGCCGAGTTTATTGCCCTCGCGCTAACGCTGACCTTAATGAAAGGGGTGTTTCAGCTGGTACTCGCCTCGGCTCGGCTGGGGGTACTGGTTAACTTTGTTTCCCACTCGGTGGTAATTGGTTTTACCGCTGGGGCCGCCGTGGTGATAGTGGTGAGTCAGCTACAGAATTTACTAGGGCTATCGCTGCATACCAAGGGCACCTTTACCGATAACGGCTGGCAAGTACTTAGCCATTTATCCAGTGCCGACCCTTATAGTCTGGCGGTGGGGCTTACCACTGTGCTTGGCTGTGTGCTAATTAAGAAGCTGCTTCCTCGCTGGCCCTATATGTTGATGGCCTTAGCTCTGGCCAGTGGCTTGGCCTTTATATTGGACCCCACTCAACAGCAGATCGCCATGGTGGGCGCGATTCCCGCCAGCCTGCCGCCGTTTAGTATGCCCGACTTAAGTTTTAGCAACATTAGCGCTTTATCATCTGGAGCCTTGGCCATTAGCTTGCTGGGCTTGGTAGAAGCGTCGTCGATTGCCCGAGCTATCGCCAGCCGCTCTCACCAACGCCTTGATGATAATCAAGAGTTTATCGGTCAGGGCTTGTCGAACGTAGTGGGCGCTTTCTTTTCTTGTTATGCCTCTTCCGGATCATTTACTCGCACCGGCGTTAACTTTACCTCTGGTGCTCGCACGCCGATGGCGGCCATTTTTGCCGCCGGTTTTCTGTTGCTCATACTACAACTGTTCTCTGGCATGACCGCCTGGTTACCCATACCTGCTATGGCCGGTTTATTGTTGGTAGTGGCTTGGAATTTGATCGACTTTCACCATATCAAGCTGATTGTTCGCGCCGCCAAGTCCGAAACCACCGTGCTGATCGCCACCTTTGCAGCCACCTTATTAGTCGCCCTAGAGTTTGCCATTTATGCGGGGGTAATCTTGTCGCTGGTGTTCTATCTGAAACGCACCTCCACGCCGCGTATTGTTTCTATCTTGCCGGACCCGGATGCCAAGCATCCGGTATTTGTTAGTGCCGAAAACAAACGTCTCCCTTATTGTCCTCAACTACGCATTGTTCGTATCGAAGGCTCGTTATTTTTTGGCGCCGTAAATCATGTACAGGAATACCTGCAAAACATTCGCGAGCCTAGATTATTAATCGTGGGTAACGGCATGAACTTCGTGGATATAGTGGGAGCACAAATGCTGTTGCAGGAGTCAATACGCCGACAAGCGGCGGGAGGCGGTCTCTATCTATGCAATTTGAAAGAAGGCGTGGTGCGCACGCTCAAGCGCAATAACTTAATGGAGCGACTAGGAGAAGATCATATTTTTACCAACAAAGGCCAAGCAATACATCGCATTTACGATCATCTGGACCCAGAAATTTGCAAAACCTGTACTGCCAGAATATTTCAAGAATGTCATATTGCACCACCGAGTAAAAATATCACCGTCGACCAACCTAACGCGCACCAAAAAGCTTAACTCTTTTGGGTTGTTCTATCACTGGCGCTGGCTACATGAACCCGTGCCAACTGGCCCCTGCTCGATTCGATCGCGGCAGATACACTGTTAACACTTTGTTTACTTAATGTCGCCGCCGCCAACGAACGAGGGCAGAACCATGACTAGTCTAATTCACGACCACCCCAGCCGGCTTGTGTCGGTTCGCGAGCTGTTTAATATCGACTCCGACTTCAAGGTGCCGGTATTCGAGCACAAAGACGAACATGTCCCCGATATCGACCCAGCCTATTGTTTCAATCCTGATGTCACCATGGCCATTCTCGCCGGCTTTACTCGCAATCGGCGGGTACTAATTCAGGGACTGCATGGCACCGGCAAGTCGACCCATATCGAACAGGTAGCCGCTCGACTGAACTGGGCCTGCGTACGGGTAAATCTGGACGGCCATATCAGCCGCCTCGATCTGGTGGGTAAAGACACCATAGTGCTGAAAGACGGTAAGCAGATCACCGAGTTTCAGGAAGGCATAGTGCCTTGGGCCTTGCGCCGTCCGGTGGCGCTCGTTTTTGATGAGTTTGATGCCGGTCGTCCGGATGTGATGTTCGTGATCCAGCGGATCTTGGAACAGGATGGTAAATTCACTCTGCTCGATCAAAATCAAGTCATTACCCCCCATAGTCACTTCAGACTGTTTGCCACCGCCAATACCGTGGGTCTGGGTAACGTCAACGGCCTATATCACGGCACCCAGCAGGTTAACCAAGCACAAATGGACCGCTGGAACATAGTGGCTAGCCTCGATTATCTGCCGCGAGAAGACGAAATCAGCATAGTGCAGGGCAAGGTGCCTTGTTATGCAGACGAGCGAGGCCATCAACTGATCAGCACCATGGTTGCGGTAGCAGAATTAACCCGAAGCGGCTTTGCTGCCGGCGATCTCTCTACCCTAATGTCACCACGCACTCTGATCGCCTGGGCCGAAAATACCGAGATCTTTGGCGACCCCGCGCTGGCATTCCGGCTATCGTTTCTCAATAAGTGTGACGAGGCGGAACGCCCCTTGGTAGCCGAGTATTATCAGCGCTGTTTCGATCAGGAACTGGATGAATCTAGGTCACTCAAACTGTCCCTGATGTAGTTCATATGCCCGGATTGAACTGGTAATTATAAAGGTAGCAATCCGGAGCCTGCCGTGCGGTGGAAAAGCGGTTGGCGGCTCCGGCTCGTCGTCCATCATGTAGATGGTCGGCTACCAATCTCTTTTATCCCCATCGTTTATCTCTTCTCGCCTTGTGAGGAAACTCAAGATGACCACGCCCTCAATGACTCCGGGCCAGGATCAGGCCCGGGAAGCTCGCCAACAGCAACGACTCGAAGAGCTGCATGCCGCTCTGATCCGTGCCCTATCGGCCCAGCAAGATCTGCGCTATCGCGGCCATCAACTGGAATTACAGGGTCGCCCCTATCCGCTGCGCGCCCCTCATTTACATCCGCAACTGGGACTGGACGATCTCGGCTCTTTTCGCGGCGTCGTCGATGCCATCGCTCTGCGCCTGCGCCATAACAACACCGAGCTTCATCGACAATGGCTACCTGCTCCTCCTATAGCTCGGCTAGTGTTCGAGCTTTTGGAGCAGCTCAGGGTCGAGTCTTTGGTTGAGTCCTGGCATCCGGGCAGCAAACACAATCTGCATCACCGATTTTCATCTTGGTGTAACCAGTTTCAGTCCTCAGGTCAGACCGAAACTCATATCGGGCTCTTGCTGTTCACGCTGGCCCAGATGAGTTGGGTGCAGCTGGGCGGCGGACCGCTGGAAGAAACCACCGAAATGATGATTGAGTCAACTCGCATGTTTCTACTACGAGAAATTGGCCCCGCTTTCGGCTTAATCCGCCGTCATCGTTACGATCAAGCCGCCTTCGCCGAACATGCGCAGTCTATCGCTCTGTGCCTGAACGGCCTGATCGACGACCTCCACCAGCAACAGGTTGGTGAGGGCAAGCCTGAAGATGCCCTTAGCGAAGATACCAAAAGAACGTTTGGACTGTTGCTGGATCTAGAAGCTGGCGATGACGCCGGCCTAGCCATGGCAGAGCATCATCAACAGAGTCGTCTGCGCCAGGCCGCAGATGCACTGAACTATCAGGTTTACGACTCCCGTTTCGATCGGGAGTGGCCCGCCCACAAGCGGGTGCGACCCGAGCTGTTGGTCCGCCTGCGCGATAACTTAGATAATCGTATTCGTGAACAAGGGCTCAATCTGAATGTACTCACCAAAAAGCTACGCCACTTGCTCGTGCGTCCGCACCAACAGGGCTGGCGCTTCGGTGAAGAAGAAGGTCGCCTCGACGGCCGACGACTATCGACGCTGGTGACTTCGCTGTCCGACCGCCGGGTATTCAAACAAGAGCAACAGGAGCCTAAGAGTGATGCAGTGGTTACCTTCCTGATCGATAATTCTGGCTCCATGCGTCCCAACATGGAAAGCATCAGCATGTTGGTGGATACCTTGGCTCGGGCGCTGGAGCGAGTCGGCGCTAAGATAGAAATACTGGGTTTTACCACCGGACACTGGAACGGTGGTCAGCCGCTTCGCCACTGGCAGCGTCAAGGCCGCCCCGCCAATCCTGGTCGATTGAACGAGCGCTGTCATCTCGTGTACAAAGATGCCGATACGACGTGGCGGCGATCCCGCCGCCACGTCGCCGCACTGCTCAAGGACGACCTGTTTCGCGAGGGGCTCGATGGAGAAGCACTCTTATGGGCAGAGCAGAGGCTGCTGGCACACTCTGCTCAAGATCGCCTGCTACTGGTGATCTCCGACGGCTGCCCTATGGATACCGCCACACGCCAACATAATGAGCAAGATATCCTCGACCTACATCTGCGCCAAGTCACCGGTCGTCTAGAGCGGGAGGGACGCATTGCCCTTTGTGCTTTGGGCGTGGGACTGGATTTGAGTGACTACTATCGCCACAGCCAGCTACTGGACCTGAGTCAGTCTCTGGATAACAAGGTGTTCGACGAGGTGCTGAGTCTGATGAGCAAAACACTCACCACAAAGAAAAACAAATAAATAACATTTCATTTACAACGAGACCGGCGTAACATGCTGATAATTAACCAATTACAGGTTGGACCCAGCTCGTCACAGTAAGTGGCCCTAACTATTTTAGAGTTCAAATTCGAGTATTAGCAGTAAGTCGCTCGCCCGGAGTGGCCCTGCAATGAGGGTTTGTTGAGTTCCTCCTCTTGCACCCGGAGTTAGCAGAAAACGCCAGTAGTAGGCACGGTGAAACATCGGTTCTCACCTGCCTGGCATCACGGAAGGACCTGTTCCGCCATACGGACGGAGCATCAAAAACTGGAGCAAGAAGCCATGATATTTAAGCAACGCTTTATCAAGTCCATCTCCTTCGCCCTTTGTGCTGGCGCGATAGCCGTCGGCAGCTCGGTCGCGCAGGCAAATACCTTTCGTATTGCGGTGGGTGACGGTGCCGGTGGCACCCAGCACGAACTGGGTCTTAAGTTTTCAGAAGTGTTCAAGGAAAAAACCGGTGGCAAGCACGACACCAAAATGTTCCTTAACGGCCAGCTGGGCGATGAGCAGGCTACAGTCAACGATGCGTCAATGGGGTTGCTCGATTTCTCCATTCTGGCCATCAACAACGTAACCCCTTTTTCACCTTCTGTCGGCGTGCTGACCTTGCCCTATATGGTACACAGCCTAGACGATGCAATGACCCTGACTCAGGGTGAGGTCGGTAAGCAGCTGGTAGAAAACACCATTCGTGATGCTGGGGTGCGCATTATCGGCTGGGCTTATTCCGGGTTTCGAGTGCTGACTAACTCCAAGCAACCTGTATCGTCACTGGCCGATTTGGAAGGCTTGAAAATTCGAGTCCCCAACAACGAAATTATGATTGATACCTATCGCGCATGGGGCATCAACCCTACGCCCATGGCCTGGTCTGAAACCTTTACCGGCCTGCAGCTAGGCGTCGTTGACGGGCAGGATAACCCCTACATTACCGTGTCGGCGATGAAGTTTGATGAAGTACAGAAGTACATCACCAATATTCGCTATCTGTTCTCCATTGAACCGCTGATCGTGTCTGAATCTGTCTTTCAGTCTCAGCCTGCCGATATGCAAAAAGCCATTCTGGAAGCTGGTCAGGCTGCTACCGATCACAGTGCCCAATGGCTGGTTGAGCAAGAAGACAAGATTAAAGCTGAGCTGACCGCCAATGGCATGGAAATTACCGAGCCAGCCGACGGAGAAAAGCAATGGATGCAGCAAGCCATCGACCAAGTATGGCCCAAGTACTACAAGCAGTTGGGTGGTAAAGATAATCTGAACAAGATTCTGACTTCCCTCGGACGCGACACTATTTAAATCGTCGGTTCAACCAGAGTGCACCCGCTATGCTGCGGGTGCACTCTTCTTAGGGAGACATCGCCATGAGCATTGGAAAGTTACTGTTCAAGATTGTCGATAATATAGAAAACGTAATTTGTAGAACTCTACTCGCTTCTTTTGTTATTTTATTGTTTGCACAAATAATCTCGCGACAGGTATTTAACCACTCTCTTTCCTGGACCGAAGAATTATCCACTTACATGTTTGTATGGTTTGTTTATTTTGGTGCAAGCTATGCCACTAAGCTCGCGGCACACAACCGGGTGACCTTCCAATTCAAATTTTTTCCACCCATTGTTGCTGTTATTTCTGAAGCAATTGCGGATCTAATTTGGGTCTGTTTCAACGGTTACTTTATTTATTTAAGCTATGATTTTGTATTTAATAAAATGAATTTATTTTGGAAATCCCAAACATTGGGTTTCCCGATGAAATATGTGTACATCATATTACCGATTGCCTTCACTCTGATGACAATACGCATATTACAGGTCAATTATTACAAGCTGATCAAAGGCATCGACATTCGTGATCCAGAATCTTTGGAAGTTGAGAAACTGATCGAATCCTCCGACCAACAAAACAAACCGAGTTAAGGCAGGAGTCACCCATGGTTGAATCATCCGTCGTTATGATCTTATTCGGGAGCTTTCTGCTATTACTGCTGCTAGGCGCTCCTATCAGTGTGTCTTTAGGAGTATCCGCCCTCGCCTCTTTTCTTTATCTGGGCGACAACCCCATCAAGCTGGTACAAATTGCCTTTACCTCGGTCGGCTCTTTCCCTCTAATGGCGCTGCCCGCTTTTATTCTGGCCGGTGCCTTGATGGAAGCCGCAGGTATTTCTAAACGGCTGGTAGATCTGGCTGAAAGCTTTGCCGGCCCCTTCACCGGCGGCATGTCGGCCGCCACCGTTATGGCCTGTATGTTCTTCGGTGCCATTTCAGGCTCGGGCCCAGCCACCACTGCAGCTGTTGGTATGCTAATGATCCCGGCCATGGTCGATCGGGGTTACAGCAAGGGATATGCCTCGGCTATTACTGCCTCGTCCGGTGGTTTAGGCGTGGTAATACCGCCGTCCATTCCCATGGTTATTTTTGGCATTTCCGCCATGGGTATGATGGCCCCGCCAGAAGCTATTGCTCAATACGGACAGTTTCAGTCAGTATCTATTCCCAAATTGTTTATCGCCGGCGTCTTGCCGGGCATGGTGCTAGCCGGTGGCTTGCTGATCATGAACTATTTTCTGTGTAGAAAATACGGTTATAAAGGGACGACCGAAGGCTGGTCTGTTGCCACAACCCGCACCGCTATGCGCAAAGGTATCTGGTCAATGCTGGCACCTGTGGTGATATTGGGTGGTATTTACAGCGGTCTGTTCACCCCTACCGAGTCCGCTATCGTTGCCATCTTCTATACCTTGTTCATTGGTTTTTTCGTGCACAAAGAACTAAAAATAAAAGCGGTGATGCGGTCGTTAGAAACCACCACTTGGCTCACTGGGCGCGTGTTGCTGATCTTGTTTACTGCCACCGTGTTCGGTCGCCTGCTAGTAGAGAATCAGATCCCGGCCATCGTAGCGTCTTCCATGCTGGAGGTGACCACTAATCTTTATCTGATTTGGGCGCTGATCATCTTCTTCTTGCTGTTTGTCGGCATGTTTATGGAAACGCTGGCTGCCATCATGATCTTAACGCCGGTGCTGTTACCGATAGCTTATAATTTAGGGATAGATCCCATTCACTTCGGCATTGTGGTGGTGTGCAGCCTTTCTATTGGCTTTCAGACCCCTCCTCTGGGCGAAAATTTATTTATTGCCTCCGGCGTGTCAGGGACGTCTATCGAAGAAATTTCGATTCGTGCCCTACCCTTTGCTTTTACCTCGGTGCTGGCCGTATTTATCATCGCTTATATACCACAAATAACTCTATTTTTACCCAGCCTACTGGGATATTAACGACGAGTTCACTATGATAGACAGGGCCGATAATTAATCTGCCCTGTCTTTAATACTTAATATGAGGGATGCGCCGATGTTGCCGGAAATAAATAAAATCCTGTACTGTACCGACTTATCCAAAAATGCCTCTTACGCCTTTAAATATGCTATCTATCTGGCTAAAACAACCGGTGCCGAGGTGCATATTCTGAAAGTGGTTGAAGAGCTGTCTAGCGATGAACGATTGACCCTGCAGTCTTATATTCTTAATCAGAGCAGCCGTGAGGAGTTTTTGCATCAACGACTTCGTCATGCCCAAGACCAGCTGCAACAACGCCAAGACCATTTCTGGGAGGTCATTGCACCAGAAGAACAGGCTTTGCGCTCTAAAATCATCGGCTGCGAAGTGGTAGAAGGTTACCCTACCGAAACGATTCTCAAGCGCTCTAGGGAGCTGGGTTGTGATTTAATTGTGATGGGCGCCCACGAGAAGGGCTGGTTTCAGACTCTGCTGGGTAGCGTAGCCAAAAATGTGCTGCGCGAAGCGCGCATTCCCACCCTGATCGTGCCTCGCCCCGAAAAAGACACGGCAAGCAAAGCTGTCTCACAAAAGCACTAATCCTCTATTTCAACACTCCACATACTGAACAAGGTGGCAGAAATTGCCGCCTTTTTTATATCGAGTTACCAGCAAACAGCGTCAACAGGCACTGCCGCTGCATGGGAAGGATCAAGGGGCTCGACTTCAACACCCAGCATATGACCGGGAAGTCTTTATTGATGCTGTAACGACACCGCCCCCGGATGGACAAACCATACGGGGGCGGTAACGACAGCATCAATACAGTACTAATTATTAATCGGGCCAGTCGACGCGAGCCTGATCTTCACTGCGATATTGCACTCGGCCCAAGGGAACATGATCGTTGATCGCTTCGCGGATCTGCGCTTCTTCTGCGGCAGTAAAACCACCACACAGCTCAATGACTTCGATGCGTCGGGTTAACATTTCCTGGGCGGCCATAATGGCCTCTTCTAGGGTTTGTACGCCGGACACAGCGATATCAAACAATTCACTTTTGATGCGGCTATGGTGCTTGAATAGCTCCAGATCCGCGCCTTTTACAATAAAACCATAACGACTGAGCGACATATTCGACTCCTTTAATGAATGCGCAATAACGCTGAATTCAAGATACCTGCACTGCCCGATGGGCACAATACAACGAAGCCAAAGCGCAGGAGGCCAGCCGAGCCTCGGGCGGATCGGCCCGCGATGTCAGAATAATCGGTACTCGGGCACCCAGCACCAAACCGGCTGCAGTAGCTCCCATGAAATATACCATCTGCTTGAAGAGAAAGTTCCCCGACTCAAGATTAGGCACCAACAGAATATCCACCTGCCCAGGAACCTTGCCTTTGATGCCCTTGATGGTCGCCGCTTCGAGCGATACCGCATTGTCGAATGCTAGTGGGCCTTCCACTACGGCACCAGGCATAGCGCCCATAGCAGCCAGTTTAACCAGCTCGGCGGCGTCCTGACTGGAGGGCATGCTCTTGCTCACCTCTTCGGTACCCGATAGCAGTGCCACTTTGGGCTCAAGATTGCCCAGTGCATGCATAAATTCGATGGCATTGCGGGCGATATGCAACTTGTCGAGGACCGACGGCTGCACGTTGATCACCGCATCGGTAATACACAGCGCCTTGTCGATACCGGGCACTGTCATGTAAAACACATGACTCAGACGACTATTTGTACGCAGGCCCGCCGCTTTGTTTAGCACGGCCCGCAGCAGAATGTCGGTATGCACATGTCCCTTCATGATGGAATGCGCCTCGCCCTGACTGACCAATGCCACCCCTAACCGAGCCGCTTCCGTTTCATCGGCGGCCTGCACCAGGCGAATCTGCTCCAGCGACCAACCCATCGCCTCGGCCTGACGGCGCATGGTCTCAATGTCACCCACCAGTATCGGCTCGATCAACCCCTGCTCGTTAGCCATGCGTGCGCTGGCCAGAGATATCTCGTTAATCGGGTTGATCACCACAGTGGTGACTCGGGGGTGCTGACGGGCCTGGGCCAGCAACCGGGCCGGGCATTCTTTGGGCGTGGTACTGAGCATGATTTAATTCCTTCCTGACAGACAGAAAACAACCGGAAACCACTGTGGCAATGGCATCGGGTTATCTCCCGTGATCCACCTCTGCATAACAACGTGGTCGTAAAAGGGTGAGAAAAAGGGTTGGCTTAGCCAACCCTTTGTAATCTGTATCAACGACATCGTCGATAACTCAAACTCTTTTAGCTTGGCTGCTCGCAACGGCGGGTAGCCAGCACGATTAGCAGTAGTCCTTGTACTTCTCCAAGTGACGTACCGGCTTAGACAGGGCGTCACGACGGAAGGGGTCACCCAGTTCACGGGTACACAGAATTTCAATAACCGTGGTCTTACCTTCCTTCTGGGCAGCACAGGCGGCCTTAAGTGCCGGACCTACGTCTTCCAGACGGTCAACAACGACCCCTTCTGCTCCCATACCACGAGCGATTTCTGCAAAGCTCGGGTTTTCTAGATCACCAGCTACGAAGCGACGGTTGTAGAAATCAACTTGGTTCTTCTTCTCGGCGCCCCACTGACGGTTGTGGAATACGATAGAAGTTACCGGTATTTGCTCACGCACACAGGTCATGATTTCCATCATCGACATACCCCAAGCGCCGTCACCAGCGTAGGAGATAGCGGTACGCTCGGGAGCGGCTACCTTGGCACCAATAATGGTGGGCAGGGCGTAACCACAGTTGCCGAAGCTCATGGCGGCGAAGAAAGAGCGCGGTCTTTCGAAACGCAGGTAGCTGTTGGCCACCGAGTTAATGTTACCGATGTCGGTAGACACCATAGCGTCTTCTGGCATGGCTTTTTCCAGCTCGCGCAATACTTGGCGAGGGTGCAGGAAGCTGCCCTCTTCTTCGGCCTGCTCGGCAATCATGTCCAGTGAGTAGTCATCCTTCTCGTGGATCCACTCGTCTAGCTCTTGTTCCCAAGCCGCTTTTTCGGCGGCGATTTCACTGCCACGGGCACCTTTGGTTTCTAAGCAATGCACATCAAGCTCTTCTAAGCGCTTCAGCATAGACACCGCGGCGGCCTTGGCGTCGCCACAGACACCAACGGAAATTTTCTTCACCAGACCCAACATCTTGGCATCGCAGTCAACCTGGATAATCTTGGCGTCTTTCGGCCAGTAATCCATGCCGTGCTGCGGCAAAGTGCCAAACGGACCTAAACGAGTGCCCAGTGCCAGCACTACGTCGGCACGAGAAATCAACTTCATACCCGCCTTGGAGCCCTGGTAACCCAGAGGACCACACCACAGCGGGTGGCTAGCTGGGAAGGAGTCGTTGTGCAGGTAGCTGTTCACAACCGGCGCGCCCAAAAACTCGGCCAGTGCTTTACATTCCTCGACGGCATCGGACATCACCACACCACCACCGGAGATGATCACCGGGTTCTTGGCGTTGGCCAGCAGCTCTGCCGCTTCCTGCAGGCTCTGCTCGCCACCAGCACCTCGTTCGATACGGATAGGCTGGGGGATTTCGACGTCGATATCGCCGTAGAAGAAGTCACGCGGAATATTCAGTTGGGTCGGGCCGTTTTCTAGCATGGCACGGTCAAAACAACGGGCGGTGATCTCGGCCATACGGGCCGGGTTGGCCACATGGCCTTGATATTTAGTGATAGTTTCGAAAAACGGTAGCTGTTGGGCTTCCTGAAAACCACCCAAACCTTGGCTCATGGAGCCGGTTTCGGGAGTGATACAGACCACAGGGCTGTGTGCCCAGTAGGCGGCGGCAATGGCTGTCACGAAGTTGGTAATGCCGGGACCATTCTGGGCAATACACACCCCGTGGCGACCACTGACGCGAGAATAACCATCGGCCATATGGCCCGCACCCTGCTCGTGAACTACCGGGATGAGTCGAATACCGGCTGGCGCGAAAATATCCATGGCATCCATAAAAGCAGAACCCATGATGCCAAAGGCATCGGTTACACCATTTGCCGCCAGAGTTTCAACCAAGGCTTCACTAGGAGTCATACGTGGCATAGCTGTCTTCCTTTTGCTGTGTCCTGTTGGTGGCGATAGGTACCGCCACCCGGAGTGTTCAATCCAATATTCGGTTCAAGCAGGTTTACGTTCATTATTAATACAGGCGAATAACACCTTTAGTATCCATCGAGCTATTCAGGCTTCCCCTCTCAGACAACTCGATTCAGACAATTAATGCCTGATGGCATGATGCGATTCACTGAGGACTAGAGTAGGAACTGGAGGGATGACTGAGTAGGACCAGTTACGTAACATACGTTACGCCAGAGTATTTACTCATAATAATCAGAGCCTTAAAAACAAAAAAAGGCGCACGAAGGCGCCTTTGGTTAACATTTTATAAACATTTACTGATTACTGGTGCGAACCACTATTTATTACGAGTAAGTGCTAAACCATATCCTTGATCAGTTCCACCAGCGCCTTAATGCCTGGTCGTATCTTATGAGCCGGAATAGATGAGTAACCAAGGCGAAAATAATTAAGAGGTGCCGGCTGCTCCAAAAAGTGAATATCACCCGGCTCAATCAAAATACCTCTGTCAGCCGCTTCCTTACGTAGTAGTCGGCTATCCAACCCTTCCGGGCCTTTTACCCAGTAACAAGAACCGCCAAAACTGGGCTGACGAGTGGAGCAAGGCAGGTATTCATTCAAGGCCTCCCCCATTTCCTGCCAGCGCTCTTCGTAAGCCTTGGCGATATTCATAATCAGGGCGTCGTGGTAGCCCCGCTCCAAAAATAATGCAACCGAACGCTGATTATTAGCCGCAGGATGACGCAGTATCAGCCGACGCAAGGCCCGAGCTTCGCGAATAAGCTCGGCCGGCCCCACCAAATAACCAAGCCTCAGCCCTGGCGCTAGCGTTTTGGACAGACTGCCGACGTACAGCACCCGATCGTTGGTATCCAGACTCTTTAGTGCCGGTATCGGATTGGACTTGAAGTTACTTTCGCATTCATAATCATCTTCGATGATCAAAAAATCCTGTTCGATGGCTTTTTCTAACAGGGCATAGCGTCGATCTAGCGGCATGGTCACCGTGGTCGGGCATTGATGACTAGGAGTAGTAAACACCGCATCGCACCCGTTAAGCCCCTCGTCGACGATCAGCCCCTGTTCATCAACCGGCAGCCCGCGTACGCGGGCTGGGTTCATGGTCGAAATATTACGAATGTCCACATAGCCTGGCTCTTCAATACCAATGGTGCTGTCTTTATCCAGCAGTAGTCGAGCTAACATATACAAGGCCTGCTGAGCGCCGACCGTTACCAGTATCTGGTCTGCTGACGCCCAAACCCCACGCCGAGGTAACAGTCGAGTTCGGATTTGTTCAATCAGTAGCGGATCGTCGGCATCGAAACGATCCGAGGCCCAGTCGCGGATCGCTGGCACGCTCACCGCATCTCTGCAGCATTCGCGCCAATGGTTGCTAGGAAACAAACTGGTATCAAACTGACCATAAATAAAAGGATAAGGGTACTTCTGCCAGTCTTTAGGCTTGGTGATATTATGCTGGCTGCTCGGAGTAATCTTGAGCTTATGTAACCAATCCGGTGCAGCGCCTTCTTCTTGCGGGCTACTCGGCTGCGGCACCTTCAGCTGACGGGATAAAATGTCCGGATTGACGAAATAACCACTACGCTCTCTGGCGATTAGATAGCCGTCGTCTAACAAGTGCTCATAGGCTAGCACTACCGTATTGCGCGCAATACTCAGTTGTTTGGCCAGCTTGCGGCTAGAAGGGAGTGGATTGTCTTGGGGGATATTGCCATTGAGAATAGCGACGGCAATCTGCTCGCGTAGCTGCTGTTGCAGACTGGTGGTTTTTTCCGTGGAGAAATGAAACAGCGGGAACATGAATCGGCTACCTGTCTACGAATGAGAAAGCAGGCAACGACAATACCGGAGCATTACCGTGCCATTGGGTTACACCTTTGTAACCCAATGCGCACAAAAGTAAAGTGCTTACATCACACCCCGCCATGTTGGCTTACAAATGCTCGTCACGCAGCTGATACCAGTTATATAACATCCGTTGCCCCAACCGACGAAAGGGTGAAAATAGGTGACCCGGTAATGCAGTGTCGTAAATCGGTAGCTCAAAACCTTCCTTAATACCTGCAACTCGCTGAGCCATGCGTCGGCCGGCGTGGGCCGAGAACATCACACCATTACCGCCGTAGCCCAAGGCATAGAACACCTGCTCTTTCTCATCAGGCTGAGCGATGCGTGGCATCATGTCGTGGCTGACATCGACCCAGCCCCACCATGAGTAATCTACATTAATGCCGGTGAGCGCCGGAAACTTACGATGCATGCCCTCGACCAGCAACTGTAGGTGCTTAGGGTTCGCCGCATCACTGCCGGTAATGGAGCTACGGCTACCAATTTGTAAGCGATTATCCGGCAGCTTTCGATAATAATGACGCAAGGTGCGGGTGTCGGTGATCACTTCATTGGTCTTGAAGTTACAGGCGGCAAGCTCTTGATCTGTCATCGGCCGAGTAACCAGCGAGTTAGACAATATCGGCATAATTTTATTGCGCAGCTGATGATGTAGGCCCTGAGAGGTATAGCCTCCCGTCGCCACCGCCACCGCCCGCGCTCGTACTATGCCACCGGGTGTCTGCAGATAATGAATACCATTTTTAGTTTCCCAACCAGTAACGGGGCTGGACGGATGTATGGTCGCCCCTAACTCCCGCGCCATGCGCTGGTAACCGTGCGCCAGCTTGAGTGGGTGCACACCAATGCCATCCGGCTCGTGCATGGCGCCTACCGCTTCGGCCTCATCGACGTAGTTACGGCTTAGGGTGGCTTTGTCGAGCATCTCAGTTTGATAACCGAATTGATCACGCAGCACCTTGCCTTCGGCTTCCAGCTTACGTAACGCCTTTTCCCGATGAGCAACATACAAATGGCCACCGTCTTGGGGATTACAGTCGATATTACCTTCTTTAATCAACCCCTTGAAAGTCGCAAAGCCTTCTTGCACTTCTTCGTGCATCTTACGGGCTGTGTCTATACCCCAGCGTTGGATCCATTGAGATCGAGTTAACCGACCCGATGCATTCTGCGCCTGACCGCCGTTGCGACTGGTACACCCCCAACTAACCTGATTGGCTTCCAATACCGTCGCCTTAATACCGTGCTCTTTGGCCAAAAATAGCGCACAGGTCAAGCCGGTAAAGCCGCTGCCAATAATGGCCACATCCACATCTACATCTTGGGTAATAGGGCCATCGTCTTCCGGCGCCGTACCGGCGGTTGCCACCCAATAGGTGGGAGCATACTGCTGGCCTCGCCCTGGCGTAGCCGCCACCAAAGGATCATAGGTGGGATCATAACTATCTAGCACTTTTTTGGGCTGAGCAGACTGGCTGAGCTCCGCCTGGATTTTGTTGGCGATATCCATATTCGTATTCCCCGATGAAAAGTTGAAACCCTGGTGATGCTTTACTTGGGATCCAGCAGCGGGCGGTCTTTACGGAAAGCCTGCTTTAACACCAGTTTGTCGTCTTTCACCGTAAAAATATCGACGCCATCGGCTTCTATGCGTTTTCCATCCGGGCAGGTGGCACAAAAGGTCCACTGAGACACCGCCTTGTCGCCAACGGCGAAGTGGCTGGTATTCTGCCAACTAACATCAGGATAGGTGGTCCACACTTTAACAAAAGCATCTGCCACAGCGGCAATACCGGTAAAGCGAGTACCGTACGCTTCGGCGCCAGCAGCTCCTTCGAAGACACAATCTTCGCTCATACAGGCCACAACACCATCAATGTCATGACGGTTAAATGCGGCAAATAATTGCTCGAGTAAGGCGACGCTTTTCTGGTTTTCTACAGACATGACATGCTCCCTTTGCAGCCCCCAATTAGGCTGTGCAATAACTATAATCTCAACAGTCGTTACTGTTGTTTACATGCCTATAACATTAGGAGTCGAACGCTCATGTCGGTAGCGCCAGTTGGACGTCGTGACTTGGACCACCCTCAGGGTAAATGGTAGCCACGACAAATTCACCATGCCAGAGGTGGTGTAAATGACTATAGCAGAAGGGAAAAGCAAGGTGGGCCAGCTATACCTGGCCCTAATAAATGATGGTTATCGCTAACTTTTTGGCTTTTTCTTGACCACGCCCGAGAACACCACGTGTAAATCGGTGGAGGCTGACTCATTATCCAAGTTCAATTTACCTTCAATATGATCTAGGTGCTGCCCCATCATGGCAACGGCACGGTCTGGATCGCCAGACTCAATGGCCAACAACAGCGCTTCATGCTCGTTAAAAGAACAATCCGCCTGATGGCCTACTTCATATTGGGCAATAATGAGTGACGTTTGTGATACCACACTGCGTTGAAAGTTAAGTAAAGGCGTGTTGTGAGCCATGTTAGCCAGCTCTAAATGGAACTCTCCAGACAAACGAATGCCGCGGCCGCGGTCGCCACGGGCAAATGCAGCGTGCTCTTCTTGTACCATGGTACGAATGCGCCCGAGGCTCTCGGGAGTGGCATTTTTTACAGCCAGGGCAATTACCGCCAACTCAACCACGCGCCGCGCCGCAAATATTTGCCGTGCCTCGTCAACGCTAGGGGCTGCCACTACGGCACCACGGTTAGGTCGAATACTCACCACCTGTTCATGAGACAACCGCAGCAAGGCACGACGGATAATGGTGCGACTCACGCCAAAAATTTCGCCTAATGCTTCTTCGCTAAGTTTGGTACCAGGTGCTAAGCGTTGTTCCAAAATTGCATCAAAAATGTGTTCATAAACAATATCATCTTGGGTATTTAAGCTCGACTTGACGGGTCTGGGCTCCAGCTGACTGAGTGAACTCATAAATAAGATTTCCGATTAAAGCTGACATTACCGGCTAATTAGCGCATTAATGGCTATTAACGCAGCGCAATGTTTGCTTGTTAGTTAATTTTTTGTAATCACGTATACAATCTTACTGGGTTTTACGCAATACAACAGCCACAATATTCAAGACTGTGACTGAACACAAAAAACGCCCTTATTGGGCGCTTTTTACATCGTCATTAACTAAGACCTACTTAGAGGCTTGTTCTCGTTGATATTGACGCTGCCCCGCAATATAAGTTTCAGCGATGGCTCGATCATCTCCCAGCATCATCAGCACAAATAATTGTTCAAACAAACTGTGTGTATTATTCATACGCGTTTGTATTAACGGCGTGGCATGTAGGTCGAGGATCAAGAAATCCGCTTCTTTGCCAATCGCTAGGTTACCTATTTTATCATCCAAACTCAGTGCCCGAGCGCCACCCAAGGTTGCTAAGTACAAGGCCTTTAACGGATGTAATTTATGCTGTTGCAACTGCTGGATCTTATAAGCTTCGGATATGGTGCGCAGCATGGAAAAGCTGGTGCCACCGCCCACATCGGTACCTAAACCAACCCGTATGTTATGATTTTCCATGGCAGGTAGATCTAACAGCCCCGAGCCAAGAAATAGATTGGATGTGGGACAAAAAGAGATCACAGAGTCCGTTTCGCTCATACGCTCACATTCAGCTTGTTCTAAATGCACCGCATGAGCGAAAACCGACCGTTCGCCCAATAAGCCAAAATGATCATAGACATCAAGATAACCAGCTCTATCGGGAAAGAGCTCTTTTACCCAGGTAATTTCTTGTTTATTTTCAGATAAATGCGTTTGCAGATAAACGTCATCGTATTCCTGTAATAAGCGCCCCGCCATGTCTAGCTGCTCGGCGGTGCTTGTGGGGGCGAATCGTGGCGTTACGGCATAGAGCTGACGGCCTTTTTTATGCCAGCGCTCGATTAAATCTTTACTATCGATGTAGCTAGACTCAGGGGTATCCAACAAATAGTCAGGCGCATTGCGATCCATCATGACCTTCCCGGCAATCATGCGCATATTACGCTTGTCAGACTCCGTAAAAAACGCCTCTACCGACGCTTTATGCACGGTACCGAAGACCATGGCTGTAGTGGTGCCGTTGCGCAGTAGTTCGTCGAGAAAAAAACTGGCGACGCGCTTTGCATGAACCGGATCGGCAAACTTGCCCTCTTCAGGAAAGGTGTAGTTATTCAACCAGTCCAGTAGCTGCTCACCGTAAGAGGCGATCATTTCGGTTTGCGGAAAATGAATGTGGGTATCAATAAACCCTGCCGTAATCAGCTTATGTTCAAAGTTCAGCAGTTCGGCTGCTGCAGGCAAGCGCGCCAGCACCTGATCTGCCGGGCCGATATCGCTAATATGGCCGTCTGCCACTACCAAAATACCATCTTCGTAATAGTCGTAACTTGCGTCCAGCCCTACTTGGGCCGGATCGGCCAAGCTATGCAAAATGGCGGCGCGATAGGCGGTCACTTGCGTCATGAAAAGGCTTCTCCTGTAAACTAAAAAAAGGTTGTCGTTATTTATTGAGCAACAACCACGTCATTCGTTATGTCGCTAAACTCAGCGCGGGGCGATGCTACCTGTGTCACGATTGAGCCCGTCACTGCGGCAAGAGTGCCCACTTGCTGATATTCACGAATCAGCTCACCCGCCACCGACACTGCAATTTCGGCGGGATGTTTACCGCTAACTTCACTTAAACCAATCGGGCAAATCATCTGTGTCAGGTTAGCCTCACTAAAGCCCCGCTCTTTCAGCTTATAATCAAAGCGTTTACGTTTGGTTTTTGAGCCAATGACCCCAAAGTAGCGGGCATCTTGGCGTTTAAGTATTTTGGCGCAAAGCTCCAAGTCCAACTGATGGTTGTGGGTCATTACCAGATAAAAACTATTCGCGGGTTGACTGGCTATCTCTCCAACCGAGTCATCGCTGACCACCTGAGTCACATTAGCTATTTGCTCAAGCGGAAATTCAGACTCGCGCTCATCAATCCAAGTAATACGAAACGGCAATGTGGCCAGAATATGCACCAAGGCTTTAGCCACATGACCGGCACCAAACAGCACCAAATGATGACGCGCCTGCACCACAGGCTCCAGCATAATGCTGGCCATGCCGCCGCAACACTGACCTAGGCTAGCGCCCAGATTAAAGCGCTCAACCTTCATCTGTTGTTCACCACTGAGCAGCATATCGCGCGCCAGCTTCAGCGCCTTATACTCAAGATGACCACCGCCGATGGTGGCGTAGCAGCCTTGTTCGGTCACCAGCATCTTGGTACCGCTATCACGAGGCGTAGAGCCTTTATGCTCGACCACAGTCACCAGCACACAAGGCTCCCCCTTACGTTCTAATTCGGCCAGTATTTGAATCCAGTTATCCTTGAACATAACCTTACCTCATGAGAAAAGTCGGCCTAAGGGTCTACACCACCGACACGCTTCAAGTACTTCTGTTTGACACACAACCTACTATTTAGCCTGTTCGGCTTCGCTTTTCTCTACCCATTCCTGCATTTGCTCCACCGCCCATAACACACGCTCGGGCGTGGCCGGTGAGTCTATATGGGGATATTTCCGATAATCAGACACACTGGCGATGGCATCTTTCAACGCGCACCACACCGAAATACCGAGCATCAGCGGCGGCTCACCCACGGCCTTCGAATGAAACACCGTATCCTCTGGGTTCTTGCGGTTTTCGACTAACTTGGTACGAAAATCAATCGGCATATCAGCGATAGCAGGTATCTTGTAACCCGCAGGGCCCGAGGTCATGAGCTTACCTTTATCATTCCACACCAGCTCTTCGGTGGTTAACCAACCAGCCCCTTGTACGAAGGCCCCTTCTACCTGACCAATATCAATGGCCGGATTCAGCGAGTCACCTACATCATGCAAGATGTCGGCGCGCAAAATTTTATATTCCCCAGTGAGGGTATCGATCAGTACCTCGGCGCAGGCCGCACCATAGGCAAAATAATAGAAAGGCGAACCAGATCCAGTGGCGTGATCGTAAAAGATCTTCGGCGTACGATAAAAGCCGGTGCTAGATAGCGAAATCTGATTAAAGTACGCCTGTTGTACAAACTCAGGGAACGACAGGATCTGGTTACGAACTGTGACGAAGTTATTCTTGAATACCACTTCTTCTGGTGTGACCTGAAAATGTCCTGCTGCCCAGTCGATCAAGCGCTGCTTAATGGTTTGTGCCGCATTCTGCGCCGCCTTACCGTTTAAGTCGGTACCGCTAGACGCTGCAGTAGGTGACGTATTAGGCACTTTGTCGGTGTTAGTGGCAGTGATCTGAATGCGATCAATATCAACCTGAAACTCTTCGGCGACAATTTGGGCCACCTTAATGTTCAACCCTTGGCCCATTTCGGTGCCACCGTGGTTGAGGTGAATGCTGCCATCGGTATAAATATGTATTAAGGCACCGCCCTGGTTCAAGAAGCTCGCAGTAAAGGAGATCCCAAACTTAACGGGAGTAATGGCGATACCTTTTTTCAGAATTGGGCTGTTAGCATTAAACGTCTTGATCTCAAGACGACGCGCAGCGTATTCACTGGAGGCTTCAAGATCGTCCACCATTTCATGAATGATGTTGTGCTCTACCGGCTGGTGATAGTGAGTGACGTTACGATCTTCCTTGCCGTAGAAGTTAACCTTACGGATCTCGAGCGGATCTTTACCCAAGTAAGAGGCAATTTCGTCCATCACATGTTCTATGGTCATCATGCCCTGAGGGCCACCAAAGCCACGGAAGGCGGTATTAGATGCCGTGTGCGTTTTGCAGCGATGGCCGATCACGGTGGCGTCACCTAAGTAGTAGGCGTTATCTGAGTGAAACATCGCGCGGTCGACGATAGATGAGGATAAATCGGGTGAGTAACCACAGTTACCTGCCACGATAATTTCCGAGGCCTGAATGCGGCCGCTGTCGTCGAAGCCAATTTTATATTGGTTGAAAAATGGATGACGCTTACCGGTCATCATCATGTCTTCTACCCGAGGCAGACGCATCTTGGTCGGCCGACCCGTTAAATGTGCCACCACTGCCGCCATACAGGCGGGTGCTGCGGCTTGCGTCTCTTTACCACCAAAGCCACCGCCCATACGCCGCATGTCGGTCACCACCTTGTGCATGGGCACACCCAGCACGCTGGCTACTAATTTCTGAATTTCGGTGGGGTGCTGGCTAGAGGTAAATACCATCATGCCACCATCTTCGGTAGGTACTACCGAGCTCACTTGAGTTTCTAGGTAAAAGTGCTCTTGCCCACCAATGTGCAGGCTACCTGCAATAACGTGCTTGGCATTGGCTAACCCTGTCGCGGAGTCGCCTCGTTGCTGCTTATGACTGTCGGTGACAAATAGCTTTTTCTCTAATGCGTCTTCTACCGACAGCACCGCCGGTAAGTCTTCGTATTCCACAATCGCGGCCATGGCCGCCTTGCGGGCGGTCACTAAATCTTTGGCTGCCACCGCCAATATTGGCTGTCCCACGTATTCCACTAAACCGTCAGCTAACAGCGGATCACCCGCCAGAATAGGGCCGATATCCAGCTCGCCCGGTACATCTTTAGCGGTAATGGCAATGGTGACACCTTCAAACTCGTAACACGGGCTCACATCTAATTTGGTAATGCGTGCATGTGCTCTTTCTGACAGTCGGGCATACAGATGCAGCTGATGAGGAAACTCCAATCGATCATCAATATATTGTGCTTCGCCAGCCACTTGCATTACCGCGCTGTCGTGAGGCACGCTCTTGCCTACGCCGGTTTGCAGGCTTTGCTGCACGCGTGCCATCATTTCGTCGATGGTCAGTGACTGTTGTGGTTTATTAGACATAAGACGTCACCCTCGTTTCGAGTTGCAGACTTTGTTGCTCCATAAAAAACTTATAAAGCAGGTTGGTGGCCGTTTTGCTGCGATATTCCTTGCTAGCCCTAAAATCAGATAAGGGTTCAAAATCACCTGTTAGGGCCTTCATCGCCGCCTTTACCGTCGCTTGGTTCCATGGCTGATTGAGCAGTACTTGCTCGCAAGCCGAGGCACGTTTAGGCACTGCCGCCATACCACCAAAGGCGATGCGGGCTTCACGGATCACTCCACCATTAATGGTCAGATTAAAGGCACCACATACCGCAGAAATATCATCATCTAAACGCTTAGACAGCTTATAGACTTTGAAGTGCTGGTCAGGCTTAGGCTTGGGTACGATGATTTTCTCAATGAATTCACTGGTTTGTTGCGCGGTCTTCTTATAATCCAAGAAGTAATCTCCAATGGCCAGCTCGCGGCGTACCTCACCTCTGCGCAGTACCAAACGTGCATTCAGTGCCATTAATACCGGTGGCGCATCGCCAATGGGTGACGCATTACCGACGTTACCGCCGAGCGTGCCTTGGTTACGAATTTGCAAGGACGCAAAGCGATCTAACAATTCACCCATATCTGGGAACACACGGCTTAACGCCTCATAGCTATCGCTGAGGCTGCGCGCCGCACCAATTTCTAATTGCTGGTCATCTTCTGCCAGCTGTTTCATCTCTTCGACATTACCCACATAAATCATCTTTGGCAGTTCACGATAAAACTGCGTCACTTGCAGCGCCAAGTCGGTGCCACCCGCTAACAGCTGAGCATCCGGATGTTCTATTAATAAGTCTGCTAGCTCATCACTAGACACCGGAGAGAAACATACATTGCCGTTTCCGTTAAGGGTAACTAAAGCGTCTGTTTCGATGTGGTCTAGCTTGGCCAAAATATCGGTTTCGTAACGAGAGAATTGGTCAACTAGCTGGGGCTGCTCGGCGATGGCTTTGGCTGCGTCGACTATCGGGCGATAACCGGTACAGCGACATAGGTTGCCGGCTAATGCCTCAAAGATGTCGTGTTTGTTTGCCGTCGGTTTATTTTTACTTAAAGCAAACATCGACATAATAAAGCCCGGTGTACAAAATCCACATTGAGAACCATGAAAATCCACCATCGCTTGCTGTACTGGATGCAGACTGCCGTCTGTTGATTTGAGATCTTCAACCGTCAGCAATTGCTTGCCGTGCAGTGTAGACACAAAGGTTAGGCAGGAGTTAACCGTGCGATAACGGATATGCTCACCCTCTCGCTCGCCTAGCACCACAGTGCAAGCGCCACAGTCGCCCGAGCCACAGCCTTCCTTGGTGCCGGTTTTACCAACGCGTTCGCGCAAATAGTTAAGCACCGTCATATTTGGCGAAAGGTCTTGTTCCTCTCGCAACTCTTGGTTAAGCAGAAACTTAATCAAGGCCTACCTCCTTCAGCGAATACACTGCACACATTGCCAGTTGGCAAAAAAATAATATCTTCAAGTGTAATTAAAGTTAAACCTGACCCAATAGTCAACAATTATTTTACTATTAGATAACTTAACTTTGCGAAAATCCGTTAGCCGCGGCCGTAACAGCACGCTGCCTAAGAGGAGGCAGTATGTTAAGCAGCGTTGGTAATTATAGACGGGGGAATGAAAAGATAGCGCAGCAGGATAGTTGTTAAATCCAAACGGAGGCTCTGACTTACGTCAGACAGCTTAGGTACAACTGCCAGATGGACAAAAACCGTCAAAAGACGGTGTTGATTTTAGCTTAGAGCGGGGAGCCGATCGCTATGCTTCGGGTAAGGATTGAACTTTACAGCCACCGATGACTAACTGGGTGATTTGCTGAGCTGCACGCTCGAAGTCTTGCTCATCTAATTCTTCTTTGCCCAACGCCATCGTTATCTGCCAGTTAAAATCGGCATAGGTTTGCGTGGATGCCCAAATAGCAAACAACAAGTGGTGTGCATCAACGGCCGTCATTAGGCCTTGCGCCATCCAGTCGTGGAGCTTGGCGCTTAGGGTGCGGGTCTGCTCGCTAAGTCGCTCAATCATATCCGCTGGTAAATGTGGTGCCCCGTGCATAATTTCATTGGCAAACACCTTGGAAGCATAAGGATAATTCTTTGAAATCATTAACTTAGATTTAATATAAGCCGTTAGGGCCAGCACGGGATCTTGGTGCTCGATAAAAGGCGCTGACGCCGCCAGTAACGGCTCGGTAATGCTTTCGAGCACGGCGTGGTACAGCTTTTCTTTGCTGCCAAAATAATAGTAAATATTGGGTTTTGGTAATTCAGCGAGTTCCGCAATAGTAGCCGTTTTGGTTGCGGCATAGCCGTGCTCGGCAAATACTCGACTCGCGGCGCGTATGATAATTTCTTCGTTCTTTGCTCGGATCCGAGACATATTGATTTTAAACTCCAAACCATAATATGAGACGCTACATTGCTTAACCATACCTCAGGTTGACCGAAAGTTTGGCAAAAAAACGTAAAAAAGCGCTCACCTGTGTGAGCGCTAAGATGAGTAACCAAAGTTACTCCTCGGCCAAAACAACTGACAAATAATCTGTTAGCTACAATCCGCAACCAAACTGACAAACTCTACACCGGCAACGGCACAAACCTCATCAACATCGGGCGTATCACCACTAATACCTACGGCGCCTAGAATATTATTGTTGGCATCGCGTACTAGTACCCCACCCGGTGCCGGAATGATTTGTCCTTGCGCCATAACGTTAACCGCCGCCACAAAAGCCGGTCTCGCTTCAGCAACTTCAGCCAAACCACGCGAGCTACGGCCCATGGCAACGGCTCCCCATGCTTTGCCAGTAGCAATATCTGGTCGCAGCAAGCTGGCCCCATCCTGGCGCTGCAGCGAAATTAAGCGACCCGCATTATCTAATACGGCAACGGTAAGTGGTGCAGCAGAAATCTCTTGCGCATGCTCGAATGCGCCACGCGTAATGGTTAATGCTTGTTCAAGTGTAAGCGTACTCATTTGTTCTAGACTCCCTGTCGACTATAACAATAGAAATTAATCGAACATTAATAAAACACAATATTAAGGTATTCTGTATACACTTAACGTTAAGGTAATTAATTTATCACTATACCATCTCTGAACGATACCATCACTTGTATCCTCTACAAGATCATTACTTCGTTAAATGGCATGACTTTTGCTGGGTAATTGCCTATTCATAATATTAACTTTAGCTGCATATGCGAGCATGATGAGCGGCTGTCATCGTGTAATCGTGGAGAAAGACATGCTGGATTTACGATATATATCAACATTTAACCGCTTTATGTGTTGGTTATTGCTAAGTAGTACAATCATGAGTTTATTACCCAGTTCTCTTTTTACTGGTTCTTTTGGGCTGTGGCTCAATGATTATCGATTGCTATTCATACTAAGTATGGTGGCATCTGGGGCTTATTTTTTCTCTCATGCAGCTATCATGCTATTTCAATACCTGTTTTCTCGTAAGCAGCGCCTTATGCAAGAAAAATTACTCAAAGAATTGCTGGATTATTTAGATGCCAATGAGAAGTCGGTGTTACGTGAATTTGTGATACAACGTAAAAGCGTCATAAAATTGCCAGTCACCGAACCGACCGTCAAAAACTTGCTGGAGCAAGGAATACTGACTTACGCATTTGGTGAACCAGGTGACGCGGGGATAAATTCCATTAAGCCACTCATGATCAGTATCGCGGCGCGACCATTACTGACTTTTAAAGTGCTGGGCCTCAATCCGACAAATATGACCGAAGAACAAAAAGATCTCATTATGACCACCCGCCCTAAGTACGCATATAAGCGGTTAGATAGACATTAGACGAAAACACAGCTTTACGTTATAAGCTGTACGCCGTACGTCAAAGATAAAATACTGAGCCTGCGAGAGATGAACGTAAGGCGTACAGCGTAAGGCGCCCCTTTACGGCTACTACTTCGTTCTTTCGTCCAAATATCCTTGATAATCGGGTATGCAAATACTGAAATCCTGGCTCATTTGTGCACTATCCATCAACATATCGGCGGTCGACATATTAGTGGCTACGGGGATATTCCACACCGTAGCTAACCTCAGTAATGCCTTCACATCGGGATCGTGGGGGACGGCATTGAGTGGATCCCAGAAAAAAATCAACACATCAATTTTACCCTCAGCAATTAAGGCACCTAGCTGTTGATCACCGCCCATCGGGCCAGACATTAAGCAGCGAATTGGCAGGCCGATTGTCTTGCTTAACATGCTGCCCGTGGTACCCGTGGCATACAGATGATGTAACTTCAGCGCTTCGGCGCGGCGCCCTACCCATTCTAACAACTGTGCTTTTTTATGATCATGTGCCACTAAGGCAACATTTTTGTGGGCAGGCAAAACTCGACACGTTTCTTTCACTGTGGGTAAATCCTTATAAAAATCGAGTCCCATACTAGCTAAAAACGGAGTCAGATAGATAGAGGGAAGAGCACAGGAAACTATTAACATTCACAGGTATGCCATCTTCGCTGGCCGCAGTTAGCTATTGAATAGTTGGATTGAGGCTTTAAACGACAAAGCCCCTAACGGGGCTTGATGCGATGGTTATGTGCTATCGCTAGGAGAGTGCAGGGGATTAGATAGGGTAATTAAGCGACTTCGTAGTAAAGCCCAGCTTTGGCATTTTCTTCCGCCAAAATTGCCATCGCCACGGGGACACATTTACCGCATTGCGAGCCCACGGCCAATTCTTTCTTTAGCCGTTTAAACTCACTGCCGCCGTCCGCTATCGCGGCACGTAGCTGACTATCGGTAATACCCTTGCATAAACATACATACATGAAGAAACCCTCCGCATCAATGAGGTAAATCTAAATGATATTAGTTATCAATGCAAGGCTTATTCTCTAAGATTTGTACAATTTAGCAACGGCACCACCGCATACCGATGTGCTCATAAGCAAGCCTATTACTTATTGCTTTTTAGCGGCATCCAATTGTGGAGCTAACTGCGATAAGTCATAACCAGCGGCAGTCGCCCGCTGCAATAACTCGGCACTTGCCGTGTGCGGCGCTTGCGCTAACGCCCATAAACTAATGGAACGGGTGCCAGTACGGCAAAAGGCTAACACCGGCTCATTGGCAGAGGCTAACAGCTGTTCAAACTCGCTAATATTATCCTTCGTAAACAGCCCTGGCGTGATAGGTAACCAATGCCAGCTCATACCTAAAGATTGTGCTTGCGCGGCTAGACTGGCTGCGCTGGGCTGCTCTGGTGCTTCATTATCGGGACGGTTGCACACCACTGTGCGAAAACCCGCCGCTTTAAGTGTTAATAAGTCGTCTGAAGTCACTTGAGCGGCAACGGAGAAAGCTGCAGTAACGGCTTTAATTTCCATCTAATACCTCAAAATTAAACTAAGAAGAGAACTTTGTGCGCTGTACGTTTTACGCCTTACGCCTTACGCCTTACGCCTTACGCCTTACGCCTTACGCCTTACGCCTTACGTTTACAGCGTAAAGCCTAACCTAGTGTTGATCGTTAACGTATAGCATACGGCGTAAACGTAAGGCTGAGTGTTTATCTTTCTCGGGTATAGCGTATGGCGTAAAGCGTATGGCGTATGGCGTATGGCGTATGGCGTATGGCGTAAAGCGTAAAGCGTACGGATGAGTGTTTATCTTTCTCGTATAGCATACGGCGTAAAGCGTACGGATGAGTGTTTATCTTTCTCGTATAGCGTACGGCGTAAAGCGTACGGCTGTACTTTACTGGATTTTAGCCATAAAAAAAGGAGGCCGAAGCCTCCTTTTTTATGCACTAAAAGTGCGATTACGCAAGGATTTTGGCAACAACACCAGCACCTACAGTACGACCACCTTCACGGATAGCAAAACGTAAACCGTCTTCCATCGCGATAGGAGCAATCAGAGTAACAACCATTTGAACGTTGTCACCAGGCATAACCATCTCAACGCCTTCTGGCAATTCGATAGTACCGGTTACGTCAGTTGTACGGAAGTAGAACTGTGGACGGTAGCCTTTGAAGAACGGAGTATGACGGCCGCCTTCTTCTTTTGACAGAACATAGATTTCTGATTCAAAAGTAGTGTGTGGCTTGATTGAACCTGGCTTAGCAAGAACCTGGCCACGCTCAACGTCTTCACGCTTAGTACCACGTAGAAGAACACCAACGTTCTCACCAGCACGACCTTCGTCAAGCAGCTTACGGAACATTTCAACGCCAGTACAAGTACTCTTAACAGTGTCCTTGATACCAACGATTTCAATTTCTTCGCCAACTTTAACGATACCGCGCTCAACACGACCGGTAACAACAGTACCACGGCCCTGGATTGAGAAAACGTCTTCGATTGGCAGCAAGAATGCACCGTCAACAGCACGCTCTGGATCTGGGATGTAAGTATCAAGTGCGTCAGCCAGTTCAAGAATCTTAGGCTCCCACTCTGGATCACCTTCCAGGCCTTTCAGAGCAGAGCCCTGAATTACTGGAGTGTCGTCGCCTGGGAAGTCGTACTCAGACAACAGCTCACGGATTTCCATTTCAACCAGCTCAAGCAGTTCTTCATCATCAACCATGTCACACTTGTTCATGAACACAACGATGTAAGGAACGCCAACCTGACGGGCCAACAGGATGTGCTCACGAGTCTGTGGCATAGGGCCATCAGTAGAAGCAACAACCAAGATTGCGCCATCCATTTGAGCAGCACCGGTGATCATGTTTTTAACATAGTCAGCGTGACCTGGGCAGTCAACGTGTGCATAGTGACGTGCATCAGTATCGTACTCAACGTGAGAAGCGGCTATGGTGATACCACGTGCTTTTTCTTCAGGAGCGTTATCGATCTGAGCGTAACCGCGAGCGGTACCGCCCATTTTCTTAGCTAAAACGGTAGTAATAGCAGCAGTCAGAGTGGTTTTACCGTGGTCAACGTGGCCGATAGTACCTACGTTTACGTGTGTTTTAATACGTTCGAATTTTTCTTTAGACACGGACTAGTCCTTCCTAGTTTGTTCCCACTCGCTGTGCGGCGGGGAGTTTAAACAAAGATTATTAACCTTTACGAGCAGCAATAAGCGCTTCAGCCATGCTGGCAGGTACTTCGGCGTACTTAGCAAACTCCATAGAGTAAGAAGCACGACCTTGTGACTGTGAACGCAGGTCTGTAGCGTAGCCGAACATTTCAGATAACGGAATCATGGCATTAATTATTTTGCCTGATGGGCCATCTTCCATGCCCTCGATGATACCACGACGACGGTTAACGTCACCGATTACATCACCCATGTAATCTTCAGGCGTTTCTACTTCAACCTTCATTGTAGGCTCAAGCAGCACCGGGTTACATTTCATGAACCCTTCTTTAAAGGCCATCGACCCTGCGATTTTAAAGGCCATTTCAGAAGAGTCAACATCATGATAAGAACCATCGTACAGGGTGACCTTGATATCTTCGATTGGATAACCGGCCAACACCCCCTGTCTCATCTGTTCTTGAATACCTTTATCTACAGCTGGGCAGTATTCTTTAGGAATAACACCACCGACAACGGCATTCTCAAACAAATAGCCAGTACCGGCCGCTTGTGGTTCAATTTTGATCCACACGTGACCAAACTGACCTCGACCACCCGACTGACGAACGAACTTGCCTTCTTGCTCAACGCTACCGTTAATACTTTCACGATAGGCCACCATGGGCTTACCCACGTTGGCTTGTACGCCAAACTCGCGCTTCATTCGCTCGACAAGGATATCGAGGTGCAACTCGCCCATACCGGCAATGATGGTTTGACCAGATTCTTCATCGGTCCGTACGCGAAAAGACGGATCTTCTTGCGCCAGACGCCCCAATGCCAGTCCCATTTTCTCTTGGTCGGCTTGGGTTCTGGGTTCAACGGCCACGGAAATAACAGGCTCAGGGAACTCCATCCGCTCCAGAATGATTGGCGCATTCACGGCACACAAGGTGTCACCTGTGGTTACGTCTTTCAAACCAATAGCGGCTGCGATGTCACCAGCACAAACGGATTTAATTTCTTCTCGTTTGTTGGCGTGCATCTGTACGATACGACCGAAACGTTCGCGCTTACCTTTAACGGAGTTCACTACGGTATCACCGGAGCTAATCACACCAGAGTACACACGGAAGAACGTCAGGTTACCCACAAATGGGTCAGTCGCTATCTTAAATGCTAGGGCTGAGAAAGGAGCATCATCGCTGGCAGGTCGAGTATCTGGCGTTTCGCCATCATCTTTAGTGCCAACAATAGCAGCAACCTCGACTGGAGACGGTAGATAATCGATTACTACGTCTAGCATCGCTTGTACGCCTTTATTTTTAAAGGCTGTACCGCAAGTAACCAGAATGACTTCGCTATTTAGCACGCGCTGACGCAAAGCTGCTTTAATTTCAGCCTCGCTCAGTTCGCCGCCTTCTAGGTACTTGTCCATTAGCTCATCGTTGGCTTCAGCAGCAGCTTCAACCATGTTCTGACGCCATTCTTCGGCTAGCTCGAGCATCTCTTCGGGAATATCGTGATAAACGAAAGTAGTCCCGTTATTATCTTCATCCCAGTCGATGGCTTTCATCTTGACCAAGTCGATCACGCCCTTGAAGTTTTCTTCAGAGCCGATCGGCAATTGCACTGGTACCGGCACACCTTTAAGGCGGCTTTTGATTTGTGCAACTACGCGCAAGAAGTCAGCACCGGTACGGTCCATTTTATTAACGAACGCGATACGCGGAACTTTATATTTATTTGCCTGACGCCATACGGTTTCAGACTGTGGCTGAACACCACCCACGGCACAATAAACCATAACCGCACCATCGAGTACGCGCATGGAACGTTCAACTTCAATGGTGAAGTCAACGTGCCCTGGTGTATCGATAATGTTGATACGGTGCTGCGGGTATTGGTGCTCCATCCCATCCCAAAAACAGGTAGTAGCAGCAGAGGTGATAGTAATACCACGCTCTTGTTCCTGCTCCATCCAGTCCATGGTGGCAGACCCATCGTGGGTTTCACCAATTTTATGGTTTACGCCAGTGTAAAACAGCACCCGTTCAGTGGTGGTAGTTTTACCCGCGTCAATGTGAGCACTAATGCCAATGTTGCGATAGCGCTCAATTGGGGTTGTACGAGCCACAATAAAATCCTCTTGCTAAGGTCAATGCCCTTAGTAGGCAATTAAAGAGGTGCGCAAACTGCGCACCCAGCCAATTACCAGCGGTAGTGTGCAAACGCTTTGTTTGCTTCAGCCATGCGGTGTACGTCTTCACGCTTCTTAACCGCAGAACCTTTGTTGTCAGCAGCATCCATCAGCTCACCAGCTAAACGCTGAGCCATAGACTTTTCACCGCGCTTGCGCGCAGAGTCTACTAACCAGCGCATGCCTAGGGCATTACGACGAACTGGACGTACTTCAACAGGCACCTGGTAGGTAGAACCACCTACACGGCGCGATTTAACTTCAACTGTAGGACGAATGTTTTCTAGGGCTTCTTCAAACAGCGCCAGATGCTCTTTACCGCTTTTTGCAGAAGCAGCTTCTAGAGCATTGTAAACGATGGTCTCAGCGGTAGATTTTTTACCGTCGATCATCAAAATGTTTACGAATTTTGCCAGCAAATCGGATCCGAACTTAGGATCCGGTAATATTTTACGCTGGCCGATCACGCGACGTCTTGGCATTGCAAATTCTCCGTAACTTCAGGGATAACCCAAAACACAATAGTGTTATAGAATAAATGTTTGGCCTTACTTAACAGAGAACTATTAAGCCTTAGGTCTTTTCGCGCCGTACTTAGAACGACCTTGGCGACGAGCAGAAACACCTGAAGTGTCTAGTGCGCCACGGATGGTGTGATAACGCACACCTGGCAAATCCTTAACACGACCACCGCGAATCAGAACAACGGAGTGTTCCTGCAGGTTGTGGCCTTCACCACCAATGTATGAGTTAACCTCAAAACCATTGGTCAAGCGAACACGGCATACTTTACGTAATGCAGAGTTAGGCTTCTTTGGGGTAGTGGTATATACACGGGTACATACACCGCGTTTTTGCGGGCACGCCTCTAACGCAGGTACGCTACCTAGGGTAACGACTTTTTTGCGTGGTTTGCGAACCAGCTGGTTAATTGTAGTCATTAACAGCTCCTGAAAAAGTATCGTTCTACAGTTGTGAAAAACGTTCCCCAAAAGCGGGGACGCAAAAGTCTATGCTTGCTGTGGCCTTGAGTCAAGATTTATACAATTATTGCTCGAATATTTATCAAAACAGGCTCACCAAGCTTGAGGACTTCCCCATTCTGCCACTAACCTTACCCAGTCGGCCATACAAATCATCTCACCCACTTGATGGGTTAGCCCACGGGCCTGTAAGTCTTCTTGCATAACATACAAACGACCTGTGGCGGCTAGCGGCTGCAATAAGCTCAGCCATTGACTGACAGTGGCGCCAATAACCGCATCTTGCCATAGCAGCAATCGATCGTCTGGCTGCATCAGCGCCAATGCCTGCACGAGCGCCTGATGACTAAAAGGAGACTGCTTTATTGTATATAGCATAACGCCCTCAAAAGCTGAGCCGTACATTGTAGTTGGCCAAGCACTGCTGCCAATCGGACGCTGACAGTATTTCTGTCTCTATGGTGATCTGCGCTGGCGCCAAGCCTCGTTCGGCCAACGACCGAGCACAAATATACACATTATCTACATCATAGAGTTCGAGCAGGCCAAAGGTCGGGGCATAGTCCCGTCCAAGTATGGCGCTTGGGTCTTGGCGACTCAGCAGTTGATAAACACCATCATCGGCAAAGAACACGCCAATATCTTCACTGAGTGCCGACGTGGCTAACACAGCGTCTAGTCCTTCTCGGCCAGCGGCTGAGCCATGAGGCGGGGTACGAAAAATAAAGGCGACCTTGTTCATAAGATAAAGCTCATAGAATGACGTGATTACCTCTAATATTCGTTAAAACTGTACCACTCTGTCGGCGGTGAGTGCGGCTTGCGCCAACTGACCTAAGCCACTCAAACAAAAAGGAGCAATCAAATTCCACTGCTCCAACTCGGCCTGAGCGGCGGCATCACTATCCACAATACCTCGGCGCAATGCCGCCGCCACGCACACGTCCAGCGTCAACTCGTGTTGTTGTGCCAACGCAACCCAAGCTTGCTGTAAATCCGTTTCATCCGCAGCGGGCTGCACCATCAGATTGGCGTTATATACACCTTCTTGATAAAAGAAAATCTGGCTAATAGCATGGCCCTGCTCTATTACCGCGCAGGCAAAACGATAGGCATCAGCTGCAGACTGAGTGCCATAACAAGGGCCGGTTACCATCAGGGCAAACCGCAACACAGATGACGTCATCTCCAGACTCTTTTCTTATTGATTCAACGTAAGTTTATTCAACGTAAGCAATGGCTTCTACTTCTACCAGTACGTCTTTAGGCAAACGGGCCACTTCTACACATGAGCGAGCCGGTGCGCCCAAGGTAAAGTAGCTGGCGTACACTTCGTTGAAGGCAAGAAAGTTGTTCATATCAGATAGGAAGCAGGTAGTTTTAAGCACGCTAGAGGCGTCGCCACCGGCAGCTGTCAATACTGCCAGCAAGTTATCCATTACCTGCTTGGTTTGTGCTTCAATGCCCCCTTCAACCACATCCATGCTTACCGGATCCAGTGGGATCTGGCCCGAAGTATAAAGCATATTACCAATGCGAGTCGCTTGAACATAAGGGCCAATCGCTGCTGGTGAATTTTCGGTAGCTATAATTGTTTTAGTCATGGGGCTCCTAATGAGCTAGCAGAATTTAACGGCTAGCCCTTATTTATATAGTCCACGGTATCCTCAATATGCAGGATAGCCGCGCGATGAAATTCAACAGAGTCATTCTTGACCTTGGTTTACCAAGCAGAGTGACTCATGGCCTCTGATCTTCAACTGATGATGACAGATGTCAACTATTTTTGATGTAACAACTCTCTAGTTGCGAAGCAAGCCACCTTCTTCAATCGAAAAGTCTGGCATAAAAATGTTAAACAAAAAAACCGCCCGTAGGCGGTTTTAACATATCAGAAGCCAGTGCATATTACGGGCGCAGTGATTTCTCGCCGCGGGAGATACCACACACGCCACTGCGTACTACTTCTACCACTTCCGTGATTTCGCTCATGTTACTAATAAACGCATCCAGTTTGTCACTGGTGCCCACCAGCTGCACCGTATATAGATGCGGCGTCACGTCGACAATTTGGCCACGAAAGATATCCGCGGTGCGCTTTACTTCATCGCGGTTGGCGCCATCGGCACGTACCTTTACCAGCACAATTTCCCGCTCTATGTGACCGCCTTCACTCAAGTCACACACTTTAAGCACATCTACTAGCTTGTTTAGCTGCTTGGTGATTTGCTCTATCACTCGCTCATCACCGGTGGTCACTATGGTCATGCGTGACAGCGTCGGATCTTCGGTAGGCGCAACGGTCAGAGTTTCAATGTTGTAAGCCCGTTGAGAAAAAAGCCCCACCACTCGGCTCAAGGCTCCGGATTCGTTTTCCAGCAACAGGGATATAATACGTCGCATTAAGTTCTCTCCGTTTTACTTAAAAACATTTCATCCATGGCACCGGTTTTAATCTGCATTGGATAAACGTGTTCTTCTGGATCGATCACAATATCCATAAACACTAACTTGTCGGTCATCGAGAAACATTTCTCTAGTGCCGCATCCAACTCTTTCGGATCAGACACTCGAATGCCCACATGGCCGTACGCTTCAGCTAGTTTCACAAAATCTGGCAACGAGTCCATATAAGAGTGGCTTTCACGGCCCTCGTAGAACATTTTTTGCCACTGTTTAACCATGCCTAGAGAGTGGTTATTCATGGAGATAATTTTAACCGGTATGTTGTATTGCATACAGGTTGATAACTCTTGAATATTCATCTGAATAGAGCCATCACCGGTCACACACACCGACACCGCATCGGGCCGTGCCATTTGGGCACCCATGGCAGCAGGTAAACCAAAGCCCATGGTGCCAAGGCCACCGGAGTTAATCCATTGCCGTGGCTTGTCAAATGGATAGTAGAGTGCGGCAAACATTTGGTGCTGCCCCACATCCGAGCTAACCATGGCCTCACCCTTAGTAATGCGATATACCGCTTCAATCACCTGTTGCGGTTTAATGTATTTCTCACTGGTCGCATATTTCAGGCATTCACGAGCACGCCACTGTTCAATTTGCTCCCACCAATCACTCATCGCCTGGGGATCGGTTTTTAAGCCCAGTTCACGAATGGTGTCCAACATCTGGCCTAATACCGTGTCGGCCGAGCCAACGATAGGAATGTGAGCCTTGATGTTTTTAGAGATGGAGGTGGGGTCTACATCCACATGCACAATAGTGGCGTGCGGACAGAATTTTGCGACGTTATTAGTCACTCGGTCATCGAAGCGCGCACCAATGGCCAAAATAAGATCCGAGTTATGCATGGTCTTATTGGCTTCGTAAGTGCCGTGCATGCCCAGCATGCCCACAAACTGCTTGTGCGTACCTGGCATGACGCCAAGTCCCATCAAGGTGTTAGTCACCGGCAAGTTAAACATCTCGGCCAACTGAATAACCAGCGCACTGGCCTCTGCTGTAACGGCACCGCCCCCCACGTACATAATAGGACGTTTAGCTGCAGCCAAGGCATGCATCGCCTTTTTGATTTGTCCTTTATGACCCACGTCAGAGGGGTTGTAAGAGCGCATCTCTATCGAGCTAGGATAAACATAAGGATGCTTTTCTAGCGGGTTCTGCACATCTTTCGGCAAGTCGACAACCACAGGGCCTGGGCGACCACTGGCAGCAATGTAATATGCCTTTTTTATAGCCATTGGAATGTCTGATGCTTTTTTACATAAAAAGCTGTGCTTCACGATAGGACGCGAAATACCAATCATATCGGTTTCTTGAAAAGCATCGTCACCAATGTAAAACGTAGGCACCTGACCCGATAGGATCACCATTGGGATGGAATCCATATAGGCGGTAGCAATACCCGTAATACAGTTGGTGGCACCTGGCCCCGATGTCACCAATACCGTGCCCACGGTACCTGTCGCTCGGGTATAGCCATCAGCCATATGCACGGCTGCTTGTTCGTGGCGCACCAATACATGTTCTATTTTGCTGTTTTCAAATAAGGCGTCATAGATATCAAGCACTGAACCGCCGGGGTAACCGAATAAATGCTCGACTCCCTGATCTTCCAGCGCCCGAACTACCATTTGTGCGCCTGATAACATCTCCATGATAAGCCCTCCAGGCTTTACTTTATTCGCTCTGCTATTTTCAGTTACCCGAGCCGCCCAGCCAAATAGCTGGAACATAACAAAAGCGAGCAATTTTTATCTTTAAAAACAAATGCTTCTGCCAGATAGGATGTAAATAAGCAGAAAAGGGGTGAAAATCACCTTAACCTGCTTTAAATCGCTTGTCTACGAGGCTTTATTAAAAGCGCCGTATCGCAAGGCTTAAGCCGCATATCTTCTCTGTGCACAAGAGCGTACGTCATAACAAACGGCCCAATAAGAGCCTAATAAAAGGCTAGCAGTTAGGTGCCAAACAGGCACTCTCTTTCAGCGGTAAAATTCGAAAAAGAGAACTCACACTTATCTCTTGCTATACAAAAAGCCACTCTCTTTCAGTGGTAAAATTCGAAAAAGAGCACTCACACTTATTCCTTGCCATACAAAACAGGTACTCTCTTTACAGTGGCAAAACTCAAAATAGAACACTCACACTTACTTCCTTACCATATAAACAGCAGCACTCTTGCTTGCTGCTATTATGGCCATCTGTTTCTGTGGGATCCAACCTAACAATGCAGGTGTTTATATGGCCCAAGAAACCAAAATAAGAAGTTCAGGCCAACATGAGATAGAAAAGCAGTGCTAAACCCCAAATAATAGCTAATCAAGCACTGTAAGACCGAGTGACTGCCTATTGGAAATAAGATCTAAAACGTTGACACCATCACAGATTCCCGTTATTTGTATACTGTTGTTAACTATCTATTCTTCGGTGATGAGTGCGATGTCCAAACATATTCAGCTACGACTTCTACTAATAAACTCACAGGTGCTAACGCGCACGGGTCGAGCGTAGCTGGAATTCATCATCCACATATCTTCATAAAAAACCCGTGCCAGCCGCACGGGTTTTTTATATCTGTGTCGCGGGCGACACGGTAAACAGAGAGGAAAGCGACATGTCGAACCAAGTCATAATATTCGATACTACTTTGCGAGATGGCGAACAGGCGCTTTCCGCTAGCCTAACGGTCAAGGAAAAGTTACAAATTGCTTATGCACTAGAGCGCTTAGGCGTAGACATTATGGAGGTCGGTTTCCCGATTTCTTCACCGGGCGATTTTGAGTCGGTGCAAACCATCGCGCGTCATATCAAGAACAGCCGCGTATGTGCACTGTCTCGCGCCTTAGAAGCCGACATAGATGCCGCCGCTGAGGCACTTAAGGTCGCGGATCAATTCCGTATTCATACCTTTATCTCTACCTCCGACATTCATGTACAAAGCAAGTTGCGCAAAGACTTCGATTCGGTATTAGAAATGGGCGTGAATGCAGTAAAGCATGCACGCCGCTATACCGATGATGTTGAGTTTTCTTGTGAAGACGCCGGTCGTACGCCTATCGATAACTTGTGCCGCATGGTAGAAGCCGTGATTAAAGCCGGCGCCACTACGGTCAACATTCCCGACACCGTGGGTTATACTGTGCCCAGCGAATTCGGCGGCATTATAGAGATGCTGTTCAACCGTGTACCTAACATCCATAAAGCGGTCATTTCGGTGCACTGCCATGACGATTTAGGTATGTCGGTAGCCAACTCGATTGCCGCCATACAGCAAGGCGCACGCCAAGTTGAATGTACCATTAATGGTATTGGCGAACGGGCGGGCAACTGCTCGTTAGAAGAAATCGCCATGATCTTGAAAACGCGTAGCGAATTGCTGGGCGTTAATACCAATATCAAGCATCAAGAAATTTATCGTACAAGCCAGCTGGTGCGTAACTTGTGCAACATGCCCGTGCAGCCCAATAAGGCGATTGTGGGTGCGAATGCGTTCTCTCATTCCTCTGGCATTCATCAAGATGGTGTATTGAAGAGCAAAAACACCTACGAAATCATTACCCCAGAAAGTATTGGTTTGCAGAAAAATGAGCTGAACTTAACCTCACGCTCTGGCCGTCACGTCATCAAGCATCGCATGAGTGAGATGGGCTATAACGAGCAAGATTATGAATTAGATCGTCTGTATTCTAGCTTTTTAGAGCTGGCCGACCGCAAGGGCCAAGTATTTGATTATGATCTAGAAGCCTTAGTGTTTTTCAGCCAGATCCACGAAGAGCCCGAGCAGTTCAAATTAAAATATGTCAGCGTACAATCCGGTAGTAATGTAATGGCTACCGCCAGTGTGCGCATGATCGTTGGCGGCGAAATCATTAACGAAGCCGCCGTTGGCAATGGCCCGGTAGATGCAGTGTATCAATGTATTAACCGCGTGACTGGCTACGACATAAACGTTGATAAATATGAACTGAAAAGTAAAGGCGAAGGCAAAGATGCCTTGGGCCAAGTGGACATTGTTGCTGTGTATAAAGAGCGCAAATTTCACGGCATGGGCTTAGCCACCGATATAGTAGAATCATCCGCGCAAGCCTTAGTGCATGTCATTAATAGTATTTGGCGTGCCGAGCAAGTTGCAGAAAAGAAAAAAGAAGCAATTCAAAAGAAAATTCGTATGGAGACAGTGTGAGTATGAATGCAAATTACAAGGTCGCCGTCTTGCCCGGAGACGGCATCGGCCCAGAAGTGATGGCAGAAGCCCTTAAAGTGCTAGACAAGGTACAGGCAGAGTTCGGTTTTACCCTAGAGCTAAGCCATCACGATGTGGGTGGCGTAGCCATCGATAACCATGGCACTCCGCTGCCAGCGGCGACCTTGGCAGGCTGTGAAGCCGCCGATGCGGTTCTGTTTGGTTCGGTAGGCGGCCCTAAATGGGAGCATTTACCCCCCAACGATCAGCCTGAACGCGGTGCCCTGCTGCCGTTGCGCGGCCATTTTAAGCTGTTTTGTAATATGCGCCCGGCGCGCATTTATGAAGGCTTAGAAGGTTTTTCACCTTTGCGTGCCGACATTAGCGCGCGCGGTTTCGACATCGTGTGTATGCGCGAACTCACCGGTGGTATCTATTTTGGTCAACCTAAAGGCCGCGAAGGCTCGGGCGCACAAGAAAAAGCCTTCGATACCGAGGTCTATCATCGCTTCGAGATTGAGCGCATCGCGCGTTTAGCCTTTGAAGCAGCCCAAGGCCGTCGTGGCATTGTTACGTCTGTCGATAAAGCCAACGTACTGCAAGCGTCTATTTTATGGCGTGAAGTGGTTATAGAGGTCGCCAAAGATTACCCAGACGTTACCTTGAACCACATCTATATCGATAACGCGACTATGCAGCTGATTAAAGATCCATCGCAGTTCGACGTTATGCTGTGCTCTAATCTTTTTGGCGATATTATTTCTGACGAAATGGCCATGCTGACTGGCTCCATGGGCCTGTTACCATCCGTTAGTTTGAATGACCAAGGCTTTGGCTTATATGAGCCAGCCGGTGGTTCGGCACCAGATATTGCAGGCCTTGGCGTCGCTAACCCAATTGCACAAATTTTATCGTCCGCATTAATGCTGCGTTATAGCTTCAAACAAGAAGAAGCCGCCCTTGCCATAGAGCGTGCCGTCAGCGAAACGCTGGCAGCAGGTTATTTCAGTGGCGACTTGTACAGTGCTGACGCTAAGCACCCGGTACAAACCACGGTACAAATGGGTGAGCACATCGCTAACCGCATCAGGAGAGCAAGCTAATGGCTAAAACACTCTATCAAAAAGTATTCGACGCCCACTTGGTGCGTAATGAAGATGGTGAAACGCCGCTGCTGTATATCGACCGCCACCTAGTGCACGAAGTGACCTCACCGCAAGCTTTCGATGGCCTGCGTGAAAAGGGCCGCAAATTGCGCCGCCCGGATCGCACGTGGGCAACCATGGATCACAACGTCTCCACCGAAACTAACGACATTGCCGCTTCCGGTGAAATGGCACGCATTCAAATGGAAACGCTGGCCAAAAACTGTGAAGAGTTTGGCGTGCCCTTGTATGACTTGCACCATAAATATCAAGGCATAGTGCATGTCATTGGTCCTGAATTAGGCTTAACCCTGCCCGGAACCACCATCGTCTGTGGTGACTCCCATACCGCCACTCATGGTGCCTTTGGTGCCTTGGCGTTCGGTATCGGCACTTCAGAAGTTGAACATGTGATGGCGACACAAACCCTGAAACAGGGTCGAGCCAAAACCATGAAGATTCAGGTCAATGGCGCGCTTAAGCCCGGCATTAGCGCCAAAGACGTAGTATTGGCCATTATCGGCAAAGTCACCCACGCCGGTGGTACTGGTTATGTTGTGGAGTTCTGCGGCAGCGTGATTGAAGCCCTGTCAATGGAAGCGCGCATGACCATCTGTAACATGGCCATCGAACTCGGCGCCAAGGCCGGCCTTATTGCTCCCGACCAAACTACCTTCGATTACCTGAACGGTAGGCCATTTGCGCCTAAAGGCGCCGACTGGGATCAAGCCGTCGCCGAGTGGAAGACACTGAAGTCTGACGCCGACGCCCAGTTTGATGCGGTGGTTGAGCTTGATGGTGCCGATATTGCGCCGCAAGTGACTTGGGGTACTAACCCAGGCCAGGTGATGGCTATTAACGCCACCATCCCCGTTCCTGCTGACATGACCGATGCCGCTGAGCGTCAAACCGCCATTAAATCACTGCAGTACATGGCGCTAGAAGGTGGCACCAAGCTCACCGACGTGAATATCGATAAGGTATTTATTGGCTCTTGCACAAACAGCCGTATCGAAGATTTGCGCGCCGCCGCAGCCATCGCCCAAGGCCGTAAAGTGGCCGTGGGTGTACAAGCGTTAGTCGTGCCAGGTTCACAGCAGGTGAAAGCCCAAGCTGAAGCCGAAGGCTTAGATAAGATTTTCTTGGAAGCCGGGTTCGAGTGGCGTCTGCCAGGTTGCTCTATGTGCTTGGCCATGAATAATGACCGATTACTGCCCGGCGAACGCTGTGCCGCTACCAGTAACCGCAACTTCGAAGGCCGCCAAGGCCGCGGTGGTCGCACTCACTTGGTGAGCCCAGCCATGGCCGCAGCAGCAGCCGTGTTCGGACACTTCGTCGATATTCGAGAATTATAAGGGGTATAACATGAGCGGATTTAAGCAGTTAACCGGTATTGCCGCCCCTTTAGATGAGGCGAACGTAGACACAGACCAGATCATTCCTAAGCAGTTTCTGCAAAAAGTTACCCGTTCTGGTTTTGGTCAGCACTTGTTTCACGACTCACGCTTTTTAGATGAAGCGGGCCGGCAGCCTAACCCTGAGTTTGTGCTCAACCAAGCACCGTTTGATAAAGCGGTGATTTTGCTAGCACGCGAAAACTTTGGTTGTGGCTCTAGCCGTGAACACGCCCCTTGGGCGCTGGCCGACTTTGGCTTGCAGGCAGTTATTGCCCCAAGCTTTGCCGATATTTTTTATGGTAATGCCATTAATAACGGCATGGTGCCAGTACGTTTGGCTGACGCCGAAGTCGACGCCCTGTTTGCTTACGTAAAAACCAATAACGATGCCCAAGTCACTGTCGACTTGGAAGCTCAGCAAGTTCGTGCTGGCGACCTGAATTTTTCGTTTGAAATTGACGAATTCCGTCGTTATTGCCTGCTAAACGGTCTAGATAGCATCGGCCTAACGCTGCAGCATCAAGAGCAAATCGACAGCTTTGAAGCCAAGCAACCCAGCTGGCTGTAATTTGCACTTTATAACGCCGGCAAACGCCGGCGTTATGTTATTTCTTCCAGTTGCACCATCTGCTGTTTTAGCCTTTTACTCAACGCTGCTTTCTCACCCGTGACCATATTCAGCATAACAATGCGCGCCGTCCCTTGTGTCGTTACCGCTTGCTGCTGTTTACTGGTGATTTGATACTCCATGGTAAATCCGTGATCAAAAAACTCACTCACTCTACCCTCTAGCACCAGCGTATCAGGAAAAACAACAGCCCTACGGTAGCGCGCACTGGTCTCTGCCAGCACTGGGCTTATCTGCTCAGCGGCCAAGATTTCCAACATGCCAATACGGCGTAAATATTCGATACGAATAGTTTCAAAATATCGAAAGTAAACCACGTTATTTACATGCTGCAATGCATCCATATCTCCCCAGGCCACGGGAATATCGAGGCTTACCGGAAAGTGCTGTTTACTCGGCGCCATGGTATTAACGTACCTCGCTCAAGCTGAGCCCCACCATATCGGTCGCCGTACCGGATTCAACCCGCAATATCGTTGCCATGGCTTTTAATGGCTCAACACTATTGTCGGCTGAGGGCACCACTAACTGCCACTCTTCACCAACCTGACAATGGCCAGCGGTTACTTCCATTAATGCGCCCGTGGCGCTAATGTTGCGACACACGCCCTCTACTCGAGTTTGAGCAGTAGCTAGAATAATTTTAGTATCAAGCTGCATACGTTGAAATAAACGCTGATCCTCATTCGCAAATAACATAATTGACCTTCCTTGTCAGTCTTCAGTTTATAAGTCACTAGTTTAGCTTACAAAATAACCCTACAATAATGCCATTCAAAAATAGTGTGCGGCGACCGCAGAGATCATACTCGCGTATTGCTCCCGGCTTTATTTCATCCACAAGGAGTGCTCGGTGAATAAATTTTTTATTGCCCTATCCCTACTCATAACTAGCCAAGCAATGGCACAAGCTTCCACGCTAACTATTTATACATATAGCTCATTTGCATCAGATTGGGGCCCCGGGCCGGCAATTAAACAGGCTTTTGAAGCCGAATGTACCTGCCAGCTGGAGTTTGTCGCCCTAGATGACGGAGTTTCTATCTTGAACCGTCTACGGCTCGAAGGTAAACACACCAAAGCAGACATTATTTTGGGGCTGGATAATAACTTGCTGCAAGCCGCAAAAAATACTGGCTTATTGGCCGAGCATCAACAACCGTTAGACGCGCTTAAAGTGCCCGGGGGGTGGAGCGACAACACCTTTGTGCCCTTTGATTATGGGTACTTCGCCTTTATTTATAATGCCGATAAACTAGCACACCCTCCGCAGAGCTTTGCCGAACTGCTCGAACGCCCCGAATTGACATTGTTGTATCAAGACCCTCGCACCAGTACACCTGGCCAAGGATTAATGCTGTGGGTGCAAAAATTGTATGGCGAGCAAGCACCTAGTGTGTGGCAGAATTTAGCTAAACGCACCGTAGCCGTCACTAAAGGCTGGAGCGAGTCTTATGGTATGTTTCTAAAAGGCGAGGCTGACTTAGTGCTGTCTTACACCAGCTCACCGGCATATCACATTTCCGCTGAACAACAGCATCAGTATCAAGCCGCTAACTTTAAAGAAGGCCACTATTTGCAGGTCGAAGTTGCAGCTATCCTTAATACCAGCAAGCAACCCGAGCTTAGCAAACAGTTTATGCGGTTTATGCTTAGCCCTGCATTTCAAGAGCAAATCCCAGCCGGTAACTGGATGTATCCGGTAATCGATACACCGCTACCCGACAGCTTTGCCGATTTGGTTCAGCCAGATCAGGCACTCAGCTTTAGTGCCGAGCATATAGCCGAGCAACGTAGTACCTGGTTAAGGCAGTGGCTTAACGCCGTTACTCGTTAATGGTACGCAAATATTGGTGGCTACCCGGCTGCTTAAGCCTGCTAGGCATATTATTGCTGAGTGCTGGGCCTATCGGCGCGCTATTGGTACAAAGTAGTCAGCATGGCTGGTTTCGGCTACTACACGACAGCTATCTACATCATGTTCTCTGGTTTAGTTTTTATCAGGCGCTATTGTCTACCCTACTCAGCCTGATGCTGGCTATTCCGTTGGCTCAAGCCTTGTCACGCCGATATTTTTTTGGCCGCAAGTTATTGTTGCGATTGTTTGGCCTATCTTTGGTGCTTCCGGTGATCTTGGTGGTATTTGGCATAGTGACCGTGCACGGCCGCCAAGGTTGGGTCAATCAGCTCCTACAGGCTTCGGGGTTTGAGTCTGTCGGTTACCTCTATGGCCTGAACGGTATTCTGCTGGCGCACGTATTTTTTAATATGCCGCTGGCGGCCCGCATTCTACTGCAGGGGATTGAATCTATCCCCGAGAGTCACTGGCGCATGGCCAATCAACTGGGTTTTAATGGATGGCAACTATTCCGCTGGCTGGAGTGGCCGACAATTCGCAGTGCGCTTCCCGCATTAGGGAGCATGATTTTCATGCTCTGCTTTACCAGCTTTGCTACCGTAATGGCCCTAGGCGGCGGCCCTAAATCTACCACCTTAGAAGTCGCTATTTATCAAGCGCTGCGTTTTGATTTCGACTTGCCGTTTGCCGGTATGCTCGCATTACTGCAGCTGTTTTTTTGTAGCGGCTTTCTGTTACTACAATACCGCTTAACTAAGACAGCTCCCGATCAATCGGGCCATTCAGGGTGTTCGCTACGTCCCGATCGGCGCTTAGTTCGCGTGCGCATTTGGGATGCGGTGATACTCACTATTTGCTTAAGCATCTTCCTGCCGCCGCTACTCGCTATTATCAGCAATGGTATTAACCCCCGCCTATGGGCTGCCTTAACGTCAATAACCTTATGGCAAGCCACCCTTACCTCAGTGATCATTGCCACCGGAGCAGCGGTATTATCAGTGTTACTAACCGTCGGTTTACTAAGTAGCAGCCGTTATTTACGCTTGCAGTTGCAGCGGCGATCAGCCGCCGCCTTAATGGAGGCAACCGGCTCGGTGATTCTCGTGCTACCTGCCGTGGTGCTGTCTACGGGTTTGTTTATTCTGTTACGCAATGTGGCCGACGTCTTCACTCTGGGGCCAATACTGGTGCTATTGGTCAATGCACTAATGGCACTGCCCTATGGTCTACGCGCCTTACAACTCCCGATGGACCGAGTAGCACGGCAATATAATCGCCTGTGTACTAGCTTGGATATTCAAGGCTGGGCGCGACTTAAACAAGTCGAATGGCCCTTATTACGCAAGCCACTAGCACTGGCCTTTGCATTAGCCATGATGCTGTCGCTGGGCGATCTCAGTGCCATTGCGCTGTTTGGTAGTCAGTCGCTGCAAACCTTACCGTGGCTTTTGTATCAACAGTTAGGGAGTTATCAAATGATAGATGCGGCGGCTACCGCCTTGGTGTTGTTGGTGCTAAGCCTCGGCTTGTTTGGTTTGGTTGAAGGAGTATTAGGGGGCAAAGATGCTGCAGCTAATTGAGCTTTGCGCTCGCTATCCAGAGCAAGAATTGTGCTTTACGCTCTCCGCCAAAGCCGGTGAAATAACCGCACTGATCGGCCCCAGTGGCGCCGGTAAGTCTACGTTACTGGCTATGATCGGTGGCTTTTCGGCTATTGATTCCGGCCAGTTGTGCCATGAAAACCAATCATTATTGCCACTGTCCCCAGCACACAGGCCTGTCACCACGCTGTTTCAGGATAATAACCTGTTCTGGCATATGTCGGTCTATCAGAATATCGCCATAGGTTTATCACCTTCATTACGCCTCACTACAGATCAAGAGGCTATCATTGTGCAGGTGGCGAACCACGTTGGCATTAGTGAGTTGCTGGAGCGAAAACCATCCAGTTTATCCGGTGGTCAGCAGCAAAGGGTGGGGTTGGCCCGCTGCTTAGCTCGTCGTCAGCCCATTTTATTACTTGATGAGCCCTTTTCTGCACTCGATCCGGCCTTGCGTTTCGAATTACTGGATCTTCTACGCAGCCAGACCAATCAACTGCAACTCACCGTATTGCTGGTCACTCATCATCCAGACGAAGCGGCCAGAGTCGCCGATAATATCGCTTTTATTCATGACGGCCGTATTCTAGAGCAAGGAACAAAGGAGCTGCTAGCAGCTCCTTATACTCAGGAATTAAAAGCTTATCTTGGATGGGGAAGCTGCGAGGAGAAAGCGTGAGATAAGAGCTTCACGCCTCATGTTCTTACTCAGAGATTCTCTTCGGCAAACGCCGCTAAACGACTGCGCATTACACCGTTAAGGTACACATTGGCACTGCCCTCAAAATCTTTAAAGCGCTCCACAATATAGGTTAACCCTGAGGTGACTGGGGTTAAATAATTGGAATCTATCTGGGCCAAGTTGCCCGAGCAGACTAATTTTGTGCCATCACCGCAGCGCGTAATAATAGTCTTTAACTGTGAAGCGGTTAAGTTTTGGCATTCATCCAACAACACAAAGGTATTTTGAATACTGCGGCCGCGCATAAAATTAACCGATTTAAACTGAATATTCGCTTTACTCATTATGTAGCTCAGCGAGCCGTCCATGCATTCGTCTTGTTTATGTAGCACTTCTAAAGTGTCGGTAATTGCCGACAACCAAGGGGCCATTTTTTCCTCTTCGGTACCGGGTAAAAAACCGATGCTCTCGGCTATTTCCGGCGTATTACGTGTCACGATAACTTTATCGTAAATCCCTTTTTCAATGGTCATTTCTAACGCAGAGGCCATTGCCAATAACGTTTTACCACTACCGGCAGGGCCCGTTAAAATAACCAGTTCGATACTCGGATCAAGCAATGCATCTAGCGCCATGGCTTGGTATATATTTTTAGGTTGAATACCCCATGCTTTACGTCCCATCATCCGCTCTCGCCCCAAGTCGACAAAGCGGATTTTGTGAGGTATTTTCTCCAACACTCGACCGGCAAAGTCCTCGGTATCATCAATCAGATATTGATTGATGTACGCCCCAGGTAATAGCTCATCGGCCACCGTATGAATCACTTCTCGGCCATGGGTTTCACTTTCACACTCACCGACACGATCCCAAAAACTATTCTCTTGATGGTAAAATCCTTTAGATAACAAACGGATATCATCAACCAGCTGGTCAGAGCGATAATCTTCGACATGCTGTAGTCCGGCCCCCTTAGCCTTTAGGCGCATGTTAATATCTTTGGTCACCAGCACCGCCATTCCCGTCATCGTATGCTGCAAATAAAGCGCAGTATTAATAATACGATTATCGGCTTCGTCATCGGTAAACATCGCGTAGCCTTGGGGCAAGTGCTTGTCGGTAATGATGGCAATCGTGCCCGAGGCATCATCATCCTGCAGTCCTAGTGGGACTCCAGCAACTATTTGCTCCGGTGTGGCGTCATGAAAAATACTCTCTAAGGTTCTAATGGCCTGTCGCGCATCCCGACTCACATCTTTCTGTCGGTCTTTAATACGATCCAGCTCCTCAAGCACCGTCATGGGTATAACTACGTTATGTTCATTAAAGGAATAAATAGAAAGAGGCTCGTGCAACAGCACGTTGGTATCCAGAATAAAGCGTTTACGGGCGTTATCATCCATAGATATGCTCCCTTATGCTTACGATTAATACCCAATTAAGACTGGGTACAATGACATTCTGATGACAACCTAACGCTATGACGCTTTACACGTTTCGGCAAGTTATCGTCTTTAATAATTAACGATGTATGAGCGTTACCTCATACCAATCTAAGTAAAAATGTGATCTAGTTTAATGTCGGAGACGAGAGGAAACAGAGTCGCCTCCCTCGACTCACCATAAACCCATCCATCGGAGCTCGGGACATGCCATCCTTGGCATTTCACGGACGTGGGAGGCGTTCTCCGTTACCTCTTTGCAAGCATCGAGTTGCCTGTAGACAACGTCATCAGTCACCTGAGGGAGTTAAGAGAGGATGAAGGGCACTGCTCCACCGACCATCACATGACAAGGATGTCATGTGTTTGAGCGCCATAGGCGAGTGTGTTCCGCCGAGATGATGTAGTGGCACACTTAAAGTGGCCACCTGTTCAGAGGTGATATCATCACCTCATCAGATATACAGGTGACATAATGACAAGCAAGACACACCGCCGTTTTAGCGCTGAATACAAGATGGAAATCGTTCAGATGGTTCTCGACCAAGGTCGTTCTGTTACCGATGTGGCCAGGGCGATGGGCATCGGGGTTTCTACGCTCGGCAAATGGGTGCGCCAGGTTCGAGATGAACAAGAAGGCAAGGAAGTAAAAGCCCACCCCATCACCGAGGAGCAGCGAGAAATCTACCGCCTTAAAAAGGAGATCGCGGAGCTCAAAATGGA
>NZ_JBHTJS010000030.1:0-2574 GCF_042676125.1 Oceanisphaera ostreae
CTGTATATCTGATGAGGTGATGATATCACCTCTGAACAGGTGGCCACTTTAAGTGTGCCACTACAGTGTCATCTTCGCGAAGGCGGAGAACTATGGCATAGGGCACTGGATTCCCGCCTTCGCGGGAATGACGGCAGGTGGCGCTGGTGGCTTACGGCTTAAAGCTGCTTCCCGCTAGCACCTGGTGCACTCTTTGGCGAAGTATCGGCAGCTCTTCTTGTTCAAACCAGGGGTTTTTGGCTAACCAGTAACGGTTGCGCGGAGAAGGGTGGGGCAGGGGTAAACAAGTGGGCGAAAACTCTCGCCAATGACGCACGGTTTCGGTCAGGGTCTTATACTGACGCCCTAAATAACGACGCTGGGCATATTGGCCGATCAGCAGAGTAAGCTCAATGTTTGGCAATACCTCTAACAATGGCTCATGCCAAGCGGGTGCGCATTCTGGCCGAGGCGGCAAGTCACCACTTTTCCCTCTGCCGGGGTAGCAAAAGCCCATCGGCATAATGGCGAGCAGCTCTGGGTTATAAAACTGCTCTTTACTGAGTTGTAGCCAGTGGCGCAGCGTATCGCCGCTGGGATCATTCCAGGGAATGCCGGTTTCGTGTACCCGTAACCCCGGCGCCTGCCCAATAATCATAATACGGGCTGCAGGGGCCATTTGTAGCACGGGGCGAGGACCCAGAGGCAGGTGAGCCTCACACATTCTGCACGCCCGAGCCTGCATTAATCGTTGCTCAAACAAGCTGCTCATGGCATCCCCCGAATTTATAATGAAACCTAGGTCAACAGACCCTAATAACCCAGATTAAAGTCTACCAAGCCCTCCATGGGTTTGTGATTAATGTACTTTAAATAGTTACGACTAAAACGCGTCACTATTTGTTCAGGAAAGCTATATCCCGAGTTATGTGGCGTGATCACTACGTTTGGCATGTCCCAAAGCGGACTGGCGGTAGGCAACGGCTCGGTGGCAAACACATCTAATACCGCAGCCCCCATATTGCCATGGCGCAGTGCCTGAATAAGCGCGCTCTCATCAATAACATCGCCTCTGCCCACGTTAAAGAAAATGGCTCCCGGTTTGAAATGCTCGATACGAGCCGCGTCAAACAGACCACGAGTCTGTGGCGTAGATGGCAGTACACTGACCACCACATCGGCCTTAGACAACACATTATTCAGTGCTGGGATTTGATAAGTATGATCAAAACCTGCCGCCTCACGACCTGAGCGGCTAATGCCCAACACCGTCATACCAAAATGTTGTGCAGTGTGGGCAATATGCTGGCCAATACTACCGGTGCCAACAATCAGTATGGTTTTGCCAGCAATGCTTTGGTAGGGAATAGGTTGCCAATTATGTAGACGTTGCTGTTCTTTATAATGACGTAGGTGGCGGGTGAGCGAGAACAAATGACCAAAAATATATTCGCTGATCACTGGGCCAAAAATGCCTCTAATGTTAGTCAGCTGATAATCTTGCCGGCAGCCTTTGCTAAGCAATGCATCTACTCCAGCATAGGTTGACTGTGCCCATTTAAGCGCCCGCGCATTTTTTAAATGCGCCCGCAGTCGCTCTGGTTCGCCAAGCAAGATGTCGGCTTTAGACAAGGCGTGCTGAATATCTGCTTCTTGTTCGGGGGCTAGAATAGTCAGCCCTGGTAGGTAAGCCTGTTGCAATAGTGCTTTATATTCGGCGTTATCTTGGCTAAGTAGTAACAGGGTATGATTGGCCATACCTTCTCTCCTTAATATGCTTTTTGTAGCGACGTTTTATGAGACAATGACACACACATAAACTTATACCAGTGTTTGCCGTAAAAAGTGTGAGCCTTGATTATAAAGGTTCATAATGGCAAGAACATTACCGCTTAATCACAAGGAAATATCCGTGTTTGGTGATAAATTTTATAAAAAAATCAATAAGCTAGCACCTTGGCAGCAAACTGTGTTTGCACTGGCGCTAGCACAACGGATGTACCCTAATTATCAGTTGTTTAGCGACACCAGCGATTTTGGCAACGGTGCGCGTTTTCGTGAAACCCTAAATACCTTGTGGACTTATCTTACCGTAAAGGGCTCACGGGTAGATTTAAGTGCCGAGCTGGAAAGTTTTGAAAGCTTTATTCCCGACCCCACTCAGTCTGAAAGTTACGGTGCCTATCCCGCTTTGGATGCTTGTGTAGCATTGGGCGCGGCTTATAACTCGGTTATTTGTCGTGTGGGTGAAGAAGCCGTAGAGGCGAGCAGCGCGTCGTTAGGAACGGTCGCCGGCTTTGTAGACTTACTGGCCGAGCGTGAGCTAAGCGAAGAAGAGCTATATGAACACGAATTAATCATGGCGGAAATGGAGTTTCAGGTTGAGCTGCTAGACAAAGTAAGTCAGCCCAGAGACGCCGACGTGATTCTCGCCATCCGCGACTTTGCCGCCCAAGAAGGCGTATCGAATATTGGGATTAGTTTAGAATAAACGTGAAGAGTGAAGAGTGAAGAGTTAAGCCCAACACCTGGAATGGCCCGACTAAAGTAGACACCAGTTTAAGCAGCATTAAGTTGCTGTGCATATGCGTTGGG
>NZ_JBHTJS010000031.1:0-31125 GCF_042676125.1 Oceanisphaera ostreae
ACGAGTCTGAACGATTGTTTTGGAAAAACTCTAAAACCGTGGCCACTTTTACTTGACCACTACAGAGGCTATCCCAGCAGCCTCTTCCTTACCGGTTGGCGTCGTCGGCTCAATCTTTACGTCTGAGTGGTCATGCGAGAGTTCACCTACGACACAGGCGACGCCGATGCAGGTGGGAGGATAGAGGGCGTCTGCTCCGCCGACCCTCCGCGCCAAGGAGGGCGCGGCGGAGCCCCCAGGGATGGGTTTACGGCGAGTCGGAGGAGGAGTGCGCTCTGTCTGACTTACTCCATAAATATCAACAAAAACTTGCCGTATAATACTGAACGACATCGTGGCTGAGGATCATACGTAATCAGGTATTGGTAAGAGCAATATCTAGCGAGTACTATTTATGATCGATCAACGGGCACTGGCGGGTCGGGTACTAGCGGCAAGCGTAAAAACCACAGCACCAGCACCACAAACGTCAGACCCAAGCCCACTTTTACTGGCCACAGCGGCACCATATAAATTGAAAAAGTAAAGCTTAGCGCCATCATCCACAGCGCACGACGGCGCACATGAGCACGCAGGCCACGGTGTTGTTGCCAGTCGCTGATCATGCCACCAAACCAAGGATGAGTGACCAGCCAATGGTGCACCCTAGGTGACGACTTACCGAATAAACATGCCGACAACAAGACGAACGGGGTGGTGGGCAACACTGGTAAAAATGCCCCCAACACGCCCAGCGCCAGTGATATGCTACCAAGTAGGGCAAATAATATACGCATAACGCCCTCCTAAAATTATCTGTCGATTATAGCAGGCCGCGCCCCACACCGGGAGCCAAAGTACCGCACTGTTTGCCCCCGCCTGCTCGCCCCAACATCTATTTTCAGGTACTCTACGCCGCTTTAAACAGCCCATACGTTCAAGAAAGCCCTCTGTTTGTTTTACGTACAGCGGTCGGCGTAAAGCGTATAACTGTCTTTATTAGTAAGGTCTTAACCACTAAGAGGTTTATGCCTTTATTTTTAATCACTATTTTTCCGTGGATTTAGTGGATTCCGTGGCAAAAATAGCTCTTACGCTCTTAGGTTTACCCGCTCTTATCTTTAACTGACGGCTTACGGCTTAAAGCGTACAGCTCCCCGAAGGGGATTACTTATCCGACACGGCCTCCAGTTCGGCTAGCCAGTCATCCACTGAAATTGATAGCTGGCCGGTGATCTCCAGCTGCCGATTTTCAAAGATGTCTTGCTCTGGATGCCGCAACTGCCACTGCTCGATTACCGCATCTCGGTGCACCAGCAGCGCTTCTATATGGGGCCGGAATAGCACCAGCATGTTGCTCAGCCAGATATTCACCGGCCAAGACGGGTTGGCATGATCGATAACGAAGCGGTCCAGCATCGAAATCACCGCCGGTGCCGGATACCAGCTTTCATCGGTCACCCAACGATTACAGGCGAACAGGCTTGAGGGATACCCCCACGCATCCATAGAGATGGCAACCAAATGAGCAATAGCTTGCTCTCCTTGGGGCCAAGGTTCACTGGCCTGTGGATAATTCAGCATACTCAGCTGGGCAGGAATGCCTGGTGCACGCAAAAAGGTATGGAAGTGGCCATGCTCTTGCTCGCCACCGCGATGGGCATGGTAGTAATATTGGCTGTGACTGTCTTTATCGAGTGCATCGTCTAGGGGGTAGTGGGTCATCTCAAAAAAAGTCCCCTGCCCTTTAAGCACTTCTCCGACGATGTTGACTCCGCCTTTGCTCATCACCCGATAGCATTCCCGAATTTGGGCACCGGCTTCACGTAGCCGGCTAATGTCTGCAGCCGTCAGGCTGGCCGCCGCCGGCGGCACCAGTCTGGGCAAGGGTTGAAGTGTGGTGGTGGTCATTTGCATCCTTATTGTGATTTGGCCGCGCAAGGATTCTTCACCGCACAGGGATTAACCGAACACGGGCTTTTCACTGCACTCGGGTTCTTCACCGCACAGGGATTAGCCGAACACGGGCTTTTCGCTGCACACGGGTTCTTCACCGCACAGGGATTGGCCGAACACGGGCTTTTCGCTGCACACGGGTTCTTCACCGCACAGGGATTAGCGCCACTGGGTGAATAGCTGACTTGCTCGGTTTGTACATAGGCCACTAAGGCGGCTAGTTCTTTCGAGTCCCACGCCAAGGGCTGAGTCGCCATGGGAGACATCATACAAATTTGGATCATTTCATCCAAATGCACCTGACTCAGACCAAACTGATCTTGCGCCATCGCCACCGGATGCGGGTACGCCATGGCAAAGCTTGCCTGATACATCATCTGGCTTTGGTGACAGTTGCTGCAAGAAAGGCCATTGCTACTTAGGCTGCTATCGTTAAACAGCGCCTTGCCTAAAGTTACCAGCTCGGTTTTATCTCCTTGGTAAGGCTGATAATTGTCAGGGCGCTGTACCGCCTTGGCTGCACAAGGGTTCACTGCCGCCGGTTTGGCCGCGCAAGGATTTTTGGTGGCACAGGGGTTTTTAGTTGCACAGGGGTTAGCCGAACACGGACTCTTCACCGCACAAGGATTCTTGGTCGCGCAAGGGTTAGCTGAACACGGATTCTTCACCGCACAGGTTTTTTTAGTAGCGCAAGGGTTCTTGGTAGCAGACTCGGTGGCACTGCAGGGGTTAGCAGCACAAGGCTTCTTGCTCATGGCTATTTGTTGCACTGCCTTCTCTTGTGCTAAAGATCCCCCCGACTCAGCGGCAAGCACTGGGCCCGATAACGCTAAAGCCAACAAGGATGCCGACACTAAAGCGGCAACGGGGGTTATACGAAAGTGAGATTCTAAGTGAAAATGACATCGACGCATGATCATACTCCTTAAAATAGGGTCATCCATGGCAGGAAACGCATAAAAAGTACCTGCATAGTAATAAGACGCGTCAAACTGTCTGGTTATTACAAAAACAGCTTATTTTTTATTAACTATCTCCTAATCTCGTTGTAAGAATTCTTCGTCCTGTTGTGTCTTTATTCATAATCACCATGTTAATAATAGTCGGCACTATTTAGCTTCAATGCCATAAAGGCCGGCCTCATCGTCATAAAAAGGATGTTTTTATGCGCAAACCCCTGCTGCTTGCCCTGCTATTGCTGCTGGTCGCCCTGTTTTTCTTCTTCGATCTCGGCGATTGGTTCACCCTCGAGGCTCTAAAACAACAACAAGCGCACATTGCCACGCTGCGAGCCGAGTCTCCCTGGTTGATAGCCGGCGGCTTTTTTGTGTTATATGTGCTGATGGCGGTGTTGTCGCTGCCCGGTGCCGCCATTATGACGCTTGCCGCCGGTGCCTTCTTTGGGGTGTGGCAGGGGTTGGTGTTGGTGTCGTTTGCCTCGAGTATCGGCGCCACCTTGGCTTTTCTGGTGTCGCGCTTTCTACTGCGAGATCAGGTACAGCAGCGCTTCGGCGATACGCTCAAGGCCATGAACAAAGGCATGAATCGGGACGGCGCCTTCTATCTATTTACCCTGCGGCTAGTGCCGGTATTTCCGTTTTTCATTATTAATTTGCTGATGGGGTTAACTGCGCTGCCTGCTCGCACCTTTTACTGGGTGAGCCAGCTCAGCATGTTGCCCGGCACGCTAGTATACGTAAACGCCGGTACGCAGCTGGCGGCCATTAATAGCTTAAGCGGCATATTGTCGCCGGCTTTGTTAGCTTCGTTTGCCTTGCTGGGCCTGTTTCCGTTGCTCGCTCGCGCCGTGTTGCGCTTAGTGCAACGCCAAAAAGTGTACCGTGGTTTTAACAAACCTCGCCATTTCGACTGCAACCTGATAGTGATCGGCGCCGGTGCGGCAGGATTGGTCAGCTCTTACATAGCGGCGGCGGTAAAAGCTAAGGTCACCCTGATTGAAGCTGATAAAATGGGCGGCGATTGCCTCAACACCGGCTGTGTACCCAGCAAGGCATTGATCCGCAGCGCTAAACTGGCCCACCAGATGCGCCACGCCGCGCATTACGGCCTCACTAGCACACCCCCTGAATTCAGCTTCAAACACGTGATGCAGCGCGTGCAGGCCGTGATCCGCAAGATTGAGCCTCACGACAGTGTCGAGCGCTACACCAAACTGGGCGTAGACGTATTGCAAGGCCACGGCAAACTTATCGATCCTTGGACGGTGGAAGTAACACTGACAAACGGCACCACACAACGATTGACCGCTCGCAGTATCATTATTGCCGCCGGCGCCAGCGCGGCCGTGCCGCCAATAACCGGCCTAGATGGGGTCAACTATCTAACTAGCGACACGTTATGGGACACCATGGCCGCACGTGACACCCCGCCCAAACGACTACTGGTGATGGGCGGCGGCCCCATCGGCTGCGAGCTGGCACAAACCTTCGCCCGCTTGGGCTCAGAAGTAACCCTGCTGCAGCGCAACTCGCGCCTGATGCCAAAAGAAGACTCAGAAGTCAGTGAATGGGTCAAACGTGCCCTCATCAAAGACGGAGTGCGGGTGTTGACCGAACACAGTCCGCTGCGGGTAGAGCCAGGGCGCGATGGCATTCGGGTCATCGCGACTCATCAAGATCAAGAAATCATACTGGAATGCGACGATCTGCTGCTCGCACTCGGCCGCAAGGCGCGACTACAAGGTTACGGGCTAGAAGCGCTGGGCATCACCACAGAGCGCACCGTCACCACCAACGAGTATCTAGAAACCTTGTACTCCAATATTTACGCCGCGGGTGACGTGGTCGGCCCTTATCAATTCACGCACACCGCCGCTCATATGGCGTGGTTTGCCAGCGTGAACGCCCTGTTTGGCCATTTCAAACGCTTTTCGGTCGATTATTCGGTTATACCTTGGTGTACCTTCGTCGACCCCGAGGTGGCGCGAGTCGGCCTCAGCGAGCAGGAAGCCAAGGCGCAGCATATCGCCTATGAAGTGACTCGGTTTGAGCTCGACGAGCTGGACAGAGCCATTACCGATGGATCGGAGCAGGGCTTTATTAAGGTGCTGACCGTGCCTGGTAAAGACACAATTTTAGGGGTAACTATCGTCGGTGAACACGCGGGCGACTTACTGGCGGAATATGTGCTGGCCATGAAGCACAAGCTCGGCCTAAACAAGATACTGGGCACCATTCATGTGTACCCTACGCTGGCGGAAGCCAATAAGTACGTGGCCGGTGAATGGAAACGCGCCCATGCGCCCGAACGATTGCTAAGCTGGCTCAGCCGTTATCATCGCTGGCGCTTGGGCAAACGTTAAATACAAAAATGGGGTGGGATGCATGTTGCATCCCACCCCATATATGCCGCTCGTCTTTATGTTTAAGGCCCACAAAAACCGGGTAACCCTTTACCTTGCTTCTCTAACATTTTGCAATGACGATTATCTACACCATCGCCCATCGACAAAGTTTGAATAACCACACCGGTGTTAGCCGACACAGTGGTTGCTTGGGTTGGTAGCATGGCGAGGGTAAATACCGCCGCCAGCATAAGTGACATAATGGCTTTCATAATGCTTCCCTCTTATAGCTAAGTGAGTAGCCTTGTAATAAAAATTGTTGCCTGCAAGGCCTAAATCAATAGCAGGGTCTGCGCCCTCCGTCATGGCAACAGTGTCTAACGGTTACTTATAAAGACGCGATGAGAGAGGGTTTTATTACAAAAAATAACCATTTTTTACTATCAGGCGATAAGTAATGGCGCAGAGCTGTCAGCAAAGACACTGGACCCCCGCCTTCGCGAGGGTGACGATAAAGATAAGCTAGCCACATCATCCATATAAGTTATGCGTGCTTACTTAAGTAAGTAATGCCGCATAACCGGCGTGGTTCTGTCGCCATACATCGACGAAGGAACGTCATTCCCGCGAAGGCGGGAATCCAGGGCTTGTGGCGCAGATTTGTCAGCCTGCGCTTTTCCTGCAAAGGCACTGGCCCCCCGCCTTCGCGAGGGTGACGATAAAGCTAAGCTAGCCACATCATCCATATTAAGTTATGCGTGCTTACTTAGCAGACCGCGGCACGATGTTAGGGTCTGTTTTATTGCTCGCTGTCGGCATTAAACTCTATGACTCGATTGCGGCCTTGTTCTTTGGCTTGATACAGCGCGAGGTCGGCTTTTTTAATAAACGCATCGAGTTGTTTATCTTGTGCCGTTAACATCGCAAAGCCGATAGATACGGTAATATTCATGGTTTCGCCCGAGGGCATGATAACTGGCATCTCGGCAATTTCTCGGCGCAGCCGCTCGGCCACCAAGGCGGCTTGCTCCGCCGATAGCTCAGGTAACAAGGCAATAAACTCTTCACCGCCAAAGCGAGCAAACACATCGAGATCCCGTAAGCTATCTTGCACGGTTTTAGCAAGCTGTTTGAGTACTACATCGCCGCCATCATGACCGTAGGTGTCGTTAACCCGTTTAAAGTAGTCAATGTCAAACATGAGTATCGCCAGCGCATGTTTATAACGCACTGCCCGTTGAAACTCCAGCTCACCTCGCTCATAAAAATGGCGGCGGTTACTGATATGAGTTAGGGCATCCATATTGGCTAACTGCTCTAACTTTCTTTCTAATTGTATGCGGTCGGTAATATCAAATACACTGGTGCGAGCAATAGCAAAATGCCCTTTTTGATCGTTAAGCGAGGTTGCAGAGGTAGACACATAAAAAGTCGAGCCATCTTTGCACTGCATTTCTAGCACTATATTGTCTATTTCTTGCTCGGTTTTAAGTAGCGTAAAAAACTTATTAAAGCGCAACTGACTGTCAGGCGTTAAAAAGTTCACAAACGGCTGACCAACTACCTCTTCATGGTCGTAGCCTAACCATGCTAACTCGGTTTGATTAATGCGAATAAAATGGCCGCTGGTATCTAGGCTGTGGTAACCACAAGGTGCATGCTCATACAAATCGCTTAATTCAGCCGTTACCGCTTGGTGATAGCGCCGACGCGCCAGCTTATGTACTTTGTTGTAGGCCAACAACCAGGCCACACCCGCCAAGCTCAGCACGATTAAAGCCAGCACTGTACGGCCCAAGGGCTGGTACAAAACCGACTGCGCTTGAATCACTTCTTTAGGTAAAAATATCACCAGCTTCCACGCGGTATTAGCGATAGTCGCATCAGACAGCAATGCCCCTTGCCGCGGCCGAAAATCCGTTTTTTGACTAAGAGAGAAAGCAAAGGGGTTTATGCTCTGAAAGCGAAACAGCCCTTGTGCTGTTTCCACCACCCCTGATTCTTGAGCAGCAACGCTCGGCCAGGCATCGGGATACAGAGTCGCAAAATTATGAGTGGGATTATCTAAATCGGCGCCCCACTCATTGCTGCGTTTATGATTGCTAAGCCAGAACCCTTGCGGGTCGAGTAACATGCCTTGCTGATCGATACGGCGAGACATTTGCAGACGAAATCGCTCCAACATATTTTGTGCCATAAAATTCAGTATCAGCACACCCGCCCTGTCGCCGTCAGCATCCAGCACTGGGGTCACAAAGCGTAACATCGGCTTGTGCGGTTGTTCAATCACGCCCTGCTCTACGTTTAAGTCCATGCGCGACACAAACACTTGGTCCGCTGCCAACGCTTTGGCTTCGGTAAAATAATAACGGTGTGATTTATCTTGCAGCCGATCGGAAGGCACCACTTGCACTTCACCTTGGGGCGTGTTGACCCGTACTAATTCGTGTCCGGAATTATCCAACAGGCGAATTTGATCAAAACGGCTATAAGTAGTAGCCGTATTTTTAAACAAAACTTCAAGGCGGGTACGGTCTGTGGCGCTACCACTGCTTAAGTATTCGACCATGGCGGGTGAGTTTTTTAATAGATCTAACAGATGCAATTGTTCATACATTTCTTTTTGAATCATCTGAGTGGTGGCCACCACTGAGGTTTCCTCTTGAGCCAATAGCCGCTGTTGCTGCTCTTGAGCATACTGCCAATAGATGGGGCCAGCCAGCGCCAACACGATGACACAAAACAACACAAAAAACGCAACGAAGCGTTTGAAAATTAAGCGTTTAATTGGTAAGTCAACGGTAAAGCCTGACAAGCCGGTTTGACCAGATCGAGTTTGTTCTAATAACAATGGTTGCGTCATAAATAAGTGCTATGCCTTGCTGCAGCTATGGTGATGTCTGTGAGAAGCGCTGTTTGTGATAATAAATAAGCCGACAATAATAGCATAATCCGCGACTAATTTAGCACCGCTAACGCGACAATGTTAACGGGATGAAAAAGTGACCAACAATAGTGTAAAGAGGGCAGCAGCCCCTAGCAGCACCAAGTAAATTTTTAGATATTGCAGCTGCCGATGCCTTGTTAGATGTACCAAGGTAAACGTGGTTACTGCCAGCCCCAGCGCGCCCCAAATACCCGTATGAAACCAAATACTATTCCACGTTAACCACTCGGTTCTCACCGCAATATCTTGATATTTTAGATATCCGAAGTGCTGTTCGGGTCGTCCGTAATGAAATATTATCAATAACAGTACATATAACGCCCAGCCGCCGACCGTCATTACTATCAATAGCTTGCTCAGCCAATTAAAACGTTGTGCTGCCATAGCGGCCTCCTCTTACAACTTTTTGCTTGAGTCCTGAGTGTACACGGGTAACATTGGCTGTCTTATCTATATAGTTTATCGGCGGTTGCCGATTTTAGTTAACGCTGGAGAGCGATTTCACATGACCCACGCATCTATTACTGATGTGCTAGCGGGTAAATACCCTGTTGGCACCACCCTCACCGTTAAGGGGTGGATTCGTACCCGCCGTGATTCTAAGGCGGGTATTTCGTTTTTGGCCATTCACGATGGTAGCTGCTTTAATCCGGTGCAGGCCGTGGTGCCCAATAGCGTCGAAAATTATCAGTCTGAAGTGGTGCGTTTAACGACGGGCTGTTCAGTTGAAATCACCGGCACGGTAGACGCATCTCAAGGCCAAGGCCAAGATTTTGAATTACAAGCCACCAACGTTAAGGTGATTGGTTGGGTAGAAGATCCTGACAGCTACCCAATGGCTGCCAAACGCCATTCCATTGAATATTTGCGCGAATATGCCCATTTGCGCCCTCGCACTAACATGATGGGTGCCGTCACGCGGGTACGCAACTGCTTGGCACAAGCCCTGCACCGCTTCTTTCACGAAAACGGTTATGCTTGGGTGGCCACCCCACTGATCACCGCGTCTGACTGTGAAGGTGCTGGCGAAATGTTCCGCGTATCGACGCTAGACCTAGAAAACTTGCCACGCACCGACAAGGGCAATGTCGACTTTAGCGAAGACTTTTTTGGCAAAGAAACCTTTTTAACAGTATCTGGCCAGCTAAACGCCGAAGCCTATGCCTGTGCCATGAGCAAAATATACACCTTTGGTCCTACTTTTAGGGCCGAAAACTCCAATACCAGCCGCCACTTGGCCGAGTTTTGGATGGTAGAACCAGAACTGGCTTTTGCCGATTTGGACGATGCGGCAAGCCTTGCCGAAGATATGCTGAAATATGTGTTTAATGCCGTGTTAGCCGAACGTATGGATGACATGAACTTCTTCGCCCAGCGCGTAGATAAAGATGCCATTACCCGTCTGCACGATTTTGTTGCGAAAGACTTTGCTCAGGTGGAGTACACCGAAGCCGTTGAGATCTTAATTAACTGCGGTAAGAAGTTTGAGTTTGCCGTGGAATGGGGCATCGATTTGTCGTCTGAGCACGAGCGCTATTTGGCGGAAGAGCACTTTAAAGCACCGGTGGTCGTTAAAAACTATCCGAAAGACATTAAGTCGTTCTATATGAAGCTGAACGCAGACGGCAAGACCGTGGCCGCCATGGATGTGTTAGCGCCTGGCATCGGTGAGATCATTGGTGGTTCTCAACGTGAAGAAGTACTAGAAGTGCTAGACGCGCGTATGGTCGAAATGGGCTTAAACCCAGCAGACTACGGTTGGTACCGTGACCTGCGCCGCTACGGCACCGTGCCGCACGCAGGCTTTGGTTTAGGCTTTGAGCGCCTGGTGGCATACGTAACGGGCATGGGTAACGTACGTGACGTTATCCCCTTCCCCCGCACCCCACGCCACGCCGATTTCTAATTAAATGGCACCTGCGTTAGCAAGCAAAAACCCCGCAACCGCGGGTTTTTTTTATGGGCATCGTGCACCAAGCTAAAACCCCGAACACAAAGCTATTTTTGCCACGGAATCCACGGAACCCACGGAAAAATAGAGACTAAATCTGAAAAGAGATTTTATGTGTAAAAACACGAATAAATCCGCTGCTCCGCAGGGGAGAACTTGTCTCGCCGTGACGAATTATTTCGGCTTAATCAAATATCCAGTGAATATTCGCAGTAGGCTGACATGATGAGTATCAATTCCTAAAGCGCAGGGCTACAAGATCGGGGGTTTGTCGATCGTTGCTGACCCGCTTACAGCTAACGGCTTAACGCTTTAGTTGTAGATCTTACCAATAACATGTCTTTCGCCCTTATCTAATCTTAATTTTTCCGTGGGTTCCGTGGATTCCGTGGCGAAGAAGTCTTTAGTCTTGGTCTTTATTTTAAGCTGGGCGCCGGGCGCTAGGTGCTCGGCGCTGCTTGTTAGTTACACGCCAAAGGCAAACTTGACTACAAACAATGCGGCTAGTGCCCACACTACTGGGCTGACTTCTTTATGACGACCAGCCAATACCTTAACAGCCACAAAGCTGATAAAGCCAAAGGCAATACCGTTGGCGATGGAGAAAGAGAACGGCATCATGATCAGCACCACCACGGCGGGCACCGCTTCGGTGATATCGTCCCAGTGTAGCAAGCTTAATTGCCCCATCATCAGCACGGCGACATACACCAAAGCACCGGCAGTCGCATAGGCAGGCACCATACCGGCCAACGGCGAAAACAGCAAAGCGGCAATAAACAAGAGGCCAGTGACCACGGCAGTTAAGCCGGTGCGTCCGCCCACTGCCACACCTGCGGTACTTTCTACATAAGAGGTAGTGGTCGAGGTACCTAGCACAGAGCCTGCGATAGAGGCGGTACTGTCAGCCAATAACGCACGGCCTAAACGAGGCAAGCGGCCTTGCTCATCGAGCATTTTACCGCGCTGAGCCACCGCAATTAAGGTGCCAGATGTATCGAACAAGTCGACGAACAAGAAGGCAAATATCACCGACAACATGCCAATATTAAAAGCACCGGCAATATCCAGCTGCATAAAAGTCGGCAGTATGGACGGCGGAGCTGAGATCACGCCGCTATATTGCACGTCTCCTAGCAACACTGCCAAGGCGGTAATAATTAAAATACCGATCATCACAGCACCGCGCCAACCACGGGCAGCCATACCAATAATCAAGAAAAAGCCCAAGGTCGCCAACAGCACAGGTAAGCTGGTGATATCACCTAGCCCGACTAACGTGGCGGGGTTATCTACAATAATACCGGCATTTTTAAGACCCACTAAGGCTAAAAATAAACCAATACCGGCGGCAATGCCGATTTTAAGTGGACCAGGAATGGAGTTAATAATCCATTCCCGCACCTTAAATAAACTCAGCAGTACAAAAATACAGCCAGAGAAAAATACCGCACCCAAAGCACTTTGCCAGCTATAGCCTTCGGTTAGCACTACCGTATAGGTAAAAAAGGCGTTTAGCCCCATACCTGGCGCGAGGGCAATAGGATAATTCGCCCACAGCCCCATAATAAAACAACCAATGGCGGCGGCTAAGCAGGTGGCGACAAATACGGCGCCATAATCCATGCCCGCTTCCGATAAAATAGCGGGGTTAACGAAAATAATATAAGCCATGGTTAAAAAAGTGGTAATACCGGCAATAACCTCTTGGCGCACGTTAGTGCCCAACTCTTTAAGCTTAAAATAGTTGTCCAGCATAGGAGAGCTCTACTGTAGGGATGAAAGTGTGTAAAGTATCGTTGCAAAAGGCTCAATTGGCAATTACAACGCAACAAAATTAAAAAGTTGCAAACTAGATGAATATTTTAAAGTTCCCGTATTAATACGGTTTAATTGACTACGATCAATTCTCATACTAGTAGTAAATGTTATCCTTAAGCCACTGCTCACCGCGCAACGTTTCCATTCGAAGCCTATGCAACATTTCAGGGTACTGAGCTTATGGGCAAACTGATGCTTTTAAACGTTAAGGACGCCATGATGAATAAATCCGACTTATCCCCTTCTCGTCGTCGAGAGTGGCAAACATTTTTATTACTCACCGTAGTGCTTATTCCCTTGCTCAGCGTCATTACCGTGGCCGGCTACGGCTTTATTGTGTGGTTTATACAAATGATATTTGGCCCACCCGGACACCTTTAATAAAAATAATAACCAACAGCTCTTCCCAGCCTTCTGGAACCTGATGCGAGAATAAATATGCTAAATTTTATAAAAAAATTCTGGACTACCCTAAGACGCCCATCGGTGCATATCAGCCTGGGAGTGCTAACGATTGGCGGCTTTGTGGCCGGTGTTATCTTTTGGGGAGGTTTTAATACCGCGCTAGAAGCCACTAATACCGAGCAGTTTTGTATTAGTTGCCACGAAATGGAAAACAACGTCTATCAAGAATTGCAAGAAACCATTCACTGGTCTAACCGCTCGGGAGTCCGTGCCACCTGTCCAGATTGCCACGTACCACACAATTGGACCAACAAAATTGCCCGCAAAATGCAGGCCAGTAAGGAAGTGTGGGGCACGGTATTTGGCACTATTGACACCCGCGAAAAGTTTCTTGATAAGCGCTTAGAGCTAGCTCAACACGAGTGGGCACGCTTTGCCGCTAACGGGTCGCTTGAGTGTCGTAACTGCCATGACTACAACAGCATGGACTGGGATAAGATGTCCGATACCGCTAAACGCTTTATGAAGCCAGCGGCTGAACGTGACCAAAGCTGTGTCGACTGTCATAAAGGCATTGCCCACCAGCTGCCTGAAACCATGGTATTTAAAGACCCAGCTCTAGATCAGTTAGAACAACGCGCGAGCAGCCTTAGGGTAACCGATGGCGAACAATACTTTGCGGTTCAAGCCGTCACGCTGTATTTGGATGAAGCACTCACCCAAGAAGCCGGTGAATTGGAAGCTGCAGCGCCGGTGACGTTAATCGCACATAAAGGCGACAAAATACAAGTGGCGGTACCTTCTTGGCGTAAAACCCGTGGCTTTGGCCGAGTATGGTACGAAGACTTTGGCATGAATATTCCTAACATGGTGTTAGAAAAAGAAGTGGCCCAAAACGACCAATTAGTAGAAGTAATTGGTGAAGCTAAAGTAGATGAGCTGACCGGCCTCCCTTGGGAGCAAGTTAATATTGCACTTTGGACTCAATCTGGCGCCCTACTACCCGAAGCCGAAGACCTCTGGGGCTACGCCCGCGATACGTATCGCAGTGGTTGTAGTGTTTGTCACTCGCAACCCGCCGAAGCGCATTTTGATGCCAACACTTGGCCGGGGATGTTTGCCGGCATGGTGGGCTTTACCAATATGGATGCGGACACCCAAGCACTGGTGCTGAAGTACCTGCAAAAACACTCATCAGACTATGCCGATAGCGCACACTAAAACCACGTTGACGAGGCAAAAACATGGCAATTTCACGTAGACATTTTCTTAAAGGGATAGCTGCCACTTCGGCAGCGGCTCTTATTGGCCAGAGTTTATTAGTGCGCAGTGCACAAGCGGCGGTATCTGCCGAGGGTACTTGGCGCACCGCAGGCTCTCACTGGGGGGCAGTAAAGGCCCTAGTAAAAGGCGGTGTGGTTAGCGAAATCAAACCCTTTGAACGGGATAAATATCCCACCGACATGATCGACGGTATTAAAGGGCTGATCTATAACCCATCACGTATTCGTTACCCCATGGCAAGGCTCGACTGGCTGAAGAATCGCGAAAACAGCGACCGCACCCAACGCGGCGATAACCGTTTTGTACGCCTAACGTGGGATGAAGCGCTGGACTTGTTTCATGAAGAGCTGGAGCGAGTACAAACCACTTATGGCCCGTCGGGCTTATACGCCGGGGCCACGGGCTGGCGTCAAACTGGCCAGTTTCACAGCTGCGGTAGCCACATGCAGCGCGCCGTTAACATGCACGGTCACTTCGTAAATAAAGTAGGCGACTATTCGACGGGTGCCGGTCAAGTGATATTGCCCTATGTTATGGGCTCTACCGAAGTCTATGACCAAGGTACATCTTGGCCTCTCATTCTGGAAAACTCCGATACCATTATTCTGTGGGCCAACGATCTGTATAAAAACCTGCAGGTGGGCTGGAACTGTGAAACACACGACTCTTATGAATATTTAGCACAGCTAAAAGACAAGATTGCCGATGGCAGCATCAAGGTGATTAGTGTTGACCCTGTACAAAGTAAAACACAGCAATATTTGGGCTGTGAGCAGCAGTATATTAACCCACAAAGTGACGTAGCCTTTATGCTGGCGCTGGCACACACCTTGTATACTGAAGACTTACACGACAAAGACTTCCTCAATACTTATACCCTAGGCTTTGAACCGTTCATTGAATACGTGATGGGTAACGCGGACGATAAAATAGAGAAAACCCCTGAGTGGGCGGCCAAAATCAGTGGCGTAGACGCAACACAAATTCGTGAATTTGCGCGCTTAATGGCCGGTGGTCGTACTCAGCTTATTTTTGGCTGGGCCATTCAGCGCCAGCAACACGGTGAACAGCCTTATTGGGCAGGTGCCGTGCTTGCCGCCATGCTGGGCCAAATTGGCCTGCCCGGTGGCGGGATTAGCTATGCACACCATTACAGCGGCATTGGTATTCCGCCCACTGGCGCCAGCGTGCCTGGTGGTTTTCCGCGTAATCTAGAGCCGGGCAAGGTGCCAGAACACACCAACGAAGACTTTAAAGGAGCCAGCCGTATTATTCCGGTGGCGCGTTGGATTGACTGTATTCTTGAGCCAGGTGGCAAGCTGCAATATAACGGCAGTGAAGTAACCTACCCCGACATTAAAATGTCTATATTCAGTGGTTGTAATCCTTGGCATCACCATCAGGACCACAACCGCATGAAACGCGCTTTCTATGAATTAGAAACCGTGGTCACCATCGATTATTCCTGGAACGCAACCTGCCGATTCTCAGACTTAGTGCTGCCCGCCTGTACTCAGTTTGAACGTAACGACATCGACGTGTATGGCGGTTATTCAAAAACCGGTATTTTGGCTATGCACAAGCTGGTGGATCCCTTATTTCACTCGCGTACCGACTTTGATATTTTCACCGATTTAACACGTCGTTATGGCCGTCATAAAGAATATACCCAAAATAAAGATGAGTTTCAGTGGCTAAGAGAGTTATATAACGACTGCCGTAAGGCGAACGAAGCCAACTACCCGATGCCAGAATTCGATAAGTTTTGGGAAGATGGCTATGTCGACTTTGGCCAAGGTGAAAACTGGGTACGTCATGCCAGCTTTAGAGAAGATCCTGAAGTGAATGCGGTAGGCACCCCTTCTGGCTTTATTGAAATTAGCAGCCGTAAAATTGGCAGCTACGGTTACGACGACTGTCAACAGCACCCCATCTGGATTGAAAAAGCCGAGCGCTCTCACGGGGGCCCGGGCTCAGACAAATATCCACTTTGGTTACAATCTGTGCACCCCGATAAACGCTTGCACTCGCAAATGTGTGAGTCAGATGAATACCGAGCCACTTATACAGTACAAGGTCGTGAACCTGTATTTTTAAGCCCCGCTGATGCCTCTGCGCGCGGCATTAAAGACGGTGATGTGGTGCGAGTATTTAACGACCGTGGTCAGCTATTAGCCGGAGCTGTAGTATCTGATCTTTTCCCCGTTGGAGTAATTCGTATTCAAGAAGGGGCGTGGTATGGCCCAACTGACGCTAGCATTGGCGCGCTTGATACCTATGGCGACCCAAATACCTTAACACTGGACGTAGGTACCTCGCGCTTGGCCCAAGCGCCTAGCGCGAATACCTGCATAGTGGAAATTGAAGTATTTGACGGCCCATTGCCAGATGTCACCTCGTTTGGTGGCCCGACCGTAGTGAATACCTAGGGTGGCTTGGTATTTAGCATTTGTTTTGTGCTTTTACTTGGAGAAAAATTAGCGCTTAAAGCTGACTTTTGTACCTCTAGCGCTCAACTTCAAAGCAGATCACATACTTACTTAGATTGGTATTACTTAACCGAGGCAAGTCATGACAATAAATAATGCGGCAGGCATCAACCTGCCCTCTGATAACGTGCCAATATTAACGCCCGAGCAGCAACTGGTGGCTGAGTATTATCAGCATCAAGCCCTGCTATGTCAGTGGTTTTCGACACTGCTGGCCGCCGAGCTAGACGCCCAAACTTTGCAGGCTTATATGGCCGGTGATGCTACGCCATTATTAGAAGAGCTAGCACTACTGCCCGAATTAGCTGACTCGGTACAGCAGCTACAACAAGCGATTAGTCATTGGTCTTTGCTAGAGCAACCCAGATTGGAGTTAGCCGCTGACTTTGCCGGCTTGTTCTTAAGTGATGCTCGCCACAGCCCGGCACCTTACGCTTCTTTATACTTAGACGATGGCCGTTTTAATGGTCCTACCGCTCAGCGTATGCAACTACGATTAATTGATGCTGGTTATTCCGTAGACGAGCAATTTAAAGAGCCTGCTGATCATGTGGCGATTATGCTCGACTATTTGGCAGAGCGTTATCGACGCTTAGCGCTCGACCCCACTCCAGAGGCGGAGACGAGTGTGGCTAAGTTTGTTAGCGAAGACATATCAAGCTGGCTGCACGAATGGGCGCAACGAGCCACACGGGTAGATACTGCCAGCCAGTTTTATCCCGCGTTACTGACCTTGGTCGCCGCGTACTTCACGATAGCTTAAAGAGACTTAAGACTTTTTTGCCACGGAATAACTAAATAGTGTTGAGTTATGAGTGTTGAATATTGAGTGAAAATACTGGGGTGACTCCGGCCCCTTTTTATCACCATGGTGCAAAATATTGGGTGTGATAGCACAAATATACGCCTAATCAACGGTCGGGTTAGGGTTAGATTTACGCTTGTTTATTGTGCTGTAATATTTCCCCCATGTCCGCTGCAGGCATCGGCCTGGCCAGAAAGTAGCCCTGACCCAGTGCACATCCTAGTTGCTGCAACTGCTCTTTTTGCTCGCGCAATTCAATGCCTTCGGCAGTTACTTTCATGTCTAGGCTATTGGCCAGTGAAATAATCGTTTTTACTAAATTAAAGGCGCGTGGATCTGTGGTCATGTCGGCGACGAAAGACTTATCAATTTTAAGCTTGTTAAGTGGCAATTGTCGCAGATGACTAAAAGAGGAATAGCCGGTACCAAAGTCATCTAGCGCAATCTCGATACCTAATTTTCGTAACTGCTGCAAGGTATCAATAGAACCTGCGGTATCCCACAGGCTAGTATCTTCGGTTATTTCCAACACTAAGGTTGAAGCATCAAGACCGGTCTCTTGTAACACCTGTTTGACCGTGGTGGCTAGCTTACCATCCATAAAAATACTGGGGCTAATATTAACGTTGACTTTGAGGCCGTGATGCCCAGACTGGTGCCATTGTTGTAACTGCCGACTGGCGCTACGCAATACCCACTCATTGAGTTGGTGCGCTAAACCATAATGTTCAGCTACGGCAATCAACTCCAGTGGTGGCACCATGCCAAACTCCAGCGAATGCCAGCGCAGCAGCCCTTCCACCGACTCTATGGTATTGGTGTTAAGACGAAAAATAGGTTGGTAATGCAATAACAGTAGATCTTGCTCGATGGCGGTCTTCAAGGCAACGGACAGTTTTTGCCGACGCAAGCGCCGTTCGTCCATGCCGCTCTCGTATAGCTGCACGGTGATCGTCTGACTGTGCTTAGCGTAATACATAGCCGTATCCGCATGAGTCAGTAAATCGCTCATGCTGGTACCATGATCCGGATATAAACTGGTACCAACACTGGCTTGTGGGGATAAACAGCCATCCGGCAGTATCACGTCGCGTATCAGTGACTGCCATAACTTGCTCGCCATCTGAGTAGCATCTTCTTTTTGCTGCAACCGCTGGATAATGACAAACTCATCGCCGCCCAATCGAGCGACTTCTCCGCGACCTTTAATAGTGTCCCGCAGGCGGTCAGCCACAGTTTGTAATAACCGATCTCCCACCTCATGCCCTAGGCTGTCATTAATGGCTTTAAAGGCATTAAGATCGATCATGTGCAGGGCTAATCCCTGATGAGTACGCTCGGCTTTGCCAAGCGCCTTAGCACCCAGCTGATAAAAAAACATCCGATTGGGCAAGCCGGTTAACATATCATGATAAGCCAAATATCGGTTTCGGCGATTTTCTCGGATGAGTAGCAGCAGCATCAAACCACCACTGAGCAAGAGTCCGCCCAAGTAGAGACTAGAACGAAACGGAGCATTCTGAATGCTATCTAGTTGATTCCAGACATTTTCTCCCGAAAAGCTGTCGACATTAATTTGTCGACCTTGCTGGCGAAGATGCGCTAAATTTTCGCGCAAAGCGATAGCCTCGGCTCGGCTATCGGCGGTTAATGCATACACTCTGTCTTCGTTAATAATCAACTGTTGCCACATATCTTCCAACACCGGCAAGACTCCGGGTTGTTCGCGCACGGGACGACTTTCACTGCCGACTAGCAAGAGATTGATGCGGCTCAAGAGCAGCTCGTAGTGCAGCTGTACAAACTCGGCATCAGCCGTTTTGGCAGCCAAAGACGTTAATGCCTGATCAAATTTGAGCACTTCTAGTTCTAGTTCGGAACTCGACCAACCAATGGCCTTAATGGTGGTTGAAACATAGCGCACTACCTCTAGATCACGATAGTAGCTATATATGGAGCTAGCGCTGAATGTCAGGGCGATGGCGGTTAACGCCAATAATTTAAAGGTCTTCACCATATCCCACGTCCAAAGACTTTAATTGCCAAAGCAATAATTCGTAATAGAGCTTGGTATCCAGCTCCTTATATTCTGACAGAGGCAACATCAACCAAACAGGACCTTTGTCTCGAATTTTCATCGGCTTACCATCGAAATGGGTCGCCACTAACAAAGAGCTCAGCTCGGGTGAGCCACTGTCAAAATGATGAAAATACGCATTAAGTGCCACCGCTTTTACCCGTGTGCTTTGCGCCCCAACTCGTTGCAGTAAATCTTGTAATAACACACCACGAAAATGATGTTCGCCATCGGTCCAAGGCGTTTTTGTAATAAATTCATGTTGTGGCAAGCTCTCAAGCAGAGCCAAGTCGAATTCAACCTCATTAGCACCATTATCTCTGAGAGGTTCATTGCTATTGGTCACCGTAATATTACCGGTCACGGTTAACACCACTCGCCCCTGAGCCGTTGGTAAGGGATAGGCTACCACAGCTTGCGGGACCCAATAACTCAAGAGTAAAGCCAAGGTACACAGTAAGCGGCTTGCTAAGCGTTCTTTAATCAGGTTAGTTCGCATATTGCGCTCCAAGAAGGCTCAATAGAGTATAAAAGCAATAGTAGTAGATACTTTCTCCTGACCATGGGTTTACGATAAATTAAATGAGGGCTCGACTGTGTCGAGCCCTCATTACATTAAAGCCGGTTTAACTTAACACCCGACTCTGGTAATGCGGTTAATATCGGACGCCGAGCCTGCACATAATCAATAAAGGCACGAGCGTCTGCGTTGCAGGTCACACCACTTTGCTGACAATCTAGTGCTTGGTTTTGATAGTGAACTTCTATGGCTCCTTGTTCACTCTTGCCAAGGCGCGCCACTGGAAATACCGTGAGATTGCCCTCAACGTAAGCTAAGTCTAGTCTATCGGTTGCTACTTTTTGTGCCTCATAGAAGGTATTCCAGCCATCGTTACCGGAGGCATGATAGCCCGTTAATGCCACTTGATAGCGAGCATTCGGATCAATACGCTGCCACTGGCCATCGTGTAAGTATTCCATGCGGGCGACATAGCCACGGCCACGGCTAGTTTCATTAAAGGTGTAGCGTAAACCCGCGCCATAAGGCAGTTTACCGCTGTGCGCCTCGGCGCCAATAGAGCCATTGACGGTTTCTAGCAGTAGTCCTGCCATCTGATGACCGGTGAGTGACACCAGGCTCATCGCATTAACAAACGGCAACACCTCTAGGTTGACATTGCCTTCTTTAAGCTCGCCGGGCTCTATGTTGTTGCGAACAGCACCCACTGCCACCAAAGAAAAGTCAACCCGACGACCCGTTATCGATTGCACTTCGGGAGTATTCACCCAATACAATTGGCTAGCGGCCACCAAAGGCGCAACTTGAGATCCTTTATTGGCAATCGGTAAACGCACATGCGCTAGTGGTAACGGCACATGACCAATGACCTTTCCATAGGCTTTCAGCAACGCAGGCCGATATTGCTCATCAATATGAGCACGCAATGCGTCGTCTTCATCTATCTGCGTAATATTAGGCAGTTCGGTAATGGCTTTAGCCATTAATTGCTGCTGAGCGTCCGGTAATCGGTGCTTATCTTGCCGGCGAATATCGCTATAAAACACCTTATCGGCCAGCAAAGTATTGGTGCCTTCACAGCGCTCCACTCGCCCATCTAAAGTAAAGCTTACTGACACCTGCCCCATGGCTTGGGCAAATTTTCCTGCTTGTACCACACAGGTTTGTCCGAGCCCGTCGGGATTATTAAACTGGCGAGCATAAGGTGCTTCTTTAGCCCATCCCAGATTGCTGAAATCGCCCAGCAAGCTATGAGAGTGCCCGCCGACGATAACATCGATACCGTTTACTTTTTCGGCTAAACGCTGGTCCCTATCTAGCCCCAGGTGAGTCAGTGCGACAATATATTTAACGCCCTGCTCTTTAAGTGCATTAACGGTTTGCTGAGCAGTGGCTATTTCCTGTGCAAAACGCACTTGTCCTGTATGGGAAGCAATCTCGGGCATGTCTTCTAACACTAACCCCATAACGGCTACCACTGGGGATTTACCCGCATCTGCTACGCTATCAATGCGCTTTTTCTTATTGCCTTTAAATGCATACAGCACATAGGGTGTTAAATTATCCGCCGCTTGTAGATCTGCGTCTTCGCTGGCATCGAGGTTGGCTGCCAACACTGGGAACTCAACACTTTGGATAAAGGCGGCAAGACGCTGATTATCAAGATCAAATTCATGGTTACCTAGCACCATAGCATCTAGCTGCAGTCGACTTAATAAGTCGGCGTTCATGGTGCCTTCGTTGAGTTTAAAATAACCACTACCCTGCCACCCATCCCCACCGTGTAAAAACAGCAATGGCTGGTCGGCTTCTGCTGCTTGCTCACGAAGTACGTTGGCATAACTTAGTAATCGAGGATGGCCGCCAATGCGGGTATAAACCGTTTTCTTATTTAGTGTAAGTCGGGTGTCGCTGGGCTCAAAATGCGAATGCGTGTCGTTGATATGAGCTAATGTTAGGGTAAAAGGCTGTTCAGGTTGCGAGCTAGCACAACCGGCCAGCGCCAAGGCCAGCAAGCCGACCGCTAAAGGTTTGTTCATTAACAATAAGCTCCGTAAGCAAACGAATATGGGTAAGGGTAAGGGTAAAAAAAAGCAAACCATGCTGGTAAATACCATTGCTTTACCAGCATGTAGAAAAACGCGGCGCTATATTGCGATAAAGTCGGCGCTGATACCAGCACTCAGTCGCTGGGTGTAGAGAGTGACTTTTCCATGATAAAACGCGTAAATTGCAAATCTCCTTTTACAATCTGTTCTTGTTCTATTAGCTGATAACCACGCTGTTCAAATACAGGCCGGGATAGCACACTGGCATCGGTACCCAAACAGGTCACTCCCCGGCGGACAGCCTCTTGTTCAATGTCTTCACACAAGCGCCCGGCAATACCGCGCCCCGCATGATCGCCAAGCACATACAGCAAGGCCAAATGATCATCGGGATATAAAGTGGCAAAGGCCACCGGTATTTTATTGCATGCCATTACGCGGGTGTATCCGGTTAACACCAAGGTTTTAAAATCCGCAGCATACAGATAGGGAAATGCCGCCCAAAACTCCACCTGTTCATTACTGTAACCGCGTTGCCCCTGCTGCATAACCGCGTCGTGATAAATGAGCTCGAGGCTACTAAGGTCTGTGTCTTTAAAATCTCTAATCAGATACATAACAACTCCGAGCAAATATCCATATGGCAATCTGGTTTAGTGTTTTATAGGGCAAAGGTTTACTCACCAGCCGAAGTTGCCGCGCTTTATTGCTTGCCGTTAAGACGGGACCACCACCGACGACGCACACGGGCGCACCAAAAAACACACCAGCTCCGCCTCCCAATACATGACGCTTGCACCCTGTTATAACAACACAACTCACACCAACTTAACACCAATCGCTTGGCCATTAACCGCAAGCTCGGCATCACAATGCATTCCTGATGGCCGGTATAGTCGAGTTATCGGCCAGATACCAAGTAACTTGACACCTTTAATGATCAAGGCGCGATGATAACAAAGCTCAATGACACTATCTGCCGATATGAACAATTTCCTGAGGTTTATAGTAGGCGTAGTGCTCGGTCAGTCACGGCGAGTAGCCTGTTAAAATTAACGGCAGCTCTTTCATTTTTATTCGCTTGGGATATGCTGCAAGTCATGCTTGAAATCATGCTATTAACCAACGGAATCTCATGTTTAAACGACACTATTTAAGTTCGCTGATACTGGGCACCGCCTTAACGGGTTGTGCCAGCCACGCGACTACCGCACCGAGCTCCCCTCTCAAGGCCGCTGCGTTAGCGCCAGTAGCAAACACAACCGATACTGCGCCGGCAGCCAATGGCGCTGAGTTAGCCGACTTCAACAGCTGGCGTCAGGGTTTTCGCTCCAAGGCGCTGGCAAAAGGCATAAAACCCGCCGTGTTTGACCGCGCTTTTAAAGGGGTCACTATCAGTAAGCAGGTTATTAAGCTTGATGGTAACCAAGCCGAATTTACCCGACAAATTTGGGATTACCTCGACACCGCCACTTCGGCGACTCGCGTCAATACCGGTCGTGAAAAAGGCCAAGCGCTGGCGTCTACCCTAAAAGCGATAGAAACACGCTACCAAGTTGATGCCAGTGTGGTGTTGTCTGTTTGGGGCATGGAAACGAATTATGGCTCTTATCGCGGTAATACCAGCACTATCGCAGGCTTAGCGACGTTGGCTTTTGAGGGGCGTCGCCGTGATTTTGCCGAACAACAACTAATTGCGGCACTGCAGATCCTGCAAGCTGGCGACGTTACCCCAGAGCGCATGCGCGGCTCTTGGGCGGGTGCCATGGGCCATACCCAGTTTATGCCCACTAGTTATTTAGAATATGCTCAAGATTTTACCGGTGACGGTAAACGCGATATCTGGTCTGAAGACCCCACCGATGCCCTGGCCTCTACTGCGGCTTATCTTAAGCGCTTTGGTTGGCAGCATAAGGCGCCTTGGGGCGTAGAAATCACCTTACCTAAAAACTTTGACTATACCAAAGCCGACCAAGGTAACCGCCAGCCAGTGAGTGTGTGGCAAGCGCAAGGTGTTACTACCATCGGCGGTCAGCCATTACCTGACTATGGTGAGGCGGCTATTTTAGTGCCCGCCGGCGCTCATGGTCCAACGTTTGCTATTTTTAAGAACTTCTATGTGATCCGTCGTTATAACAACGCGACTTCCTATGCCATGGCAGTAGGACATTTAGCTGATAAAATAGCCGGTGGTGGTGAATTCGTCGCCAAGTGGCCACGAGAAGAACGCGCCTTAAGCCGCAATGAGAAAATAGAATTGCAGCGCATACTCACCGCAAAGGGCTTTAGTACCCAAGGCGCCGACGGCGTGATTGGCCCTAATACCATTAGCGCGATTCGTGCTTATCAGCAATCACGTAAGCAAGTAGCCGACGGCTACGCCAGCGCCTCTTTGCTGGAGCAGCTCAAAAAATAGCGGCCCTTCGGGTAGCGATAAGCCGTAAGCCGTAAGCTGTCAGATAAACACCGCTTTAGGTCTCGTTCCCGCGCTCTGTTTGGAAACCGGGGGAGTGGCGCTTTACGGTGTTTATCTTTAACGAAAGGCCTAAGACCTATAGCGTAAGGCGCTCGCTCTTGCGCTTTTTCTGACAGCTTATAGCTTAACGCTGACGGCTGTGTCTTCCTTCCTTATGCCAAATTATTAGCACTCATAACAAATTCGATTATAGATAAGTCGAATCAACTGCTAACATCCCGCCCAATCGATATAACTTACTGTTTACGGAGTGACCATGCTGCTGGTGCTATTTAATCTAGCTGTGTTTTTCTTACTGATGCTGTTGTTGGGTAAACTGGCCCGCAGCGGGCAGTCTCTTTCGCGCCAAGTGCTAACGGGTTTACTGTTCGGTGTGGCGGCCGGCTTTATCATGCAAGCTCTATATGATGCCACCACCATTGCTGGCACCTTAGAATGGGTCAACATGATAGGCTCAGGCTATGTGCGCTTATTGCAAATGATCGTCATACCACTGGTATTGGTGTCTATTTTGGGTGCAGTGGCGCGGATGCATAATGCCACCTCACTGGGTAAAATTAGTGTATTGACCCTTGGCGTATTATTGTTTACCACCGCCATTTCGGCTTTAGTGGGTGTATTCGTTACCCACAGCTTTGGGTTAAACGCCGCCGACTTGGTGCAAGGTGCCCGCGAGCTGGCACGTGCCGAACAGCTAGAGTCGCAGGTAGCCAGCGTCGCTAACCTGTCGATCCCCCAGCTGGTAGTGTCGTTTATTCCCCGCAACCCCTTCGCCGATATGACAGGTGCAAGCCCTACCGCCGTGATTGGTGTGGTTATTTTTGCCGTTTTTCTTGGCTTGGCAACACTCACACTACTCAAAGATGAACCTGAACAGGGTCGTCGCGTAATTGGCGGTATAGAAGCGCTGCAAGCACTGGTGATGCGTTTAGTGCGCTTAGTGATGAAGCTGACTCCTTATGGCGTAATGGCACTAATGACCAAGGTAATTGCAGGCTCTAACTTGCAAGATGTCATTAGTTTAGGGGGCTTTTTGCTGGCTTCTTATCTCGCTATCGCCATCATGTTTGTGATCCACGGCATGCTACTGACCTTGGTCGGCGTTAATGCCAAGCGCTTCTTCACTAAGGTGTGGCCGGTGCTGGCATTTGCTTTTACTAGCCGCTCTAGCGCCGCCACTATCCCGTTGAATGTGCAGGCACAAACCAGCAAGCTGGGTGTACCTGAAAGTATTGCCAACTTCTCGGCCTCTTTTGGTGCCACCATTGGTCAAAACGGCTGCGCCGGTATCTATCCGGCCATGCTAGCGGTAATGATAGCCCCTACTATGGGTATCGATGTGCTAGACCCATTATGGTTGGCCACCTTAGTTGGCGTGATCACCCTCGCCTCGTTTGGTGTGGCTGGTGTGGGCGGCGGCGCTACTTTTGCCGCGCTTATCGTATTACCGATTATGGGTATGCCCGTCGCGCTTGCCGCTTTGCTTATTTCAATTGAACCGTTAATCGACATGGCTCGCACGGCATTAAACGTGAATGGCTCCATGACCGCGGGAACCATCACCAGTAGGCTGTTAGGTCAAACCGACCAAGCAATTTTTGCCAAAGATGAACAGGCAGACGATACTCAAGGCGCAGCGCTAAGCCGCCCGCTGTAAGTCGCTATTAGCGACCGATAAAACAGCGCCCAGCTCATCATTTTTGTTGAGCTGGGCGCTGTACTCTCAATAAAAGTTCGCAGTAAAAGTTCGCCGCAACAGTGCGCAGCAAAAACCACTGCTACCACCCCGTATTTAACACCGCTCTCGATTCACCGCCCTTCATTTAGTAGCAATACGTCACCTCACAGCACCATGTTTTCTACCGTATTTTTTTAACCGCTGAAAGCATATCGCTGATCGCTCTTTTGCTGCAGACCAGTATAAAAATTTGTTATCATGGCACCATCACGTCATGCCGGTGCGCATGTCTATAAATCATTATTAATACAGCGCTCAGTCTGCGCTGGGGGAAGTTATGTCTCAGTTTGTTGTGTGTGCCCTTTATAAGTTCGTTACCCTAGAACAGCACGAAGCGCTACGCGAGCCACTGCAATCGATGCTCGAATCCGAGTGCATTCGTGGCACCTTATTGCTGGCTAATGAGGGCATTAACGGCACCGTAGCCGGCTCTCGCCAAGCTATCGAAAAGCTTAAAGTCTGGTTTGCTAACGACACCCGTTTTAGCGGCATTGATTACAAAGAGTCACTGAGCGAGGAGCAGCCTTTTTATCGCACCAAGGTGAAATTAAAGAAAGAAATTGTCACCTTAGGCGTAGAGGGTATCGATCCTAAACGTGTGGTGGGCACTTACGTGGCCCCCAAAGATTGGAATGCGCTGATCTCCGACCCAGACGTCGTGCTGGTGGATACCCGTAACGATTACGAAGTAGACATCGGCACCTTTAAAGGCGCTCTTAATCCCAACACGGAGAGCTTTCGTGAGTTTCCCGAGTATGTGAAAAATAACCTTGATGCCAATAAGCACAAAAAAGTGGCGATGTTTTGCACCGGCGGGATTCGCTGCGAAAAAAGCACCGCTTACCTTAAAGAACAAGGTTTTGACGAGGTTTATCACCTACACGGCGGCATTTTAAAATATTTAGAAGAAGTACCGGCAACAGAGTCGATGTGGGAAGGTGAATGTTTTGTGTTCGACAACCGTGTAACCGTCGACCATCAGCTGCAGCCCGGCCAATATCAATTATGCTCAGCCTGCCGTGCACCATTGTCGCCAGAAGACCTACAACATGCCCATTATGAGCATGGTGTGAGCTGCTCTTATTGTTATGATACGCAAACGCCCGAACAAAAAAGCCGTTACGCCGAACGCGAGCTCCAGCTGCAATTAGCACAAGCCAGAGGCGAAGCTCACATTGGCAGCGACGCCGTCGCCGCCGCCGAACAACGCCGCGCCGCAAAGCTGGAACGCAAGAAACAACAACAAGATAAAACACAGCGCTAAGCTTTAAGCCGTAAGCTGTCAGAAAAATCAAAAACAACACCCACAATATCGAGATCAGACGTAAAGGTCGGGTGTTTATCTTTAGCTGACCGCTTATAGCTGACGGCTTATAGCTTCGTGGAACGAACCTATGCTCTGGATTCCCTTCACCTTGTTTGCGGCTTTTTTGCAGGCGTGGCGCAATGCCTTTCAAAAACAGCTTAGCCAAGATTTAGGGGCCACTAGTGTAACGCTGGCACGCTTTATATTGGCAGGCCCCATTGCCGCGATCTACTTATGGCTGCTGTATCGCTGGCAACCTAGTCAACCTTTGCCACATTTTTCTGCACTGTTTGCCAGCTATATTGTGGGTGCCGCAATATGCCAAATTGTGGCAACCGCACTCATGGTGCGGCTGTTTCAGCTACGCAACTATGCAGTTGGCGTGGGATTGGCAAAAAGTGAAGCTATATGGGCCGCTATTTTAGGGGTCGGTTTTTTTGGCACCCTACTTTCGCCACTAGGTTGGCTGGGTGTGGTCATCGGCAGTATTGCCGTTGGCTTACTCAGCGGCCTGCGTCGGATCACGGGGGTAGTGTCGCCCAAAACCCTACTGCTTGGCGTTGCCAGTGGGCTGACCTTTGCCCTCACCTCGCTGTGGGTACGAGAAGCCAGCTTGTTATTGGAGCTGGCTTTTCCCTTTTCGGCGGCCTGGGTATTGCTGCTGGTGATCAGCCTGCAAACTATATTGCTGGTTAGCTGGCTGGCATGGCGCGATTTGCCAAGCTTGACCGGCTTGATCCGGCGTCCCAAATTAACGGCATTGGTGAGTATTACCAGCTGCCTAGGGTCTATCGGTTGGTTTAGCGCCATGAGTTTAGAAAGCGTGGCGTTGGTGAAAACCCTCGGCCAAATTGAGGTACTGTTTACCCTGCTCATTTCCGCTTATTACTTCAAGGCCAAACTCGCCCGCCACGATCATTGGGGTCTGGCACTCATCGTAATAGCGGCTATTTGCGTCATGTGGGCCTAACGCCTTGAATTAAACCGGTAGCGTCTAAATGACAGTAACTGCTTGACGCCTTCGATCACCAACAGACCAACAGCTAGCCAAATAGCGATGTAGGTGGGCCATTCTTCGGGCTTGATAGTTTCACCAAGGATCAGCGAGACAACCACCAGCAAGATGGGCTCAACATAAGTAAGCAGACCAAACAGGCTAAAGGACAAACGACGACTGGCCAGAATGTAGCACACCAGCGCCAATGCACTCACCATGCCCAGCCCCAACACCAACCACCAGAGCACGGGCCGCTGTTCAAAGGCGGCAAGCGGCAGGTCTACCGATACCACAAACCAGGCGGCAACCGGCACTATCAGCAACATGTCGACCCAGAGCCCACCTAAATTATCGCTGCCCAGCCAACGGCGCAGCACAAAATAGAGCGGATAACCAACGGCCACCACCAAGGTTTCCCAAGAGATGCCCCCCGCCTGCCACAGCTCATTGCCTACCCCAACCGCAGCAAAAAAAACGGCTGCCCATTGCAAGCGACTGGGCCGCTCCTGATACAGAAAGCGGCCAATAACCACCAGCATCAACGGCATCATAAAGTAACCTAGCGATACCTGCAGCCCACGCCCGTTAATGGGAGCCCACATAAAGATCCATAGCTGTACGCCGACTAGGGCGGCAGACAGGGGCAATCCCACCCACAACAGCGGCCGTGACTTAAGCTCAGAGAACAGGGCTTTTACCAGCCGCCAGTCGCCACTATAAAGCAGAAATAGCCCGACACAGGGCATGGTCAGCAACATGCGCCAGCCAAACACCACTTCGCCACTCAGTGGTTGCATCAGGCTGGCGTAATAATACAAAAACGCAAACAGTACCGACGAAAATACCGACAGCGCAACACCCTTGCTCACTCTGTTCTCCTCTAGTTATATATACACCATTATTTTGTGAACAGTTTAACAGATTTCGTTGAAATATTGAGCTGCAATATAAAATAAAAACATAAATATACGCCTGCCATTTGCATCTATTATAGTTCGTATCACTATAAAACAATCACTTAACAGGATATTAACAGGAGGGGGTTATTACAAACAAACCATGCGACATTGCATAACTGATGTGGTTCTGCCGTCATTCCCGAAGGAACGTCATCCTCGCGTAGGCGGGGACGGGAATCCAGGGCCTGTGGCGCAGATTTGTCAGCCTGCGCTTCTCCTGCAAAGACACTGGACCCCCGCCTTCGCGAGGGTGACGAGAAAGAAAAGCTAGCCTTAGTATCCACATAAGTTATGCGTGATTACTTATTGCATAACTCATATGGATTATTTGCCACTGAATACACGGACCACAGACAAGAGCACGGTTAGTCGTGAAGAGGGATGAGGGATGAGGGATGAGGGATGAGGGATGAGATAAAGATAGCACCGAGCGCTCGGCTCAACATAGGGGATTGTGTGTTCTGTAGGCGCAGCACTATCAGCCAGCGGAACGCCTGAAAAGAGACTGGACCCCCGCCTTCGCGAGGGTGACGACAAAACGAGTGTCATTCCCGCGAAGGCGGAAACCCAGCATCCGCACCTGTCATGCGGCATTACTTAGTGGGCTGGCATTGATCGTAATAGCGGCTATTTGCGTAATGTGGGCCTAACGCCGGGCATTAAACCGGTAGCGTCTGAATGCCAATAGTTGTTTAACACCTTCGAGCACCAGCAGGCCCACGGCTAGCCAGATGGCAATATAAGTAGGCCATTCTTCTGCCTTGATAGTTTCACCCAGTATCAGCGAGACAAGCACCAACAAGATGGGTTCAACATAACCCAGTAGACCAAATAGGCTGAAGGGTAAACGACGACTGGCCAGAATGTAGCACACCATCGCCAATGCACTCACCATACCCAACCCCAACACCAACCACCAAAGTACGGGCCGCTGTTCAAAGGCGGCAAGCGGCAGGTCTACCGATACCACAAACCAGGCGGCAACCGGCACTATCAGCAACATGTCGACCCAGAGCCCACCTAAATTATCGCTGCCCAGCCAACGGCGCAGCACAAAATAGAGCGGATAACCAACGGCCACCACCAAGGTTTCCCAAGAGATCCCCCCCGCCTGCCACAGCTCATTGCCTACCCCAATCGCAGCAAAAAAAACGGCTGCCCACTGCAAGCGGCTAGGCTGTTCCTGATACAGAAAGCGGCCAATAACCACCAGCACCAGCGGCATCATAAAGTAGCCTAGCGATACCTGCAGCCCACGCCCGTTAATGGGGGCCCACATAAAAATCCATAGCTGTACGCCGACCAAGGCGGCAGACAGGGGCAACCCCACCCACAACAGCGGCCGTGACTTAAGTTCAGAGAACAGGGATTTTACCAGCCGCCAGTCGCCGCTATAGAGCAGAAACAGCCCGGCACAGGGCATGGTCAGCAACATGCGCCAGCCAAATACCGCTTCAGCACTCAGTGGTTGCATTAAACTCGCGTAATAATACAAAAATGCAAACAGCACACACGAAAATACCGACAGCGCAACACCCTTGGCCACTCTGTTCTCCCTTGTTTAACTGATGATATATTTTGTCGGCAGCTTAACAGTTTTCGGTTGATACATTGAGATGCTGTTGAAAATAAAACAGCAAATATACCGATCATTTACAGTTAATAAGATAAATGTCACTTTTTACCTCATCACTTAATCTGAATTTCATAAATCGGTATTAAGTAGAACGGCATAACAGATGTGAAAACGAAACTGTAAGCTAAAGATATTCTTTGCCACGGAAGAACACGGAACGCACGGAAAAATAAAGATAAAATCAGAATAAAACCTGTTAATGGTGAAGCGTAAAGAGTGAAGAGGACAACCTAACTGACGCCATCTGACTTCTGCTTACTTTACCAATAAGATTTTTTGGATTTTTTCGTTCTTATCTCAGCTTAATTTTTCCGCGTTCTTCCGTGGGCTCCGTTGCAAAAAGTTATGGGTGTAAGGCTTTCCCGCTCTGTCATCCTAGTTGTCCGGTTGGCAATTCTGCCTAAGTTTATCCCAGTGGGGCGGTATA
>NZ_JBHTJS010000032.1:0-86716 GCF_042676125.1 Oceanisphaera ostreae
AATGATGATTATTTGTTCATATCGATGTCGATGTTCAAATTATAACCGTTGGTGCGTCGGCCCTGCCTCTGAACCACTCGAATAAGCCCTAATAAACAGGCTTTCAGCTGAGCACAACACCAATAATACCAATTCCATTAAACAATCGATCTATGCAGTTGCTATACCAGCCCCGAACAAAGAGCCTGTTCCACCGACCCGCTTCGGGCTAATGACACTCACCGTATCAGCCTACTGCGAACATTCACTGGATGTTCGTTAGGTTGATACAGCTCGTCACGGCGAGACAAGCTCGCCCCCTCTAACTTCAACACATGACACCCTTGTCATGTGATGGTCGATGGAGCAGATCCCTTTGTCCTCCTTGATGATTCAGATGTCGCCTATTGGCGGCTGTGTTACCTCTGGCACTCTGGCCCAATATCTGATCAGATCTTTAATGTAATTGGTATAAAAGGCGATGAATACCTTGAGCTCGGCGTGAACTTTATTTTTAAAAACACGGAACTTTTTTGAAAATAGAGAAAATAAGCTTGATCTTAATCAGATGTTTAATGAGAATGACTCGTCTTTAGCTTTACTCATTTTTATTATCCAAGGAGTTGTTAGTGAAAACCTTTATTAAGTCATCTGCTCGCCCGCCTAGAAGAGTAATAGTACCTGCCGTAGGACTAGCAGTGGCATCACTCGCCGTTTCTGCACAGGCTCATGCACAAGATGTGACTCAGTTAGACACCATTACCGTACAAGAAGCGCGGGAGCAGGGTTACAAAGCTAATCAATCTGCTTCTAGCAAATACGTTAAGCCATTATTAGATACGCCACAAACCGTGACTGTGGTGCCACAAGAAGTTATGAAAGAGCAGCAAGCACTTAGTTTGCGCCAAGTGCTGTCTAACGTATCGGGTATTACTTTTGATGCAGGCGAGGGTGGTGGCGGCTCCGGTGATAAAATTAATATTCGCGGCTTTAGCGCTAACTCTAATATGCAAATTGATGGCCTGCGAGACAGCAGCCAAAACAATCGTACCGACACCTTTAACATCGAACAGGTAGAGGTACTAAAAGGCCCTAACTCAGTATTTGGTGGTGCAGGAACAACAGGTGGCGCCATCAACCAAGTGAGCAAGGCACCAAAGCTGCGTGACTTTGCCGAAGTTGGCGCAAGCTTGGGCACAGATAACTATCGTCGCCTAACGCTGGATGCTAATAAGACCCTCGATGACGTGGGCGTAGATAGTGCCTTTCGTATCAACTTAATGGCGCACGAAAACGATGTGCCGGGTCGCAATGATATTGACCGCGAACGTTTCGGTATTGCGCCCTCGGTCACTATCGGCCTAAGTGAAGAGACACGCGCCACCCTAAGTTACTTCCACCAAACTGATGACAACTTGCCCGACTACGGCCTACCGGCGCAAGATGGCGAAATCTTGTCCGGTGTGGATCGTGAGTCTTACTTTGGCTGGCGCAACCTTGACGAAGAAAAAATTCAGTCTGACGCAATAACGCTGAAGTTAGAGCATGAGCTGAACGACACTACTCGTATTGAAAACCAAACTCGCTATAGCCGTGTAGACCGCGATACTACAGTTTCTGCTTCGCATATTAGTACTGTTAGAGCAGATGGTAGTGCTCTTCCCGAGGGAAATTACTTGCCCGCCGGTCCGCAAGCTTATCGCCGTGATGCAAAAACTGATCTTTGGGTGAACCAGTTAGGCCTAAGCACCGAATTCAATACCGGCAGCCTTGAACATGATGTATTGGTGGGCGGTGAGATTTCTCGAGAAACCTATGATTTGACCAAGGGAAGCTATGGTGTTGGCAAAGGCACGAATACTTATCCCGATGATGGTTACGATCTTGCTAACCCGCCAGGGAAATGGGATGGCTCTACAAACTATCAGAACAGTGGTGGAACCGACGCCACTTTGAATACCAAGGCTTTGTATATATTCGATACCATCACCTTAGCGCCAAAGTGGGACTTAAGCTTAGGGCTGCGCCACGACTGGATTTCGGGGGAAGCTAGTGATAAGAGCAACGGCGAGACTGTCAGCACCAGTGATAAAATGTTCAGTGGTCGTGCAGGTGTCGTCTATAAGCCTGCCGATAATGGCCGAGTGTATCTCGCTTATGGCACGTCTTTTAACCCAGCGGCAGAAGCACTAGCAACGTCAGGCAGTGTATCTGGTGAAAGTTTAGATCCAGAGAAAAGTAACACTTGGGAGTTGGGTACCAAGTGGGAGCTGCTGGATGGTCGCTTAGGTCTAGATGGCGCGTTATTCCGGGTAGATAAAACCAATGCACGAGAAACTAACGATGTGACCAATGAGCTGGAGCTCGCCGGTGAACAACGGGTACAAGGCGTTGAGCTGGGCTTAACAGGCGAAATTACCGAAGCTTGGAAACTGTTTGCCAACTATACCCTGCTCGACAGTGAAACCCTGTCTTCGGTAGCCCAGCCACAAGATGGCGGTCGGAACCCAGTAGGACAGCCGTTGGGCAATACCCCTCGTAACAGCGCTAACTTATGGACTACGTACGAATTAGTACCTGGGTTAGAAATAGGTTACGGCGCACGTTATGTGGGCTCTCGCCACGTGGCGTCTGATGTTGAAGCTAAGTTAGACAGCTACTGGGTACACAACGCCATGGCTTCTTATCAGGTGAACGATGCCTTTAACCTACAGCTGAATGTAAATAACTTATTTGATGAAGAATACGTAGAGCGGGTGCGTGGCCGTCCTGGTTTGGATAGCCGCAGCTCCGCGGTTGAACTAGGCGATGGCCGTTCAGCAGTAGTGTCAGCTAACTACCGCTTCTAATCTGCGTTGTACGCCTTACGCTATACGCCGTACGTTAAAGATAAACATCATCTTTTTACGTACGGCGTTTAACGTATAGCGTACAGCTTTTAGTAGAGTGATTTATTATGATGTTACATATCCCTAATGTGCTCAGTGCCGAACAGGTGGCCGAGTGTCGAAAGTTACTCTTAGCCGCAGACTGGATTGATGGCAAAAGTACAGCAGGCTTTCAATCATCGATGGCCAAAAATAACTTACAACTCCCAGAAGATAGCGAGCAGGCCCGCTATATCGGTAATATGATCACAACCGCATTATCAAAGAATCCACTCTTTGTAGCCGGAGCTTTGCCAGCTAAAATCTTTCCGCCCTTGTTTAACTGCTATCAAGGTGGTCAGTCGTTTGGGGTGCACGTTGATAACTCAATTCGGTTTAATAGCACTACTGGCGAGCCTATTCGTACCGATTTATCCGCCACATTGTTTTTTTGCGATCCCGATGAATACGAAGGCGGTGAGCTAGTCGTTGAAGACAGTTATGGCGCTCATAGCGTTAAGTTGCCCGCAGGGGATTTAATATTATATCCGTCCACTAGTTTGCATCAGGTGCAACCGGTGACTAAGGGGGCAAGAATTAGCTCGTTTTTCTGGATCCAAAGTATGGTGCGTGACGATGGTCAGCGCAGCTTGTTGTTTGATTTAGACACCAGTATTCAGCAGGTTAATCAGCAACTGGGTACTGATAGCGACAGCAGTATTCAACTGACGGGGGTGTACCATAATCTGCTGCGGCGTTGGGCGTTGTAAGTGGTAGCGCCAAGCGCCCAGCGTCAGGCTCAGCATAGATCTAGGTTTATGTCGGGTTGCTGTTGTTACAAAGAGTATTCGACCTCTTTCAACAAAAAAGCCGACCGGGCTGGTGCGCGGTCGGCTTTCTATTGAGTTAGAGCTTGAAACTAAATATTAACTTACATTTTTTTGTAGCAAACCTTCGGCTTCTTGTGCCGCTTCGTCGGCTTTAGCTTGTGGGCTAAGTGGCATAATTAGATTAAGGATAATTGCCATAATACCGCCGGCGGCCATGCCATTAGAGAAGGTATTCTTCACTAATTCTGGCATAAACTGCAGTATCTCAGGCACTTGGTCTACACCTAGGCCTGCACCAAAAGAAATCGCCATAATAAGCAGTGCACGTCTGTCTAAGCGCTCGCGGGATAGAATGCGAATACCGGCTGCGGCAATGGAACCAAACATCACCAGTGTGGCACCGCCTAATACCGGGTCGGGTATACGCTGCACCAAGGTACTAATGGCAGGGAACAAGCCCATAATGACCAAGATGCCCGCCACAAAGAAGCCGACATAACGACTGGCTACACCGGTCATTTGTATCACGCCGTTATTCTGACTAAAAGTAGATACCGGGAAGGTGTTAAATAACGAGGCTAAAGCCGAGTTAATACCATCACCCAGTACTCCCCCTTTAATACGCTTCATGTAAATAGGACCAGACACTGGCTCGCCAGAGACTTCTGACGTGGCTGTGGTGTCACCTATACCTTCCAGTGCGGTAATTAAAAATACCAGCACCAGAGGAATAAACAACGACGCTTCAAAGCCTAAGCCATATTTAAGCGGGGTAGGGAAGGCAAAGGCGGGAATATCGTCGAATTGAGCGGCTGGTATTTTGCCCAGATACATGGCTAATAAGGTGCCCACCACCATGGCAACCAAAATAGAAGACAGACGCACATAGGCGTTAGGAATGCAGTTCATAAGAATAATGATGCCCAGCACGGTACCGGCTAATGCCAGATTTTGTAGCGAGCCAAACGTGCCGTCACCTAGCGCAGAGTAACCACCCCCTATGGAAGTTAAACCAATCTTAATCAGGGTTAAACCAATCAGTGTCACCACGATGCCGCTGACCAGTGGCGAGATAATACGACGTGTTAAATGTAAGAAACGAGATAAAATAATCTCGGTGGGTGCCGCTAACAATGCGGTACCAAAAATGGCAGCCAACATGACTTCGGTACTTACGCCACCGCCTTTCATTGCTAAGCCACTGGCAATAATAGGGCCTAAAAAGTTAAAGCTAGTACCTTGAATGGACAACAAGCCAGTACCCACTGGGCCAATACGTTTTATCTGAATAAACGATGCCACACCGGTAATCAGCAGCGACATACTAATGATGTGCGCAGTATCCTCGGTAGGAAGCCCCAGTGCCTGGCTAATGATCAGCGGTGGCGTGATGACGGCAATGAACAAGGCCAGCAAATGTTGAACGGCCGCAAACAGCGCCTGAATAATCGGCGGTTTGTCGTGTAGCTTATAGACCAATTCACTCTGGCTAAGCTTGGCTGGTGTTGGTTGGCTCATGGTGTATACATTCCAAAAGTAGAGGTAGCGATAGGGATAATGGCTTAGTTGTTATTCTTATGTACTAATTTCGGCTTTAATGTTTACCTTGTGTAAGGTGATTTGTTTACTTTTGTTATTTGAAACTGGAGTAAATTCAGAATTTTAGGGCGCATAGAGTACGTGAGATAGCAGAGTGAAGCCAATTCAGATTATGCATTAATTTCATTCTAGTATGTGTTTAATTAATAGGTTGGCGCCTTACGTGCGATTTTCGACGAGCTGGTGTTGCTTTCTGGCGAATAGCGTATGGCGTAAAGTTTGGTGTTTGACTTACTACGTAAAGCTTTGTTTCTCGGTTGCTCGCGAGAGTGGTAGAATCTGACTTTACTTGTTTATGGCCAGTTTTTTACAACTTGCCAGTGGAGTTACTGTGGAATTTGAATTTTTTCGCGATCTAAATGGTCATCATCGTGCGCGGTTTAGCATGGGTCACGAAGTAATGGGTCAGTGGCTGACCGATGATGTGAGCTTGGCTGAAGCGGCCGACCTGCTGGCGGTAATGGAACAGCTAGAAGCCGGTACCTTACCGGAGTTTAAGAAAAGTTACGCCGAATGCTCCCTACTGCTGACTAAAGAAGAAGCAGAGATAAGCGCCCACGCATTGTTGTTTGATACCGAATTAGAAGACGGCATGGCCTATTACGACGACGAACACTACGCCGGCTGCGGTCTTGACGACCTAGCCCGAGTACTCAGTCAGTGGCAAGATTTTTGTAGTAATCAGTAAAAACAGCCATAAGCTGTAAGTGATCAGCCGTAAGTTAACAAATCAAAACAAAGCTCCTAGTATTCGGCGGGAACATTGCTTACCTACAGCCGTTGTACAGAGCGAGTTTGGTTTTGCACTGTATTTTTTCTTTTACTTACAGCTGACGGCTTACAGCTTTATCTTACCTCTTCCGCTTTTTATTTTCCCGCGCTGAGTTTTACTGTCAGTACGTTTGCGCTTGGCATTTTTGCTCGGTTGGGTAGGGCGACGCACTTTCACTGGCCGGCCGGCCAATTGTAGTAGGCTGAGCAGTGCTTCCTTAGCGGTTTCCTTGTTCATTAACTGGCTGCGATGACTCTCAACACGGATCATTATCCAACCCGACTCCAGTATGCGATTGTCCTTCATCTTGGCCAACGCCATCTTATAACTGTCAGGCAGGCTGGGGCTATTGACGTAGTCGAAGCGCAGCTGCACTGCCGAGTCGGTTTTATTGACATGCTGTCCGCCAGGACCGCTGGATCGCATGGTAATAAACTCTATTTCTTGAACAGGGATCTGCACGCGCGCAGATAACAATAACATGCTGGCTCCATTGCACTTCTTTGGTGCTTTTAGTGTATCGGCTGCACCAATATCATACCACCCCCCTCATCATCTTCCCGCACTTTCAATATAACTATTTGATAATTAAGTAATAAAAAACTTGGCATGAAGCTTGATAGTTATTAACTGTCACCACAGACGTGCTGGCAAACAAGGAGGGTCACCATGAAGATGATTTGCGCCATTATCAAACCTTTCAAACTAGACGATGTACGCACGGCATTGGCCACTGCAGGCGTCCACGGCATGACAGTGTCGGAGGTCAAGGGCTTTGGCCGCCAAAAAGGGCATACGGAGCTATACCGTGGTGCCGAATACAGTGTCGACTTTGTACCTAAGATTAAACTCGAAATTGCCGTACCAAGCGAGCAGGTGGAGGGGGTCATCGAAGCCATTATGACGGCGGCTCATACCGGAAAAATCGGCGACGGTAAGATTTTTGTGTATGAACTACAGCAAGCGGTACGTCTTCGTACCGGGGAACGAGATATGGAAGCTATTTAAGCGAGGGATGGTCAATGGATACCTTAATTGAAATGAAGTTTGCTCTAGATACCTTTTACTTTCTGATATCCGGTGTACTGGTAATGTGGATGGCAGCAGGTTTTGCCATGTTGGAAGCGGGCTTGGTACGCGCCAAGAATACCACCGAAATACTCACCAAGAACGTACTGCTATTTGCCATCGCTTGTACCATGTATTTGCTGGTGGGCTATCACCTTATGTATTTGAACAATCCCATCGGCGGCTGGTTGCCAAGTCTAGGCGGTTTAATTGGTCAAGTGGAGGATGGCGCGAGCCATGCGCTTGAAGCCGACTTTTTCTTTCAAGTTGTGTTTGTTGCCACCGCCATGTCTATTGTTTCCGGTGCCGTGGCCGAGCGCATGAAGTTGTGGGTATTTCTCGCCTTTAGTGTGGTGATGACTGGCTTTATTTATCCCATAGAGGGCTACTGGACCTGGGGCGGTGGTTTCCTCTCTGAGCTGGGCTTTGTTGATTTTGCCGGCTCCGGTATTGTCCATCTGGCAGGAGCCAGTGCGGCGTTAGCCGGAGTCCTGCTACTTGGGGCCCGTAAGGGAAAATACGGTAAAAATGGCGAGGTTCATCCTATTCCAGGCTCCAATATGCCGTTGGCGACCTTAGGTACCTTTATTTTGTGGATGGGCTGGTTTGGTTTTAACGGTGGTTCGCAATTACTGCTGTCGGATGTCGAAAACGCCACAGCGGTGGCTGGGATCTTTGTTAACACCAATGCCGCGGCGGCAGCCGGTGTTATTGGCGCTTTGGTAGTGACTAAGCTCACTTGGGGCAAGGCCGATCTAACCATGATCCTTAATGGCGCCTTGGCCGGTCTGGTGGCCATTACCGCCGACCCGTTGTCGCCCAGTCATTTGTGGGCAGCCTGTATCGGTCTACTGGCGGGCGTTGTGGTGGTGTATGCCATTGTGGTGCTGGACAAGCTGCGCATTGATGATCCTGTGGGGGCCATTTCGGTACACGGAGTCTGCGGTGTGCTTGGACTGTTGCTGGTACCGGTGGCTAACCCCGACGCCACGTTGTGGGTGCAGCTGGTCGGTACCTTAGTGATCGGTAGTTGGGTATTTGGTGCCAGTTTACTGGCCTGGTATTTGCTCAAGCGGACGATAGGCATCCGAGTGACCGAAGAGGACGAACAGTCGGGTATGGACAAGATAGATTGTGGCATTGACGCCTACCCCGAGTTTGTGACCTTAAAGCGTGGTTGAATACCGTTATAGATAATCGAATATCAATAAAAAAAGGAAACCGACGGGTTTCCTTTTTTTATTGAATTCTTGCGCCAGCGCAAAGACAGGACGCGATAAATTCGACACCATAACGGTAACATTATTGCGGATGAAAACTTTTATCATTTCGATGTGAGTTACTGGTTGCTTCCCATCGACGGCTGAGTATACTGCTGAATGTTAACTATTCTCACTCAACTAAATGGACCTTGATGATGTCTAACAAACTATTCCTGTCTGCAGCAGCGTTATTGGTATCGAGCTTTGCCGGCCAAGCCTTCGCCGAAGAAGTGAACGTGTATTCTAATCGCCAAGACTTTCTTATTAAGCCTATCATCGATACTTTCACCAAAGAAACCGGTATCGACGTGAATGTGGTGTTCATGAAAGACGGCATGGGTGAGCGCTTAGAGCGTGAAGGCCGCTTATCTCCTGCAGATTTGGTGCTAACGGTTGACGTTAGTCGTTTGATGGATGTAGTTGATAAAGGCTTAACGCAGTCGGTTGATAGTGAGGTGCTGAAAGAAAATATACCAGCCCAATACCGTGATGCCGATGGAAAATGGTTTGCCGTGACCACACGAGCTCGTGCTATTTATACCTCAAAAGACCGTGTAGGCGAGCGCCAAGATATTACTTATGAAGAGCTAGCCGACCCTAAGTATAAAGGAAAGATTTGTACTCGTAGCGGCAAACACCCTTATAATGTGGCGCTTACCGCTTCGATGATTGATGAACATGGCGTTGAGTACACTAAAACGTGGTTAGAAGGCTTAAAAGCTAACTTGGCCCGCAAGCCACAAGGTGGTGACCGCGACCAAATTAAAGCCATTAGCGATGGCGTGTGTGATTATGCACTGGGCAACAGCTATTACTACGGCGTAATGTTAAGCGACGAAAAACAGCGTGGTGACGCGGAAGCGGTTTACATCAACTTCCCGAACCAAGAAGATCGTGGCACTCACGTTAATATTTCTGCGGTAGCGCTAACTAAGCATGCCAAAAATAAAGAATCAGCTGTTAAATTGATGGAGTTTTTAGCCGGTGATGAAGCGCAGCACTTATATTCATCAGTTAACCACGAGTACCCAGTTAAACCAGGTGCTAAAGCATCTGAACTGGTCAGCAGCTGGGGTGACTTCGACGCCGATAAACGCCCACTGGCCGATGTAGCAAAGCATGCTAAAACAGCGGTTGAGTTGGTAGACGAAGTTCAATACGACCTTTAAAAAGACGGGGGCAGTGCCCCCGCTTTGAGTTATAGATGAAACGATCTGGTTGGACAGTCAGTAGTTGGGTGCTCGCCTTGCTGCTGACTCTGCCTATAATGGCAATCATATATGAAGCACTGTTACCCACAGAAGATATCTTTCATCATCTGTGGGTAACAGTGCTGCCTACTTATATCAGCAACACCTTTTGGCTAGTACTGCTGGTGATGCTCTTCAGTCTGTTGAGCGGGGTACCCGCCGCTTGGCTAATGGCCATGTGCGAGCTACCCGGCAAGCGCTGGCTACAATGGGCCTTGATCCTGCCCTTAGCTATGCCCTCTTATATTGTGGCCTTTGTTTATACCGACTTACTGGATTTTTCCGGCCCAGTGCAAAGTACCTTGCGCCACTGGTTTGGCTGGCAGTCCGCCGCCGATTACTATTTCCCCCCCATTCGCACCCTTGGCGGAGCCGCCTTTATATTAGGGTTAGTGCTTTATCCTTATGTATATTTGCTGGCGCGTACCGCGTTTATGGAGCAATCCTCCAGCCTTATTCAATCCAGCCGTTTGCTGGGATGTACTCCTTGGCAAAGCTTTAAGAAAATTAGCCTGCCGCTGGCGCGCCCCTCTATTGCCGTCGGGTTATCGTTAGTGGCCATGGAGACGCTTGCCGAATTTGGCACCGTGAATTTCTTTGCCGTAAATACACTGACCACGGCGGTGTATGACACTTGGTTAGGTTATGGCAGTCTAAATGCCGCCGCTAAAATATCTGCCATTATGTTGTTGGTGGTCATGTTGTTATTAAGCATGGAACGCATGAGCCGTAAGCGCCAACAGGTGTTTCAAAAGAGCATGGGGCACGAGCAACAAACCGGTTATCGGCTCACCGGGGGGGCCAAGTGGGGGGCGTTATGCTTTTGCTGGACGCTGGTGGTACTCGGTTTTCTGTTACCCTTTACCATCTTGTGTTATCACGCCGTGCACTATTTTGACCAAGCTTGGAACAGCCGGTTTTTTGAATACAGCTTTAACAGTCTGTTGTTATCAAGCTTAGTGGCGGGCATTGCACTTATGGTCGGTTTGCTGTTGGGTATGAGCCATCGATTAACCGGAAAAACCTACACTGTGCTACCAATGCGCTTGGCCTCTATGGGCTATGCCTTGCCGGGCACCGTACTTGCCATTGGTGTATTAGTGCCGTTAACCAGCCTCGACTTCGCCATTAATGACGCCGCACTTTGGCTGGGCGTAACCGAGCCCGGTTTATTATTTACCGGTACCATGACCGCCATTGCCTTCGGTTATTTAGTGCGCTTTGGCGCCATGGCGATTGGCTCGGTAGAAAGCAGCTTGGGCAAGGTATCGCCGTCACTCGATATGGTGACGCAAACCATGGGCTATAGCCCCAGCGCCATGATGATGAAGGTGCACATGCCACTGATCCGAAAAGGCATGTTGGCCGGTGCCTTGCTGGTGTTTATTGAATGCATGAAAGAGTTACCGGCAGCACTGTTGCTTAGGCCTTTTAACTTTCAGACTTTGGCCACCTACGTATATCAGTTTGTATCTGACGAGCAGTTAGAACTAGGCGCTTTGCCCGCTATTGTGATTGTGCTAGTGGGTCTAGTACCGCTGATTTTCTTGAACCGATCATTGGAGCAACAACACTGATGGCGGCATTAGATGTAAAAAATTTAACCTGTAGTTATAACGGCAAAGCGATATTAGATGATCTGTCGTTACAGGTAGGCGAAAACGAAATCATGTGCCTACTGGGGGCCAGTGGTTGCGGTAAGACCACCTTGCTAAAGGCCATTGCGGGCCTGCTGCCTGTTACTCAGGGAGAAGTCCATATTCACGGCCAGCAAATGAATGGCAATGGTATTGCCGTGGTGCCTGAACGGCGCAACATTGGCATGATTTTTCAAGACTATGCGCTGTTTCCCCACTTAAACGTGGCCAAAAATGTTGCCTTTGGACTGCAGTGTAAAGAAAGTAATAAGGCGTTGATCAAAAAGCGGGTAGCCGAAGTCTTAGAGTTGGTGAACTTAAGCGATTTGGGTGATCGTTATCCCCATCAATTGTCTGGCGGTCAGCAACAACGAGTCGCCATCGCGCGTGCGATGATTGGTCAGCCACAACTGATGTTGTTGGATGAACCCTTTTCTAACATTGATACTCAGGTGCGCATGCGTCTGATCAGCGAAATTCGTGACTTGCTAAAAGGGCAGGGTATTAGCGCTATTTTTGTAACCCACAGCAAAGAGGAAGCCTTTGCTTTTTCTGATCGAATGGCATTATTTCAAGCTGGGCACATTGAACAAGTCGGCCGTCCTCAAGCGTTATATCAGCAACCACAAAGTCGCTTCGTTGCCGATTTTTTAGGGTTGGCAAATTATGTGCCGGCGACCGTTATCGACGCCAGCACCTTACTGACGCCTATTGGCCAGATTGCCAGCCAAGCGGCACTTAATGCCGACCCCGGCACCAGTGGTCAATTAATGTTACGGCCGAGCCAAATTCAGCTGTCATTAACCGAGCAAGGCAACGGCCGCGTCGTTGAGCAGCAGTTTTTAGGCACTCACACCCGCTGTGTTGTGGAATGCCAAAACCTGCGCTTAGAAGTCAGTACCAACGACCCGCTGCCCGCAGTGAGCCAGGTGCATGTAAACGTTCTCCCCCACGCGCTTACCTTCTTCCCCGAGCAGCAAGCACAACAAGTGCAACGGGCGGTGGCTTAGGCGCTACGCGCAATGTTGAATGCTTAATTATTAATGTTGAATGAGGGCCCATTAAACATTGTCGTTATAGCTTGGCGCAGATAACACTTTTTTATCTGTTACTGACAGCTTAAAGCTGACCGAAGGGCTTTGGGTTATAATGCCCCATTTGGAACAATGAAGAGAGTGAGACATGACCGCACAAGCTGGCATTTGCGCCGAACCTAATCTGCACGCCCATTATTTAATGTTTAATATCTTGCCTGAAGGTAATGTCAGCGTGGTTAACGCCTTGGCGAAAATTCCCGCCTTGTGGCAAGAACTCGAGCAAGAATATCCCGATGCTAACTTTTCTGGCTTAGTCGCCATTGGCAATCAGGTTTGGGATGAGTTGTACCCAAACGCTCGACCAACAGAGTTGGCGGCATTTCCTGCCCAGCAGCAGGGCCAGCGTGTTGCCCCGGAAACCCCGTTTGATCTGTTTTTTCAATTGCGATCCGATAGGCTCGACGTGGCTTATATTGCCGTGCAAAAAGTGATGGCGCTGTTGGCTGGCATAGTAGAGCTAAAAGACGAGCGCCAAGGTTTTCGTTATTTAGATTGTCGAGATATGACGGGCTTTGTAGATGGCACCGAGAACCCGCAAGGGGAAGACCGAGCACAAGTGGCACTGGTGCAAGAAGGGCGCTTTGCTGGCGGCAGCTACATTCATGTGCAGCACTATCGACACAAGATGGCGCGTTGGCAAAAACTGGCTATCACCGTTCAAGAAGATATTTATGGTCGTACCAAGCCCGACAATATTGAGTATGAATCGGCACAAAAAGCGCCTACTGCGCACACTAAAAGAACCAGTCTAAAAGATGCCGCGGGCAACAACATGGAAATTTTGCGGCAAAGCATGCCATGGGGCACCGCCAACGCACAGGGACTGGTGTTTATTGCTTGCTGTAACACGCCGGTGAACTTCACGCGCATGCTAGACAGTATGTTTGTGCCCGATGACCAAGGCCATTTCGATCACCTTACCCTGTTTACCCAAGCCGAAACCGGCGCCGCTTTTTTTGCGCCAGACCAAGAGTGGCTGAGCAGTAAAGGCGACATAACGTAGAGAGTCGAGCACCAAGCGGCCAGCTTTAAGATAAACACCGTTTTTATGCTGTGTTTTTTACCGTCATCCCAAAGCATATCGCGATGACGGTTGTCATGGTGTTTGATAGAGACCATATTGTGCACGCCGGTTGAGCGAAGATGCATGGACCTGGTTTTTAGCTTGGCGCTGCTTATAGCTTAAACATATTGCTCAAACAGCTCGAGTACGCTTTTATATAAAGTGGTAATGGGGGTGTCGTTGGTGGGGGTGATAAAAATGGTATCGTCGCCTGCAATCGTACCCAGAATACCTTCAGCCTTGCCCAGAGAGTCCAACATGCGCGCAATAAGCTGCGCCGCACCAGGGCTGGTATGAATAACAATCAGCGCACTGTTATGGCCCACATCCAACACTAAATTCTTTAATTGGCTGCTACTGGTCGGTACGCCAAGCTCAACTGGCAGGCAATACACCATTTCCATTTTGGCATTGCGAGTGCGCACCGCGCCAAACTTGCTGAGCATGCGCGACACTTTCGACTGGTTAATATTATCAAACCCTGCATCCTGCAACGCCGTCACAATTTCTGCTTGAGAACCAAAACGTTCTTCGTTGAGTAAGGCTTTAAATACCTTAATCAGATATTCTTGTTTTTCGTTCATATTTTGCAGCCGACTAAGCGTGGTTGAATGTGGCATATTGTCTATCCATCGTGGTTTTTTATCAAGGATTAGTCATTTATATTGCATAAAAATGCAAGATTAGCTTGCATTAACCGCCATGCAAAATAAAATCAGTCAAACACTCTGACATTTGATGTGAATATAGCGCATGGGCATAGAATTCAGCGGCATCTGTAAGTCTTGGTCTGGTCAGGAAATTTTAAGCCAGGTATCGTTAAAATGCGATGCTGGTGAGACATTAGTTCTGCTTGGGCCGAGCGGGGCAGGTAAAAGTTCGTTATTACGACTGATGAACCTGCTGGATATTCCGGACTCGGGCGAACTAACCATCGCCGGTCAAACATTTTCCTTTCCTGACTCTCACCAAGGGTTACTGCAAAAACGCGCTCAAAAATTGCGTAGCAAGGTGGGCATGGTGTTTCAGCAGTATCATTTATGGCCCCACCTCACGGTGGAACAAAATTTACTGGAAGCACCCATTAAAGTGCTGGGCATGGAGAAGAACGCAGCGCAAGATAAGGCAGCACAGCTGTTAAGCCAGCTGAAGCTGAGTGATAAACGTAATGCTTGGCCGGGTGCTTTGTCTGGTGGCCAGCAACAGCGAGTGGCCATTGCGCGCGCCTTGATGATGGATCCTGCCGTGCTATTGTTTGATGAGCCAACGGCGGCACTGGATCCGGAAATTACCAAGGAAGTGGCCGAAATTATTTTGCAGTTAGGAAAAACGGGGATCACGCAGGTGGTGGTCACCCACGAAGTTGGATTTGCCCGCCGAGTGGCGAGTAAAGTGGCCTACCTAGAACAAGGCCGTTTAATCGAGTACGGTGATGCGAGCTTGCTTGATCATCCGGACACCCAGCGACTCACTGAGTTTTTAACACATTAAGGCTCTTCGGGCAGCGGTAAGCTTTAAGCGGCAAGCTGTCAGCTAAAGATAAGCATCTAGCGTTTGTAGTCCCGCGCTTTAGCTGCGGGTCTTGTGGAGCAAGATGGATTTAAAAAAATTCCCGCTGAGACGGGACTGCAGCTGAAGCGCAGACTACAAAAGGCAGATCCTGACCTGCGTCAGGAAGACGACTTAAAGACACACACCGCCCGTTGTTGGTTTGTGCCCTATGCCGTCTTACCGGACTTGCTCCGGTATCTGCTCTATGTTTAAAAGGCAGATCCTGACCTGCGTCAGGAAGACGGCATAAAAACCAATACGGCACTTTGATTGGTTTTATATTTTGGATTTTTTGCCACGGAAGAACACGGAACGCACGGAAAAATGAAGATGAGATAAAAGCGAAAAATTATTAGGAGTTAAAACCTGACATGCGATAAGTTATTTTCGCCTTTAATCTGCTTCTTAGTTCATTTTTTATTGTACTCTCGTAACAAAGAGTTGTGGCAAAAATAGATTTTAGGTTTTGAACTTAGCTTACAGCTTACAGCTTACAGCTTACAGCTTACAGCTTACAGCTTATGGCTTACATCTGCCCAAAGGGCAAAATGACAATAAGGACATTATCTTGAACAAAACATTATTATCTTTGGCGCTGTTAGCTGCCACGGGCATGGCTCATGCTGACGAAGTGAAGTTTGTCACCAATGCCGCTTATGCACCGTTTGAATTCGTTGATGAAAACAACGAAATGCAGGGCTTCGATATTGATCTGGCCAAAGCCATTTGTGAAGTGCAGCAAATGAACTGTAGCTTTCATAACCAAGCTTTCGATAGCTTGATTCCAAGCCTTAAGTTCCGTCGCTATAACGCTGCTATTGCCGCGATGGACATCACCCCTGAACGTGCCAAGCAAGTGGACTTCAGTGATATTTATTACGAAAACTCCGCGGTATTTGTCACGCCAACCGATAAGTTCGACAACCTAGATGGTCTGCAGAAAGAAACGGTGGGCGTGCAAAACGGTACTTCCCATCAAAAATACATCCAAGATAAATTAGAAGCAGACGGCATGGCGGCACGCGCTTATCAAAGTGTGCAAGATGCCCTGCTCGACATGAGTAATGGCCGTATTAACGCCGTGTTTGCCGACACCGCCGTAGTGGGTGACTGGTTAGCTAACAATGAAGGCTATGCGGTATTAGGCGAGCGTATTACCGATGATGATTACTTTGGCACCGGCTTTGGTATTGCGGTAACCAAGGATAACCAAGCGTTGTTGGATCAGCTCAATAAAGGCCTAAGCCAGTTAAAAGATAACGGCACTTACGACAGCCTCTATCAAAAGTATTTCCCTCAGTAATATGCTAACTCATCTAATGAATGCCAGCCTGATGACCTTGGGGCTGGCATTGGTGTCATTGGCGGTGGGTTTGGTGCTGGCCATTTTGTTCTGTGGTGGAGAAATGAGCCGCTTTGCGCTATTGCGCTGGCCGGTGACTTTGCTTACTACAGTGCTGCGTGGTCTGCCCGAAATACTGGTGGTATTTTTCATTTATTTTGGGTCTACCCAAATACTATTTTTAATCACTGGCCAATACATAGAGTTCAGCCCCTTTTGGTGTGGTGTAACGGCGTTGTCTTTGTTGTTTGCCGCCTATTCGGCGCAAACACTGCGTGGCGCATTAAATGCGGTGCATAACGGTCAGCGCCAAGCGGCACAAGCGCTGGGCTTGCCAAAGCTTTACATCTTTACTCACATAGTGCTGCCGCAAACATGGCGTCATGCGTTACCGGGGCTGAGTAACCAGTGGCTGGTATTGCTAAAAGATACAGCGTTAGTGTCTTTGATTGGTGTGCACGATTTAATGTATCAGGCCAAGGCCGTGGCTTCTCGTACTTATGAGCCCTTCACTTGGTATGCCATAGCGGCGCTTATTTATTTAGTGATTACCGTGCTTAGTCAACAAGGGCTAAAGCGGCTGCGAACTCGGGTAACGCGTTATGACTGATTGGTTTAGCTATCTACCCACCTTGCTGCAGGGAGTGAGCATTACCCTACAGATCACGGCTGCTGGTTTGCTGCTGGGGCTGATCATTGCGCTCACCTTAACCTGGATTTTGGAACAAAACATTCCGGTGCTGGCGCAGCTAACCGAAGGCTATTTGTTATTACTCACCGGCACGCCTTTGCTGGTACAAATATTCTTAGTTTATTACGGACCGGCGCAGTTTGACTGGATAAAAAATAGCTGGATGTGGGCTTACCTGCGCGAGCCGATGTTTTGCGCTATTTTGGCGCTGGGCATGAATGCAGGTGCGTATACTTGCCGGCTATTTAAAGGCGCGCTAGATGTGATACCCAAAGGGGAGACCCTCGCTTGCCAAGCGTTAGGCATGAACAACTGGCAAACCCTGAGCGTGAAGCTGCGCCATGCCATGCGTCGCGTAATCCCGGCTTATTCCAACGAAGTGGTATTGGTACTTAAGGGCAGTTCGTTGGCCAGCACGATTTCCATTATGGAAATTATGGGACTGGCACAACGAATAAACGGTCAGACTTACGATACGCTCGCGGTATTTGGCTTAGCCGGGGCAATCTATCTGGTGCTTAATGGTGTGCTTACTCTGTTGTTCCGTTTGCTAGAGAAAAGGGCGCTGCGCTTTCAAACGCACCAATAATGTGTGTATAGGTTTATATTCGGGATGTGACTTATAAACTCCTTGACCTCACAAAACATAGGTTTCACATTGCCTTAACTATTGTATTTTTACAGTGCTTTCGCTATGTTGCTAAAGTATTAGGAAACGTCTAACAACCCAATAATAACGGAGTTCAGCTATGAAAGTTGCCGTACTTGGAGCCGCCGGTGGTATCGGTCAGGCTCTGGCCCTGCTGTTAAAAAATAACCTGCCTGCCGGTTCTGCATTAAGCCTGTACGATATCGCACCCGTTACCCCAGGTGTTGCCGCTGATCTCAGCCACATCCCAACGCCAGTAAGCGTAGTGGGTTTTGGCGGTGAAGATCCAACGCCTGCACTAGAAGGTGCCGACATAGTTCTGATCTCTGCGGGTGTAGCGCGCAAGCCAGGCATGGATCGTGCCGACTTGTTTAACGTGAACGCCGGCATCGTAAAAAATCTGATTGAAAAAGTATCGGTTACTTGCCCTACAGCGTGCATCGGCATCATCACCAATCCAGTAAACACTACGGTTGCTATTGCCGCTGAAGTGCTGAAAAAAGCCGGCGTGTACGATAAGAACAAGCTGTTTGGTATTACTACACTGGATATTATTCGCGGTGAAACCTTTGTAGCCGAAGCCAAGGGCCTGAACGTAGCTAACGTTAAGGTACCTGTTATCGGTGGCCACAGTGGTGTAACTATCTTGCCACTATTGTCTCAGGTTGAAGGTGTTTCTTTCTCCGATGAAGAAGTCGAGAAAATGACTCATCGCATCCAGAATGCCGGCACCGAAGTAGTTGAAGCTAAAGCTGGCGGTGGTTCTGCCACGCTGTCTATGGGTCAAGCTGCTTGTCGTTTCGCGCTGTCTTTGGTGAAAGCCATGGAAGGTGAAAAAGACGTAGTAGAGTGCACTTACGTAGACGGTGGCAGTGAACATGCTCAGTTCTTCGCACAGCCTGTACTGTTAGGTAAAAACGGCGTAGAAAAAGTACTGCCGTACGGTAAGCTAAGCGCGTTTGAAGAAGCGGCAATGAACGACATGCTGGACACCCTAAAAGGCGATATCGCTAAAGGTGTAGAATTCGTTAAGTAATAACCTGCGAATTTAGTCCATTAAAAAAGGGAGCCGAGGCTCCCTTTTTGCTTTATATGAATCGTAAGGGGTGAAGCAAAGCGCCCAGTAACCAGAAAAACCAAGGGCTAAAGACGCTTTGCAACGGAATCCACAGAACCCACGGAAAAATAGAGATTAAATCTGAAAAGATATTTTATTAGTAAGGCCAAGCCCTTCGAGCAGCAGTAGGCCGTCAGCTATAAGCCGGAAGTTAAAAGACAAACACCGTCTTTAATTAGTGATCTGTGTTTATGTAGGGTCCAATTCATTGGACCAAAAACTAGGGCTCGGCTTCAAGAGGCCCAATGCACCTACCTAAAATATGCGGCCACATAACAAAAAAGGATAGCGGCTAGCGCTATCCTTTTCTTTAACTTACTGCTTACAGCAGCCCTAAGAGCTCAGGTTACTGAGCCATGATAGGGCGTTTCTTATGTTGTAACACTAGGCCGATCAAGCAGACTATCGCCGTCGCTATGCCTATCGGTTTGCTGTATACCACGGGTAAATTGAAACCAATGGCGTTAGTCATGATGTAAGACACTGTGATAGCCGTGCCGATCACTGCAGGCAGACTGGCCACCCAGTGGAAAGTGCCGCGGTCGAACAAGTATTTGGTAGCGAGCCACAGTACGCTGGTAGACAACAGCATGTTTGAGAATGCGAAATAACGCCAAATTAACGCAAAGTCTAAGAAGGTCATCAAATAGGCGATACCCAATAAAGGCGCTGCCAATGCCAGTCTGTTTAGGGTCGTTTGTGAGATCTTAAACGCATCCATAATGGTTAGGCGTAATGAGCGAAACGCCGTATCGCCAGAGGTAATTGGGAACACCGCGACTGCCAGAATTGCCATTACCCCACCTACCACACCCAGATAACTGGTCGCAATATGGTTAACCACCAAGCCAGGGCCACCTTGTGCCAGCATGGCTTTCAGCTCTATATAACCACCAGGGAAGGCTGCAATACCCGCCAACGCCCATACACAGGCCACTATGCCTTCACACATCATGGCGCCATAAAACACTGGGCGCGCATACTTCTCATTGGTTAGACAACGAGCAATCATTGGCGATTGAGTGGAATGAAACCCACTGATCGCGCCACAGGTAATGGTTAAAAATAATAACGGCCATACGGGTAAACCATCTGGGTTGGGCGTTAATAAGTCTTCATGGCTATGGCTATCAAAGTAAGCAAAAGCATCACCAAACTGGGGCAAGTGCGGTGCTTCTAATAACAAGGCACCAGCAATTAAAGTGGTCATCACAATCATCAACAAACCAAACAGCGGATACAGCTTGGTGATAATTTTATCGATAGGTAGCAAGGTTGCTAAAAAGTAGTAGCCTAAAATAACCAATACCCAAAAGCTGTTACCGGCTAAAATCGTCCCTTCAAAATAGGATAGATTACTCAATAGCCCTGCTGGGCTCATAATAAAAACCACGCCGACAAAAAACAGCAGCATGGCAGTAAACACCAGCATAATGCCTTTGAAGACCACGTTGTAATAGTGGCCGGCAATTTCCGGTAAGCTTTTTCCGTCTTCTTTCAGGCTCATTACACCCGAAAAGTAGTCATGTATTGCACCACCCAGCACGTTACCAATCACGATCCACACCAAGGCAATGGGACCATACATGGCGCCGAGAATAGGACCAAAAATGGGGCCGACACCGGCAATGTTCAAGAATTGAATTAAAAACGCTTTAGCTGGGCTGATGGCAACATAGTCAACACCGTCATCTAGGCGTTGCTGAGGAGTAAGGGCTGTGGGGTCTATGCCCGCTTGTTTTTCAACAAAGGGACCGTAAAATTTATAGCCTAGTATTAGTATGGTAATACTGATAAAGAAAATAAGCATGTAGCAAATTCCTTATTGTTTTAAATGCTTAAGGGGTAAAATTGGCAGCAAGGTAGCACGGTATCTCGTCACTGAATACTAGATTATAGTCGTAGGTTTTGCTTGTTGAAGGTGGCTAACGACAACGCCCAGCGCTAAGCACCAAGCTAAACACAGAGTCGCGATCCTTATCTGCATCAGCAAGACGGCATAAAGGACAACCCGAACCAATCTGCTTATTCAGATCTGAGCTCTATTTTTCCGTGTGTTCCGTGGCAAAAAAAGTCTTTAGTCACTTGGTTTAGCTTACCGCTACCCGCAAGGCAATCACATCTGCTGATTCAAGCCCATGGCCCAGAAGTCGATTTCTAGGCGAGTAGCATCGTTAAAAATGCGGCTTAGCTGCTTAAAACGAGCGGGAGTCACATCGGCCAGTCGCTCGTTAAGCCATTCTAGCTCCGCTTGAGCTGCCGCCTGAAACTCGGCACTTTCGTACATGGCCAACCAGGCTTCATAAGGATTATTGTCGCCACGCACCGTAGTGGGTTGTGCTATTAACCAACGTGCTACTTCTGCATAGCCCACTAAGCAGGGTGCCAGTGCTACATGCATGTCCAACAGATCACCACGGTTACCGGTATCCAATACATAGCGCGTGTAGGCAAGGGTAGCTCTGGCCTCAGGCAAATCGACCAAGTCTTGCTCGCTAATACCCCATTCTTTGCAATAGTTGATATGCAGACACAGCTCAAGATCGATAATGGCATCAAACCCGGCTTTAGCATGGCGTAAGTCTGCCAATGTAGGGCTCTTATAGGCGGCTAATGCAAAGGCACGACCAAACTGGATGAGAAACAAATAATCTTGTTTTAAATAATGACGAAACGCCTGGGGCGCCAAGGTGCCATCACCGAGTTGGCGAACAAATTCATGCTCTATATAAGCGCGCCAAGGTTTTAGGTTTTCTTTTTTAAAGTCATCAAAGGTAAAGCTCATTTTATGTCCTTTTATAAATGCGCCATAGACTCCCACTAGACTGTGATCTTGATCATGTTTGGGAGGGTGATCCATTTTGGACATATTCCTGACAAGATCAAGGGCTTAACAGCAGCCTTCAGATAGATCAAAAGCTACCGGAGCAAGTCCGGTAAGACGGCTTAAATATAACTGCCAAACCAACCTGCATATTCAGTCTCTATTTCGCCTGTCACTTTTGTTTGGGTCTTGTCTCAGCCCTAACCATCAAAATCTCTTTCAGATCTGATCTCTATTTTTCCGTGGATTCCGTGTTCTTCCGTGGCAGATATATTTTTAGACTCTGTTTGGTCTTTAGGTTTTAAAGATTTTAGCCTGCGGCAAAATGCGAGAGCAAGCGTCCGCCTACAAACCCAGATCAGATACCGGAGCAAGTCCGGTAAGACGGCTAAAATACAGAGCTTACTAAAAGCGGTATTTATCTTTTACTGACAGCTTAAAGCTGCCCGCAGGGCGCGGGTTTTAGGTTTTCATTGTCGTGCTAGTGCTTAATGCGTATACTTTCACCCCGTCTTGAATTCCACACTTCTTTCGTTTCCTAGCTTCTTCAGGTTCTACATGACAACTAAATATATTTTTGTTACTGGCGGGGTTGTGTCGTCCCTGGGTAAAGGCATTGCAGCCGGTTCCCTGGCGGCCATCCTCGAGGCTCGTGGTCTTAATGTGACCATTATGAAGCTGGACCCCTACATTAACGTAGATCCAGGTACCATGAGCCCGACCCAGCACGGTGAAGTCTTCGTGACCGATGACGGCGCTGAAACCGACTTAGATCTTGGCCATTACGAACGGTTTATTCGTACCAAGATGACCCGTCGTAATAACTTCACCTCTGGCCGCGTATACGCGGACGTGCTGCGCAAGGAACGACGTGGCGATTATTTGGGCGCAACCATTCAGGTGATCCCGCACATTACCAACGCTATTAAAGAGCGGGTGATTGCTGGCGCCGAAGGACATGACGTCGCCATTGTTGAAGTGGGCGGTACGGTTGGTGATATTGAATCATTGCCGTTCTTGGAAGCTTTGCGTCAGCTGGCTGTCCAAGTCGGACGCGAAAATACCCTGTTTATGCATCTGACGCTGGTTCCTTATCTGGCGGCAGCCGGTGAAGTGAAAACTAAGCCCACTCAGCATTCGGTAAAAGAATTACTGTCTATCGGTATTCAGCCCGATATTCTGATTTGTCGCAGTGACCGCGTTATTCCGGCAAACGAGCGCGCCAAAATTGCGCTGTTCTGTAACGTAGTCGAAAAAGCCGTTATTTCGCTGAAAGACGTTGATTCTATTTATAAGATACCAGCAATCTTGCGCTCGCAAGGGTTGGATGAATTGGTTGTTAAGCGCTTTAACCTAGATTGCCCACTCTCAGATTTATCCGAGTGGGAACAGGTAATTTATGAAGAGGCTAACTCAACTGGCGAAGTAACCATTGGCATGGTTGGTAAATACACCGAGCTGCCTGATGCGTATAAGTCAGTTAATGAAGCCCTAAAACACGGCGGCTTAAAAAATCGTCTGACGGTAAAAATTAAGTATATAGATTCACAAGATCTTGAGAGTAAAGGCGAAGCCATGCTTGAAGGGCTTGATGCCATATTAGTACCAGGCGGTTTTGGCCCTCGTGGTATTGAAGGCAAAATTATGGCGGCTCGTTACGCCCGCGAGCAGCGCGTGCCTTATCTCGGCATTTGTTTAGGCATGCAGGTGGCACTCATTGAATATGCCCGTAACGTCGCAGGCCTAGAAGGCGCGCATTCGTCAGAGTTCAATCCAGAAAGCCCTTATCCTGTCGTCGGTCTGATCACCGAATGGCTGGATGAAGAAGGCACGGTAGAAGTACGTGACGAAAAATCAGACTTAGGCGGCACCATGCGTTTGGGTGCGCAGCTCTGTCACTTGGAGCCCGGCTCTAAGGTGCATGCACTCTATGGTTCAGACACTATTTATGAACGTCATCGCCACCGTTATGAAGTTAACAACCGCTTGCTGCCTAAAATAGAAGCGGCCGGCATGAAGGTAACGGGACGTTCGGCAGACAAGAAACTGGTCGAGATTATTGAAAACCCGGATCATCCTTGGTTTGTTGCGGCGCAATTCCACCCGGAATTCACCTCTACACCTCGGGATGGCCATGGCTTGTTCGCCGGTTTTGTAAAGGCGGCCGGTCAATATCAGCAGGGAGAGCTGGAATAACCTAATCTCACGGCCGAGCCTTACCTTAAGGCTCGGCCGTATTTTTTAGTGCTTTATCCCGTTTTTACCTTTCAACGAAGAGGAAGTTAGAGAATGGCTAAGATAGTTAAAGTAGTCGGTCGTGAAGTTATCGACTCGCGTGGCAACCCAACAGTAGAAGCTGATGTATATCTAGAAGGTGGCTTTATGGGCCGCGCGATTGCGCCATCAGGTGCTTCTACCGGTTCACGCGAAGCATTGGAACTGCGTGATGGTGATAAGTCTCGCTACTTGGGTAAAGGCGTACAAACTGCCGTATCCAACATCAACGACCAAATAGCCAAGACTCTGATTGGCAAGGATGCCACCAAGCAAGCCGAAATCGATCAGCTGATGCTTGACCTCGATGGCACCGACAACAAGGCAAAATTGGGTGCAAACTCTATTCTTGCCGTGTCTCTTGCCGTGGCAAAAGCCGCTGCACTGGCCAAAGGTGTACCTTTGTACGCATGGATTGCCGAGCTAAACGGCACGCCAGGTAAATACTCTATGCCACTGCCGATGATGAATATCATTAACGGCGGCGAGCACGCCGACAACAACGTCGACATTCAAGAGTTTATGATCCAACCCGTTGGCGCTAAAAATATTAAAGAAGCCCTGCGTATGGGGGCAGAAGTGTTCCACAGCTTAGCTAAAGTACTAAAGGCAAAAGGCCTGAGTACTTCAGTAGGCGACGAAGGTGGCTTTGCCCCGGATCTTGAGTCTAACGAAGCGGCATTAGTTGCTATTAAAGAAGCGGTTGAACAAGCCGGTTATGTGTTGGGTAAAGACATTACACTGGCCATGGACTGTGCAGCTTCTGAGTTTTACGACAAAGAACAAGGCAACTACAACCTGAGCGGCGAAGGCAAAGTGTTCACCGCCAATGAGTTTACTCATTATCTGGAAGAGTTGACTAAGCAATATCCGATAGTATCCATCGAAGATGGCTTAGACGAGTCTGACTGGGACGGTTTTGCTTACCAGACCAAAGTGCTGGGCGACAAGATCCAACTGGTTGGTGACGACTTGTTTGTGACTAACACCAAAATCTTGCAAGAAGGTATCGACAAAGGTATCGCTAACTCTATCTTGATTAAGTTCAACCAGATTGGCACCTTAACCGAGACTCTAAACTCGATTCAAATGGCACAAAAAGCCGGTTATACCGTGGTGATTTCGCACCGCTCAGGTGAAACCGAAGACACGACGATTGCCGACTTGGCTGTGGGTACCTGTGCAGGTCAAATTAAGACCGGTTCTATGAGCCGTTCAGACCGTGTTGCTAAGTACAACCAGCTGATCCGTATCGAAGAAGAGCTGGGTGCAAAAGCCCCGTTCAACGGTTTGTCTGAGATTAAAGGTCAGGCTTAATTCGCCGGCGGCACACTCTAGCGCAGTTAATTGGCCAAGCTTATCCAAGCTAAAGAATTGCCTAAGCTGAATATGAAACCCCGCCCCGTGCGGGGTTTCTTTTGTTCGGCGCTCGAATATGGGAAACTAGCGACCTACTCATGGAGGATAAATGCGCACGCTTACGCTGATACTGCTCGCCTTGTTAGGCGCTCTGCAAAACCACCTATGGTGGGGCAAAAATGGCCTGGCTGAATACCATGAAGCCCAGGCTAACGTGAGCCGTCAAGTTGCAGAAAATGAACAATTAGTAATCCGAAATGCCTTGTTGTATCGGGAAATTGACGATCTCAACAAAGGCCTAGCGGCAGTGGAAGAGCTGGCGCGCAACGACCTTGGCATGATCAAACCCGGTGAAACTTTTTATCGCCTGTTGCTAACAGATAAACTCAGGCCATGAGTGATAGCGCAACGTATACGGCAATAGTGCCAGCGGCTGGTATCGGCAGTCGTATGGCGGCCGACCGACCCAAGCAGTATTTACCCTTAGCTGGCAGCACAGTGTTGGAACAAACACTATCGTGCTTACTGGCCAACCCCGCTATTGCGCGTATTATTGTGGCCACCGCATTGCACGACGACTGGTTTTGTCAGTTGCCGCTGGCCCAGCACCCGCGCATCTTACAAGTTCAGGGCGGGCGCGAGCGGGCCGACTCGGTATTAAATGCCTTATTGCAGGTGAACACCGAGTGGGTATTAGTACATGACGCCGCTCGGCCATGTTTGCACCGAGCCGACCTAGCTGCCGTAATGGCGGCAGGCTTACAAGCTGGTGGCGCTATTTTGGCTAGTCGAGTGCGCGACACCATGAAGCGAGGAGATGGCCAAGGCGCGATTGCCACCAGCGTGGCGCGCGACGAGTTATGGCATGCGCTAACTCCGCAGTGCTTTGCTACTGCCACCTTACGACAAGCCTTGGCCAAAGCCTTAGCAGCAGGCGTCATTATTACTGACGAAGCGTCAGCCATGGAATGGGCCGGCTTTAATCCCAAATTAGTGGAAGGGCGCGCGGACAATATCAAGATAACGCGGCCCGAAGACTTGGCACTAGCACAGTTTTTTTTGCAGAAAATATAAAGACATATTTGCCACGGAATAACACGGAAAGCACGGAAAAATTAAGCAGAGATAAGATCGACGAGTGACTAAGAGCTTTTAAATGATTAAGGGACTTCCCTGCTATCTGATTAGATCAACATGTTAGCTTTTACCAATTAGAGTCATTTTCAGATTTGATCACTATTGTTCCGTATTCTTCCGTGTATTCCGTGGCAAAAACAGCTTTTGAACTTGTCTTTAACGCACGGCGTAAAGCGTACCGCGCGAGACGACAGCATTTAACTAATAAAAGAGAGCACTTTAATGATGCGAATTGGACACGGTTTTGACGTGCATAAATTTGGCGGCCAAGGGCCCTGCATTCTGGCTGGCGTAGCGGTGCCTTATGAGCAAGGGTTATTAGCCCACTCCGACGGCGATGTTATTTTGCACGCCCTTAGTGATGCCTTATTAGGAGCCATTGGTGCCGGTGATATTGGCCGTCATTTTCCTGATACCGATGACGCGTATAAAGGGGCAGACAGCCGCGTGTTGCTGCGCGAAGTAGTCGCACTGGTTAAGCAGGCGGGTTTTACCCTCGGTAATGCCGATGTGACCGTATTAGCACAAGCGCCTAAGCTGTCGCCTTTTATTAGCGAGATGGTGGCTAATATTGCAGCCGACCTTGGAGTATCCCCCGCTGTTATTAACGTAAAGGCCACCACCACCGAACAACTCGGTTTTGTGGGCCGTAAAGAAGGCATAGCGGCAGAAGCGGTGGTGCTGTTGGTGAAAATATGATTCCTGCTTGGCATTATCTACACGGCGAGCCCGACTGCGTCGGCCGACTTAAAGTTGTTCCCGAAGACTTTATCGTTCGTGAAGACCTAGGCTTTGCCCCTTGTGGCGAAGGCGAGCACATTTTGCTGCATATTCGCAAACGTGGCCAAAATACCCAGTGGGTTGCACGAGAGCTGGCCCGCCTTGCCGGAGTTGCCCAGCGTGATGTGACATGGGCGGGACTTAAAGACCGCCACGCCGTTACCGAACAATGGTTTGGTGTGCACCTGCCCGGCAAAGCCGAGCCGGACTTTTCGAGCCTTGAAGGCGACGAAGTGCAAATATTGGCCAGAGCTCGCCATAACAAAAAACTAAAAATTGGCGCACTAAAAGGCAACAGGTTTGAGCTTAACCTTACCGAATTGTCAGATTGTGCTGCGCTAGAAAGCCGCTTAAGTGCCATCGCCACGCGCGGTGTACCTAACTATTACGGTGATCAACGCTTTGGCCACAATTTTGGTAATTTAGATCAAGCGCGCGCCATGTTTAATGGCCGTCGTATTAAAGACCGTAACAAGCGATCAATGTATTTGTCGGCGGCACGTAGCTATCTTTTTAATCTAGCTGCCAGCAAGCGCTTAAGCTCTGGCTTGGGTGAGCAACTACTGGCTGGCGATTGCCTGATGCTGGCGGGCACTCAGTCTTTTTTCACGCTCAACGAAGACAACCCGCTAGATGATGCCATGCAGGCGCGCTTTGCAGAAGATGATGTGCGCATCAGTTCGCCAATGTGGGGGCGAGGCCGCTTGCCGAGCCTAGAGGCCGCCGCTGAGCTAGAGCTGTCGGCTCTTAGCGAACAAGAAGATTTATGCCAAGGGCTTGAGGCTCAAGGACTAAAACAAGAGCGTCGTGCCTTATTATTAAAGCCGCGCGACATGAGTTGGCAGTTAGACGGTGCTCAGTTGAAATTATCATTCTGGCTACCCGCCGGAAGTTATGCCACCAGTGTGGTACGCGAAATAGCGAAGGATTTGCAAGCCAATGAAAATATTAGTGAGTAATGACGACGGCGTGAATGCACTTGGCATTCGCACCTTAAGCCGCGCATTGTCAGAATTTGCCGAAGTGGTGACGGTGGCGCCGGACAGAAACCGCAGCGGTGCCAGTCATTCACTGACGCTAGATGTGCCACTGCGTGCCGATAAATTAGATGACAGTGGCTTCTACTCAGTTAAAGGTACGCCTACCGACTGCGTGCATTGGGCAGTAAACTGCCTGCTCGATCCCGACCCTGACATGGTGGTGGCCGGTATTAATCACGGTGCTAACTTGGGCGACGATGTGCTTTACTCGGGTACCGTGGCAGCGGCGACAGAAGGACGACACTTAGGATTACCCGCATTGGCGGTGTCTTTATGTGGCAGTCGTCATTTTGAAACAGCCGCGCATTATGCCAGTTTGCTGGTGCAAGGTTTGTTACGTGCCCCGCTGGCGACCAATCAAATACTTAATGTTAACGTTCCTGACTTGCCGTTGGCCGATATTCAGGGTATCAAAGTGACTCGTTTGGGTAATCGTCATCGTTGCGATCCGGTATTAAAGGAATATGATCCTCGCGGACGGCCTATTTATTGGATTGGCCCTCCTGGTGCGATTCAAGATGCAGGGGAAGGCACCGATTTTGACGCGGTAGAACGAGGCTATGTCTCTATTACCCCGCTGACAATCGACATGACTGCACATAACAAAATGGCGGCGTTAGCCAGTTGGATCAAAGAAGTGGAGTAGTAGGTGCTTACGTTAACGTTAGCAGGGCAGCAACTCTATCGCATGTTGCAGCAACAAGGGATCAAAAACGAGCAGGTATTAACGGCTATTGCAAGTTTGCCAAGAGCTCAGTTTGTTGATGAAGCCATGTCCCATAAGGCATGGGAGAACAGTGCGCTACCTATCGGTTTTGGCCAAACTATCTCTCAACCTTATATAGTGGCCCGCATGACAGAAGTGCTGATGCAACGCCAGCCCAAGCGGGTGTTGGAAGTGGGCACCGGCTCTGGCTTTCAAACGGCGGTGCTGGCGCAGCTTGTTGATCAGGTCTTTACCATTGAGCGTATTAAATCGCTGCAATATCAGGCTAGACGTCGCCTGCAGCGGCTCGACTTACACAATGTATCGACCAAGCATGGTGATGGTTGGCAAGGCTGGGATAGCAAGGCACCGTTTGATGCCATTATGGTGACGGCAGCGGCCCAAGAGACACCTCAGGCATTATTATCGCAGCTAGCCGATGGTGGATGTATGGTGATCCCGGTGGGCCAGGCACATCAATCGTTATGGCTGTATCAGCGTAACGGTAATCAATTTTCTCGTACCGAATTAGAGTCGGTGCGATTTGTTCCTTTAGTGAAAGGCGATCTTGAGTGAAGATTTTTTCTCGGTTGTACCAACTGGTAATGAAATGGGCTATGCATAAGCATGCACCGGTTTATTTGTCGCTAAATAGCTTTGTCGAGTCTATTTTTTGGCCGGTGCCAGTAGACGTAATGCTCGCGCCTATGGCGTTAGCTAAGCCCAAACGCGCTTGGTTTTATGCGGGCTTGGCCACGTTTTTTTCCGTGTTGGGTGCCTGTTTTGGTTATCTGCTGGGCTATGCGCTATGGGATCCGGTAGTGCAGCCCTTTATTGCCACCATGGGCTATGAGGGGAAAATTGATATTGCCCGCCATTGGTTTGACGAGTGGGGCATTTGGGTTATTTTTATTGCCAGCTTCACGCCCATTCCTTATAAGGTATTCACGGTTACCGCCGGTTTGTTGGGCATGGTATTTTTGCCTTTCGTATTGGTATCGCTAGTGGGTCGAGGATTGCGCTTTTTCTTGGTGGCCGGCCTTATGGTATGGGGCGGTGTAAGAATGGAAGCTAAGCTGATTCGATATATCGATATTATTGGCTGGCTATGTTTAGTAGCGGCCGTGGCAGCCTACTTATTGCTGAGAAACTAATGCAAGCATGGAGCAAACTACTCAAACTGACGTGTATCAACCTGGTGTTGATCTCGCTGCTGAGCGCTTGCTCCGCCTCTCGGCCGGCTCCTGTGTCTGGCGTTCATGCCCGTGGGCATATTAAAGCCAACGGCAACCACTATGTGGTGGCCAAAGGCGACACCCTATATTCGATTGCCTGGCAAGCCGGTACTGATGTCCCGACATTGGCGAGCCATAATCGTATTGCACCACCCTATGCCATTTATCCGGGGCAAACGCTGCGCCTAGATATTCCCGGCGTTAAACGTGTGCAATATCGAGTTCGCCGAGGGGACACGCTTAATAGCATTGCGCGGCGTACCAACCATCGAGTGGCTGACTTGGCCACCCTTAATGGCCTTAGGCCTCCTTATCGTATCTATGTTGGTCAAGCTCTGACGCTGCAAATGGGTCGCGAACCGTCAAATACAGTGCCCACGACGAAGCCCAAATCGGTCACTATTCCTGCCCGTTCAACAAGCAATGTTAAGGTTAATACTTCTGAGGCTAAAGGTAGCGCTGATGTTAAAAAGCCAGCGAAGCCGCTTGCACCCACACCGAGAAAAGCATACGCTGACTCTGGCGTACAAAAAAACGCCACTGTCAACTCTAAAATAATCTGGCATTGGCCAACATCAGGACCTGTTATTTCAGGTTTTTCGTTGGCAGAAACGGGTAATAAGGGCGTTGATATACGAGGTAGTAGAGGGCAGGCTATAAAAGCCGCCGCAGCAGGCAAGGTTGTATACGCAGGGAGTGCGTTACGTGGTTACGGCAACTTGGTTATCATTAAACATAACGATGATTATTTGTCTGCCTACGCTCACAACGAAGTGTTGAGAGTTAAAGAGCAACAAACGGTGAGCTCAGGGCAGCATATAGCGGATATGGGAAGCAGTGATACGACTGATGTTCGATTGCACTTTGAGATTCGATATCAGGGGACGTCGGTGAACCCGATGAAGCACTTGCCAAAGCGATAAACCCCGGGAACAGGTAGTACCCGGTTTAAGGGAGAACGGCCATGAGTCAGAGTAAAACAATAACTCGTACCAATGACATGGACTTTACTGTTGATAGCGCACCGGACGCTACTATCAACAAAGCAAAAGACAATGCAGAAACGGCAGAGACAATGAGCAGCCGCAGCTTAGATGTCACTCAGTTATACCTAGGAGAGATTGGTTTTTCTCCACTGCTAACGGCAGAAGAAGAAGTCTTGTATTCTCGTCGTGCTTTACGCGGTGATCTTATAGCACGCAAACGGATGATCGAGTCTAATCTACGGCTCGTGGTTAAAATATCTCGCCGTTATAATAACCGAGGCCTTGCCTTATTAGACCTTATTGAAGAAGGTAACCTTGGCTTGATCCGCGCCGTTGAAAAGTTTGATCCCGAGCGTGGCTTTCGCTTCTCAACCTATGCTACTTGGTGGATCCGCCAAACCATAGAGCGCGCCATTATGAACCAGACTCGTACCATACGTCTGCCCATTCATGTGGTTAAAGAACTTAATGTATACCTGCGTACCGCTCGAGAATTAGCACAGCAGCTTGACCATGAGCCCACTGCGGAAGAAATTGCTGCAGCGCTTGATAAGCCAGTGTCTGATGTATCGCGCATGCTGAAGCTAAACGAAAGAATCAGCTCAGTAGACACGCCGATTGGTGTAGACGGTGACAAAGCATTGCTCGATGTGATCACCGATGAAAATGACCTAGATCCAGAAGCTGAGCTACAAGATAGCAATATGAACAGCAGCCTAGTTGGCTGGCTAGAAGAACTCAATCCAAAACAACGTGAAGTATTAGCCCGTCGTTTTGGTTTGCTGGGTTACGAAGCCTCGACTCTGGAACATGTAGGGCAAGAAATTGGCCTTACCCGCGAGCGAGTTCGTCAAATTCAAGTAGAAGCACTACGTAGGCTAAAAGACATACTCACCCAACAAGGGCTATCAGTAGGCACTCTGTTTCATACTGACTAAAATAGTTTACTCGCTGCGCGAGAATGCTGAACCTTCAATGTTGAATAAAACAAAATGACCAAAGCCAACAAAAGACTAACTGTCTGCTGTTGGCTTTGTGCTTTCATCAATGTGTCGTAGGCACTGCTAGAACCTACATTATTTGTAGGGGCGAATTTATTCGCACAACATCACGGCATAGGCTGGCCCGGTACACCAGAGCCTGCAGTACCGGATTTAGCTGCTAAAGCAGCGACTACATTCGTGCGAATGTTGACAGCGGCGCCGCCCTTTAATTCCTCACTTGTTTCAATTTATACAGCAACTCCAGTGCTTGACGCGGCGTTAGCTCATCCGGTTCTATACCATCTAGCAACACCAATGCCTCATCAAGCTTCTCATCAAACAAAGGCAGCGTGGTTTGCACCTCTGCGGCCCCGGCTACGGGGGCTTGCTTATTCTCAGGCTCTGGCAGTTGCAAACTCCCAGTCTCTAACTCAGTAAGTTTATGACGCGCTAATGCCAGTACCGGCTTGGGCACTCCTGCCAATGCCGCCACTTGCAAACCATAAGAGCGACTGGCTGCACCTTCTTGCACCGCATGCATAAAGGCAATGGTGTCTTCATGCTCCACCGCGTCTAAATGCACGTTGGCTACTTCTGGCCAAAGGCCGGCCAGCTCAGTTAACTCAAAATAATGGGTAGCAAATAAAGTATACGCATGCAGCTTATTCGCCAGTGCATCGGCACAGGCCCAAGCTAAAGCCAGTCCATCGTAAGTGCTAGTGCCACGACCAATTTCATCCATTAATACCAGGCTATGCACAGTGGCATTATTAAGAATATTGGCAGTCTCGGTCATTTCCACCATAAAGGTTGAGCGGCCCGAGGCCAAATCATCCGAGGCACCAATGCGAGTAAAAATACGGTCTATCTTGCCAATGCTGGCACTGTGCGCAGGCACAAAAGAGCCCATATACGCCATCAGTACGATCAACGCTGTTTGGCGCATATAGGTCGATTTACCGCCCATGTTCGGGCCTGTAATCACCAACATCTTCCGTTTTTCAGACAGCAGCAGCGGATTGGCGATAAACGGGTCGTTCATCACCTGCTCCACTACAGGGTGACGACCGGCTTGAATATTAATTACCTCATCTTGGGTAAGCGTAGGGCGACAGTAATCGAGACTATCGGCGCGCTCAGCAAGATTGGCAAACACGTCCAACTCGGCCAACGCAATGGCACTGCGCTGCAATGGTGCTAATTGCTCTAATAAGCGGTCGAGTAGGGCGTCATATAATTTCTTCTCTAACGCCAAGCCTTTGCCTTGGGCGCTCAGTACCTTATCTTCGTACTCTTTAAGCTCGGGAATAATATAACGTTCGTTATTTTTTAGCGTTTGGCGGCGCACATAATGCATCGGCACTAAATCGGCGCTGGCGCGACTTACTTCAATATAAAAGCCGTGCACTCGGTTATACGCCACTTTTAATGTCGAAATACCGGTGGCGGCTTTTTCTCGTGCTTCCAGTGCTTCTAAATAACGATGCGCACCGGCAGCAAGCTCGCGCAGCTCATCCAGCTCGGCATTAAAACCATCGCGGATCACGCCGCCATCGCGAATTAATACCGGCGGCGTATCCACCACTGCTTGCTCTAATAACTCGGCCAAGTCAGGGTACTGGCCAATGGTGGCAGCCAACTCACTTAAGCTTGAGCCATTGGCCACCGCCAGTTGCTGCTGAATGTCCGGTAACGCCTGTAAGGCGCTGCGCAAGCGACTTAAATCTCGTGGACGTGCCGAGCGCAGAGCCAGCCTTGCTAGCACCCGCTCCATGTCACCCACTTGGCGCAGTGGCGAGCGCAAGTCTTCAAAGCGGCCATCGCTCATCAGTAGGGCGATATTGTCTTGGCGACGCGTTAGTGCCGTCGCATTTCGGCTAGGTTGATGGATCCAGCGCTTCAGCAAGCGGCTGCCCATGGGGGTGGCAGTATTATCGAGTACCTCGGCTAGCGTGTTTTCCATCGTGCCCGACAGATTAAGGGTTAGCTCTAAATTACGACGAGTCGCCGCATCCATCACTACCATGTCTTGGCTGCGCTCAAGGCTCACACTATTAATATGGGGCATGGCGGTGCGCTGCGTATCTTTCACATATTGCAGCAAACAACCGGCGGCACACAGCGCCGTGGTCGCTTGCTCAACACCAAAGCCAATAAGGTCGCGAGTACCAAATTGCTGGCATAACAAGGTGCGCGAGGTATCTAAGTCAAACTCCCACTCCGGTCGACGGCGCAGGCCCTTGCGCGCTTCAATAGCAGCAAAATAAGCAAAGGATTCTGGGTATAACAATTCCGCCGGCTGCGTACGCTGCAACTCGGCGATTAAAGCTTCTTCGGTGGCAAACTGGTTCAGCACAAAGCGCCCAGTGCTGATATCTAAAATGCCGTAACCAAACTGCTGGCCATCGTGAAACACTGCTGCCAAACAGTTATCTTGGCGCTCCACCAACAAAGCCTCATCCGACAAAGTGCCTGGGGTCACAATGCGCACGACTTGGCGCTCCATCGGCCCTTTGAGCATACCCGGTTCGCCAATTTGCTCACAAATGGCCACCGACTCACCCATTTGCACCAAGCGAGCCAAATAGTTCTCTGCCGCATGGTGCGGCACCCCCGCCATAGGGATAGCATTACCCCCCGACTTACCGCGTTTGGTTAGTGAAATATCCAACAGGCGCGAGGCTTTTTTGGCATCGTCATAAAACAGCTCATAAAAATCACCCATGCGATAAAACATCAATACATCCGGATGCTGTGCCTTTAATGCTAAGTACTGAACCATCATGGGAGTGTGCTGGACGTTGTCTTGATTCATAATTAAATCAATGCCTTATATCTTTATGAGACTGATGATGAAGCCAAGTATAAGGCAGCGTTACTTAAGGAGTCAGCCGTGCCAAAACTTGAGGCCGCATTGTACCAGCAACCGAGTTTGAAGGCATGGGGAACACCAAGCCGTCAGCGGTAAGCTGTAAGAAAACATCAGATCAACCAACCCCTAAAACCTTTTGCCACGGAATACACGGAAGAACACGGAAAAATAGGGATCAAATCTGAAAGGGATCGTGGTGGTAAGGGCTGAGATTAGATACATGCAAAAGTGACAGGCGAAATAGAGACTGAATATGTAGGTTTGGGTATTGTGTTTAAGCAGTCGGGTGCAGTCTTTTCTCCATGTCGTCCCCTTCATTCTTTACGCTTCACCCTTCACGGCTCTTTTGTAGGCGAACGCTTGCTCTCGCATTATGCCGTAGGCATAAATCTTTTAAATCCAAACCGAAAGCTATTTAGCAACGGAAGATCGCGCCTCTTTATGTATGAGCAGCATGGAAAAATAGAGATCAGGCCAAGGCGATATTTTGTGTCACTTAAGTGACGGGAGAGCGAGAGAGTAAGGATGAGCCGTAAAACTAAAAAACTATTCGTCACGAAATACGAGCCCTTCAGGCCGCTATATACTTGAAGCCGTACGCTGTACGTAAAGAAAAACGTTGTTTGTCGTTAACTAACGGCGTACAGCGTAAGGCTTGCCGCTATGTTTACTGTTCTTGAGCTGCGTAAGCGACAATTTCGCAGAGCATTTCTTCTCGTGCCAGTCCCACTATGATCATGGCGGCTCGGTTAGGGTAGGGCGGCGTAAAGTATTCGGCATACACTTTGTTGAATATCGGCAGGTGGTCGCGGGCGGTCACGTAAATAAGCACTTGGGTGACGTTTGCCATGGTTAAGCCGGCCGCTTCTATAGTGTGCTTGAAGTTGTCCATAGTTTGGCGCGCCTGGGCTTCAATGCCACCCTCAACGACCTTGCCTTCGGCATCAATGGGAATTTGTGCGGTATAAAATTGGCCGTTGGCCATGACAGCCCATTCCAGTGGTGCTTTAGAGGCAAACAGATTGGTTTTTACGGGTGTTTTCATGGTGTGTACCTTTTGTTCATGCAGAAAAAAAGCGGCCATGGCCGCTCAAAAGAAGTGGCACCGAGCAACAAGGCCCGGTGCCGGCGGCAGCTTAAAGCCCCTGTTCCGCTGCCATTTTTTTGATGATTTGCGGTGCGGTCCACAGTGTGGGCAGCAATACCAGTGATACAGGAACTGCCGTGACCACGATGAAGGACTGCAGGGCGGTGATACCACCTGAGCCGATAGAAATCAGAATGGCCGCTATCACGCCCATCATGACGCCCCAGAACACGCGTACACCCGCATGAGGATGGTCGGTGCCGGTCATGACCATGGATACGGCAAAGGTCATGGAGTCACCGGTGGTGGCAACGAAGATAGTGGTCAATATCAAGAACAGTATCGAGATAATGAAGCCAAAGGGCAGTTGCTCGGTAATCGCCAGTAATGCCGCAGGCAGGTTGAAACCGGTGAAAGGACCGGAGACGCTGCCGGGGTTGGCGATTTCGAAGGCCAAACCGCTGCCGCCCATGACGGTGAACCAGAAGCAGGTAATGATGGGCGCTATGATAGAAATCAGCATGATCACCTGACGTACGGTGCGGCCGCGAGAAATTCGCGCCACAAACATCGCCATTAATGGTCCATAACCTAAAAACCAACCCCAGAAAAACACAGTCCACCAGTCCAGCCAGGCCGGGTCGGCGCGAAAGGTCGCCATGGGTATGAAGTTATTGATGTAGAGGCCAAAGGCGTGCAGGTAGGTGTTGACGATAAAAGCGGTGGGGCCAAACAGAAAGATAAACAACATTAGAAAAGCGGCCAGCATCACGTTGATGTTACTCAGGATCTGGATACCTCGGGTAACACCACTCACAGCCGACAGGGTATAGATGCAGATCAGTCCGACCAAAATCGTGACCTGAGTGCTGTAAACGTCAGGAATACCGAACAGCTTCTCTAGACCAAAGCTGACCTGCAAGCCGAGAAAACCGATGGGGCCTACGGTGCCGGCGACCACCGCCAGTACGCAACACGCATCAACGATAGCTCCAAACCAGCCTTTCATCACTCGGTCGCCGAACACCGGATACAGCAAGGTGCGCGGCTTTAGCGGCAGGCCTTTGTCGTAATGCAGGTGCATGAACACGATACCGGTCAGGCTGCCAAGTATGGCCCAGGCCAGAAAGCCCCAGTGCATAAAGCTTTGCGCCATGGCGTTAAGCGCCATATTCATGGGATCGGTTTCACCCGCATACATGGGCGGCGGCGAGATAAAGTGTGCCAAAGGCTCGGCGGCAGCCCAAAATACGCCACCCCCTGCCAGCAGGGTACACATGATGATCGACATCCACTGAAAGGTAGACATCTCGGGCTTGCTCAGGTTACCCAAGCGTACCTTGCCACCTCGGCCTACAGCCATTACCAACCCGATAAGGAAGGTCAATAGCAAGAGCACCTGCCAATAGGCGCCAAATAAGCGAGTGGATACGGCAAAGGCCTTATTAACCCAAGCTGATACTAAGTCGATGTCATACAGAGCCATTACTACAAACAGCAATAGGGCGCCGCCACTCAGTAAAAATACGGGGATATCGAGGCCAGTAAAAAAGCCGGGTTTGGTGTTGGCTTCCAGATTTTTTTCCATGGCTAGGGTCGCCTCTGTTTTATTGCTCATGTTCGCCTCCAAGTTGGAACATTACACGGGGAGTGGGAGCTCCCCGTTATCCTTATTGAGCAGCAGTTTGTGGCTGCAGGGCAGTATCTAGGAAGGTGAGCCAGTTTTGACCCATTATTTTTGCTGTGTCTTGCTGACTAAAGCCTCGGGCTAGCAAGCCGTTGGTGAGGTTGGGGAAGTCTCGGCTATCGCGAAACCAAGATAATGGGCGTGGCCAGTCGGCATTAGCCTTAGAGCCTTCACCATAATCCATCGATTTCGACCAACGGCCATTGCGCATCCATTCCAGTATCGACAGCGGTTGGTTTTGGCATAAATCGGTGCCAATGCCTAACCGGTCTACGCCCATGAGATCTGCGGTGCGGGCAATCATGTCGCAGTATTCGTCCAGAGTGCAGTCGGGACCGTTTTTTAGGTGGAAAGGATAGGCGCTAAAGCCCAGCAAACCACCGGATTCGGCCAGTGCCTTGAGCACGGTATCCGACTTGTTACGTTTGGCATCGTGAAAGCTCAGCGGGTTGGCGTGAGAGATAACGATGGGGCGTTCAGAAATCTCGATGGCCTCTAACGTACTGCGCTCGGCACTGTGGCTCATGTCGATGACCATGCCCACTCGGTTCATTTCTTTAATTACCTGACGACCAAAGCGGGTCACACCGCTGTCTATTGCCTCATAGCAACCACAGGCCAGCAGGCTTTGGTTGTTGTAGGTTAATTGCATGATCATCAGGTTTAAATTACGCATTACCTCGACCATGCCAATATCGTCTTCTATCGGGGAGCAGTTTTGCGCCCCAAACATAATGCCTACTTTGCCTTCGGCTTTGGCGCGGCGAATATCATCGCTGCTGCGCACCGGCATAATCAGATCGCCGTGTAACTCAAACTGGCGATTCCACTCGCTAATGCGCATCAGGGTTTCACGGATCTGCTCGTGATAGACGATAGTGGCGTGCACCATAGTGACGCCGCCCTCGTGCAGTTGCTCGAAGATCTCTCGGCTCCAGTTGGAATACTGCAGCCCGTCGATCACTATCATGTCGTTATGTAATGCTCGGCTCATAGCCCTGTCTCCGTTAAGCGCGGATGTAGGTCGTTTTTACAACGGTGTAAAACTCTTTGGCGTAGGTACCTTGCTCACGCGGGCCAAAGCTTGAATCTTTACGGCCGCCAAATGGCACATGGTAATCGGTGCCAGCAGTAGGCAGATTGACCATTACGCAGCCAGTTTTGGCGTTGCGTTTAAAGTCGGTGGCATACTTCAGAGATTCGGTGCAAATGCCGCCCGTTAAGCCAAAGTTGGTGTCATTTAAGGTGGCCAGCGCTTCGGCGTAGTCTTTCACCTTAATCACACAAGCAATGGGCGCAAAAGCTTCTTCGCGGTTAATTGTCATGTCGTTAGTGGTCTCGGTAAACAGCGCCGGCTGCATGTAGTAGCCTTCGGTTTCTGCGGTGATCACGTTACCGCCATAGACCAAGTTACCGCCTTCGGCTTTGGCCAGGGCTAAGTATTTGAGGTTGGATTCCATTTGGCGAGCATCGGCTACGGCACCAATGTGGACGCCTTCTTTTAGCGGATTACCGACTACCAGCTTCTTCATGCGCTCGATAACGGCGGCCACAAAACGGTCGTGAATGCCTTCGGTAACAATAAGGCGAGAAGAAGCCGTACATTTTTGACCTGTGCCACCGTAAGCGCCACCCACCGCACATTCAACGGCGTTGTCTAGGTCGGCATCATCCAACACCACCAATGCGTTCTTGCTGCCCATTTCTAACTGACACTTAATCAAGTTACCGGCAGTCGCCATAGCCACCTTGCGGCCTGTTTCTAGTGAGCCGGTAAAGGTCAGGGCATTAATGCCACGGGAATTAATGAGCACATCGCCTACTTCGGCACCCGGGCCCATCACTAAGTTGAAGGTACCCGCGGGTAACTGCTGGCGAGAGATAATTTCGGTTAGTGCCCAAGCAGAAGCTGGCACTTGATTGGCCGGTTTCCAGACTACGGCGTTACCGAACGCCAACGCGGGCGCAATTTTCCAGGCGCCGGTAGCGGTAGGGAAGTTCCAAGGAGTAATAATACCGACCACGCCTACGGGCTCGCGGCGGGTTTCAATTTCTACCCCTGGGCGCACTGAATCGGCAGTTTCGCCCATCTGGCGCAGTACTTCGGCAGCGTAATAATGAAAGAACTGGCCAGAGCGATAGGTTTCGCCTACACCTTCGGCCACGGTTTTTCCTTCTTCACGTGCCAGCAATTTGCCTAGCTCGTCTTTGCGGGTAATCAGCTCATCGCCAATCGCCATCAGCACGGCGTAACGTTGCTCTAAACCGCTTTTTTCCCACTCTAGTTGTCCCTGAGCGGCGGCAGTAATGGCTGCCTGAGTTTGAGCTGCATCGGCTTGGGCGTAATGGCCAATGACATCACTAAGATCGGAGGGGCTGATGTTAGCGATAGAGCTTGGACCTTCAACCCATTCACCGGCGATGTAGTTACGAAATACTGAATTAGACATGAGTGATCTCCTTTGCTTGATTGGTGTCATCATAGAAGCTGTGTTTTAATAATAAAAATTAATTAATGATATCGTTCGATAAGGAAGTCTTATCATGTTGCCGGAATTCAAAGTTGCTCAACTGCGTCACTTCGTTTGGGTAGCCGAACTTAAAGGTTTCCACTTGGCGGCCGAAAAGGCGCATCGCACTCAGCCTGCCATTTCGTTGTCGATTCGAGATTTAGAAAACAAGCTCGGGGAGGCCTTGTTTGAGAAACACAACAGCCGCGCCGCTAAAACCGAGCTTACCCCCTTTGGTAAACACTTTTTGCCCAAGGCAAAAGAATTGCTTGCCCATCATGACCGCATCGCCGAAGACATGACGCTGCTGGCTGAGCACAAGACTGGGCATTTGCGAATAGCGTCGGTGCCATCCATTGCCAGCCGTTTTCTGCCCGAGTTGCTGCTGAATTTTATTGGGGAGCGCAAGCTGCACGTGAGTGTGTTTGATGATAACTCGGGTGCTGTATTGAAGATGATAGAAAATCAGCAGGTGGATTTTGGCATTGCCAGCCTGTTTGATGAGCAAGGAGAGAGCGAAAAGCATTTTACGCCAGTATGGGAAGATAGATTAGGGGTGGTCTGCCCCAATGATCACCCATTGGCCAGTTCCAGCGAGCTGCATTGGCAGGCGTTACGACAATATCGATTAATCAGTAATGGCACCTCTCGTTTGCTGGAGGGCAGTGAAGCGGAGTCACTGTTGGCTCACTCTCAATACTATATCTCTAACATGATCTCGTTAGTGGCCATGTTAGAGGCGGGCTTTGGCGTGACTACGCTGCCCTGGTATGCCTTCCCCAAAGACAATTCGCGGCTCACCTTTATTCCCTTGCACACGCCGATGATCACGCGGCGCATTGGCATCATTCGGCTGAACAATAAATCGTTAACTCCACCCGCTCAGGCGTTGGTTGATTTTATTCTCGCCAGCCAAAGTTAGCGGGAGGAGTTATTAGAGCAACAGACCCTAGGCATTAAAGACTCTTTGCCACGGAATACACGGAAAGTTAACTTGGGATATAGTCAAAAAATACTGAGGGTAAGCAATCGGCCATAACATGTGTGGTTCTGCCGTCATTCCCGCGAAGGCGGGAATCCAGGGCTTGTGGCGCAGAGATGTCAGCCAGAGAGCTGCCTGCAAAGGCACTGGACCCCGCCTTCGCGAGGGTGACGATAAAGATAAGCTGGCCCTTGAATCCACATAAGTTATGCCGAACTGCTTAAGATCTTACACGCCATCCATCAGTTTTGACCTCATTCTTCGTCCGCGTATTCCGTGGCAAAAATAGGGCTAGGTATTGGCTCGCTCTCTTCACCCTCCGAAATCGGCTATACCTCCCATTTTTGTTAAATGTTTACCTAACTTTATAGTCAGTTATTTACATCGTCATCAGTATTAATGCGCCTTGTTAGCATCCTGATAAATTTTTCTTATCAATCGATATAACCATTTAACTTGTCGGGTTTTATGATTGTGCACGATGATGCATCGCATGAGGCAGAAAGCAGAGTCGTTAGCCTAGAGAATAACGGAACATTATTTTCTCTTTCTGACCCTGCGTTATGTCGGGCGGCTGCTCGATAAATAGCGCAATAAGGACATTTAGTAATTATCGAGGGTAGAAACATGATGAGGTTAGCAGCAATTAAAGCCTCCCTGCGGGGGCCAAATGCATTGCCACTGCGCCCTGTTGATCAGGTTATGAACTTAGAGCGACTGGGTGCTATGCACCAGAGTCGGTTGAGTTTTATGCGCATCTTAGTGCGCCGCATCATGCTGGAACGCTGGCAAATACATACCGCCCGCCTGAATCTGTGTGCCGAGGGTTACGGCACCGTTATTTATGAAATCAACACCGCGCAGGGGTTATTCAGCTTCGTTATTTTCTCTGATTACTTAAACTCAGCCGAGCGCAACGACCGTGTGGTCGCCAGCAAATGGGACCTCACCATGGCGCTGGTAGAAGGGCGCGTCGAAGATGATTACTTAGCCTTTTTGCGCCAAAATGTTCCGTTGCAAGAAGCGGGCCGCGTGGATGCGCGAGTATTTGTGTTGTCTCGTGCTAATCGCAGTGCGCGTAACTTTGATTATGTGGTCGATCAATTAAGCAAGGGCGAGCAGCCTGATGTGGCGAAAATTGCCAAGGTTGGATATCTATACCGTACTACTGCTGTGTACGGCAGTGGCAAATTGGGCATGGCCGACTGGGATAAAGTAAGCAGCCGGTATCCCGACTTTGCGCGGCCTTTTGCCGCCGAAATGTTTGCCTGCTTAATGTTAAGAAACTTTAGTTTGTTACAAGTAGAACATATTGCCCAGCAGCGTAACCCGCAGCAATATCAACCTATGTTGCCAGAAATTAAACGCTACTTTGGCATCGGCAACTCTACGGGCCTTGGCATGGCACCTTACCTTATTAATCACCCTGTGCTTATCAACCAATGGATAGAAATGCGCGAGCTGGCGCTGGCCTTGGTGCGAAGCCTTGGGCATATCGACGATAGAATACGCCAGCAGTTAGATGCTTTGTTGGCGCGTAGCGCCCAGCACATGGCTGAAACTCTCACCGAAGACCCTTGGCAATCTGATAACAATGCGCGGGTGATTGAAGATCTATCTGCGTTGCGTGAGCAATCCGGATCTCTATTACACAATTGGAACGACTTGCTGGCCTGGAGCGAGCAACACTGTTCGCTGCAAGGCCAAGAGCTGTTGGTATCAATATTACTAGAGCTTTATCCGCAGCTGGTTGATGGCCTAGATGACTATTACTGCGTGGAAGAGTTTCTCGATCTCGACTCACTGATGCCGCTACAAAAGCTAAAAGAAGTGATAGAGCGCCGTTACGACTGGGCATTAAAAATAGACTTTAATGCCATCGGTTCACGAGACATCTTTTGGTATCGCTCGGAAGACAAAATGGAGCCCCGCCTCGGTCAGTGTGCGCTGGATGGAGGGCGAGAAAAGCAAATGCCACTGGGCGTAGGCTATGCGGTATATAAATGCTATCAGTTGTTGTGCCAATACATTAAAGAGCACCCCGATCACACCACGGCTCGCTTTATGGTGGCGCGGCCCAAGTTGCGCGGCATAGTACGGCGCATTCAAAGTATGGACCGTTGTGTATACGGCGATATTCAAGCCAATCTGTTGGCAAAAGATGTACTGCCTATGCACCTGCTGCGTTGCAAATTATCGTTTTTTGGCGTCAGCAAGTTCGATCCGCGTTCTAAATTATGGGTGCGCAATACCATGTATCAGGGCGCACCGCTGCTAGAAGATATTGGACACGTCTATAACGATGATTGGTTTATGCCGCTGGCGCCCGTGTTGGGAGGAATTGACTGATGCAAGTGTCAATGAACGAACTAAAAGCGGCTTTGCGCCGTTGTTTTGAAGCTTCCGGTTATTTTGTGGGTAATTATGAAGATGCGGCTAATATGGTGTTATGGCTAGAAAAACACGGCCTTAACGGGCTGGCAGAACTAAAGCGAGCCTTGCCTTATATTGGTCTAGATTTTGATAAGCCGCTGAGTACTGTGGTGTATGAAGACAGTACCTCGGCCATTATCGACAGCAATGGCCGCAGCGCGCTTAACTGCATTGCCTCCTCGATTGACTTGGCGCACGCCAAAGCCTTAGAAAGCGGGATTGCCACTATTACCGTGCATAACTGCCATAATCGTATGTTTGCGCTTAAGGCGCTCACCGATTGCGGGCGACGCGGTATTAGTGTGACCGCCTATTGGCAAAACGGCAGCAAGACGGTCAAAGAATATGCGGCGGGGATTAAAGCCGGAGAGCGCTATCCCAGTTTCAGTGAAGCGACGACCAGCTTGGTGACTAATCCGGATGAGACTCAGGCGCTGACCATAGTGTGCAGCTCGCGAGTGGATTTATCTGCTTCGTTACAGAGCTCTAAGGGTAACCGAAACGCACTGTATATGAGCCCCGAGCAATTGGCCGATAACAAGGAATATATTATCGACCACGGCATTAACATTGATGATGCGTTATGGAATGATATTAATCGTTTAGGTGCCGGTATTTTAGTCGAAAACAGTGAACGTTCTCGCCAGGGCGCTGGCAGTAAGTAATCGTATTAAGCGGCCACTTTAAAGGATAGACACCGTTTTTATGTTGTTTTGATAACCGCTTTTTACCCCATTTAAGACCGAGCTGCTGACATGTGTCAGCAGCTCGGTTTTTTTATTCAAAATTCCCGTGGCGCGGGCTCGCTCGGCGCTGCTCTTCCCATGCTAGAATGACGTTTTTAACCCAAGGGAACGGCATGCTGTATTCTTCTCTCGAATTGCTGGCGTTGTTTATCGTTACTTGCAGCATAGTGGTGCAGGCGTGGGTGGGCATCGGCTTTGGCTTACTCGCCGCCCCCTTATTATATTTGATAGATCCCGCCTATGTGCCCGGACCCGTGCTGGTGGTAGGGTGGATGCTATCTGTCATAGTGGTACTTAAGCAGCGCCACTCACTTAATTGGCGTCGGGTATTCCCTGCCATTGCGGCGCGGCTACCTGGCTCGTGGTGCGGAGCTTTACTATTAGTGAGCATAGCGCCGTGGCAACTTAGTTTATTTTTTGGCGGCGCATTGTTACTGGCCGTGTGGCTGAGTTTACGTCGTTACTCGGTGGCACTTAATGGCTATAGCTTAACCGTGGCTGGTTTTTTGTCAGGTATATTGGGTACTGCTACCTCGGTGGGTGGGCCGCCCATAGCCTTGTTATATCAACACGAACCTCGGTTAACGGCGCGCAATGAAATTGCCGCGTTCTTTTTAATTGGCACCCCCTTATCGATAGCCATGCTGTGGTTAAATGGTGGTTCTGAGCTGTTAAACGCCACTTTAATTTTAAAGATGATACCAGGCGTGGTTGTAGGTTTTTGGCTGTCGCGGCGGTTAGAGCGCGTATTTAACAAAGACAGTGCTCGGCCTGCCATTCTGTTGATATCTACTATTTCGGCATTAGTCGTACTGTGGCAGGGCATCACAGGTGGATTAGCGGCTTAAACCAGCGCCCAGTACCAAGCGAGAGAAGAGATAAAAAATTAATAGTAAAAGAGTATTTTTGCCACGGAAGAACACGGAACACACGGACAAGTGCGAGTTCAAAAACGACAAGTGAACAAGATTTATGGTGTTAATACCTTACACACTAAGATCTTTGGCACTTTTTGCTTTTATCTTTATTTTTCCGTGGGTTCCGTGGCAAAAAAGTCTTTATGGCTAAGTATTAGCGAACGAGGAGTGATGTGTGGGGCAGTCTTTAGTAGGTCCGCAACAGCTGTCACAGCAATTGGGTGATGCTTTACTGGCGCGCGGTTTAACCATTACGACGGCGGAGTCTTGTACTGGTGGGGGTATTGCCTGTGCCATTACCGATATTGCTGGTAGCTCCGCTTGGTTTGAACGGGGCTTTGTGACTTATTCTAATGCCGCCAAAAGTGACATGTTGGGCGTCTTACCCAGTATTATTGAGCGCGACGGCGCGGTTAGCGAAGCGGTGGTAATTGCCATGGCCAAAGGAGCTTGTGCCCAAAATGGCGATGCAGTCGGGGTGGCGGTTAGTGGAGTGGCCGGGCCTGGCGGTGGCAGTCCAGAAAAGCCGGTGGGCACCGTTTGGCTAGCCTGTTACTTAGCTACAGAAGATAAAATCCATACTCGATTGCTACAGCTTAGTGGCGATCGCTTGAGCGTGCGCGAGCAAACCATAGGCGCTGCGTTAGAAGATTGTTTGGCACTCTTGGTAGCTTCAGACTAACCAAGGTGCCATTATTGATGAATTAGAAAAGCAAACTTGTTACTGTACGAATAACCAGTATAATCGAATTATATTTTTCGACGCATTAGCTTAATCAGCGGAGTATTCATGGATCAAAACAAAGAAAAAGCCTTGGCCGCGGCCCTTGGTCAAATTGAAAAACAATTTGGCAAAGGCTCCATCATGCGACTGGGCGACAACAAAGCGTTGAATGTCGAGTCTATCTCTACCGGTTCTTTGTCACTGGATATCGCGCTAGGCATTGGCGGCTTACCGACCGGTCGTGTTGTTGAAATCTATGGTCCTGAATCTTCTGGTAAAACCACGCTTACCTTGCAAGTGATTGCCGAAGCGCAAAAAGCCGGCAAGGTATGTGCGTTTGTGGATGCGGAGCATGCGCTAGACCCACAGTATGCGGGTAAGCTTGGCGTAAATGTTGATGACTTATTAGTTTCCCAGCCTGATACCGGCGAGCAAGCGCTAGAAATTTGCGACATGCTGGTACGCTCTGGCGCCGTAGATGTCATTATTATTGACTCGGTAGCCGCTCTTACTCCTCGCGCCGAAATTGAAGGCGAAATGGGTGACTCGCACGTTGGTCTTCAGGCGCGTTTGATGTCTCAGGCGCTGCGTAAGTTAACCGGTAACATTAAGGCGGCTAACTGCCTCGTTATCTTCATCAACCAAATCCGTATGAAGATTGGTGTGATGTTCGGTAGCCCAGAAACCACCTCCGGCGGTAACGCTCTTAAGTTCTATGCGTCTGTTCGCCTCGACATTCGTCGTATTGGAGCGGTGAAAGAGGGCGACGAAATAGTGGGTAACGAAACTCGCGTAAAAGTCGTTAAAAACAAAGTGGCACCACCCTTTAAGCAGGCTGAATTTCAGATTATCTATGGCGCCGGTATTTCTAAGCAAGGTGAGCTAGTTGAACTAGGCGTTAAACACAAAATAGTGGATAAAGCCGGTGCTTGGTATAGCTATAAAGGCAATAAAATTGGCCAAGGTAAAGCAAACTCCATTAAATATTTGTTAGAAAATAAACATATTTCTGACGAAATAGAGAAGACGCTACGCGACATGCTGCTACTCAAGCCTGGCGAAGAAAAGGTCAAGTTAGAAGATGCCCCCGGCGCGCTGGGTAACCCCTTGCCAGAGGATGAAAAAGAAGAGTTCTAATACTCTTTTTCACACGTCGAACCACCAAGGCCGGGAACTCCCGGCCTTTTTATGTGCTTTAAACAGCACCGAGCTAAAGCCACTGACAGAGCCAAGGCTATTTTTGCCACGGAATCCACGGAATCCACGGAAAAATTAAGATGAGATAAGATCGACGAGTGACTAAAAGCCAACATATGTAATGGTAAGGGCTCCCTTTCTGACAGGCTTGGTGTTTGGCCCTTTCCCATTAAGCTTTTATCCTAGTTTTGGCTTTGTCAGATCTGATCCCTATTTTTCCGTGTTCTTCCGTGTTCTTCCGTGGATTCCGTGGCAAAAAAATATCTTGAGGTCTTGCCTAGCTTTGGCTCTTTCTTCCAGCTCTCAGCTTCCAGCTTAGCGCTGCTCTTTACCCTTCACCCCTTACTCTTTACAATTCCATAATGATTAAAGACCCCAAGAAACTCACCCCTCAAGCCTTGTGGCACAGCGCTCTAGGACTGTTATCGCGTCGTGATCATAGCCGCCTCGAACTTTCACAAAAGCTGCGTTTACGACAGTTTGATAATGAACTTACTGAAGCTGCTCTCGATAAATTAGTCGACCAGCAATGGCTGTGTGATGAACGCTTTGCCCGCATTCAGGTGCGTCAGCATGTCTTTAAACGACACGGTCCCATGCGTATTCGTATGGAGTTAAAGCGTAAAGGCGTGGACGAGCATATTATTGAGCTGGCGCTTGAGGAAGATGAGACCGACTGGTTTGAGCTGGCGCGGGCCTGTTATCAATCTCGCTTTAGAAACGCCGACATTGGCGACATCAAAGAAAAAGCCAAACGTGTTCGCTACTTGCAAAGTCGAGGCTTTAATTCAGAGCAGGTGCGTTACGCACTAGAAGCCGACCAAGATTAGTATTTTCCCTCTGATAAACTCCATAAAGCGTAAGCAAAAGTCAGGCTGCGTTTTACATTAGCGCAGATACCTTTTAAATTAGCTGTGTTAACGCCTATGAACCCAGTAATTGAGCAGGATTACCCATGCAGATGACCACATCTGAGTTACGCACCGCGTTTCTCGAGTATTTTCGCCAGCAAGACCACCAAATAGTCAGTTCTAGCTCGTTGGTGCCGCACAACGACCCCACTTTATTGTTTACCAATGCCGGTATGAATCAGTTTAAGGATCTGTTTTTAGGACTAGAACAGCGTGCCTACAACAGAGCAACCAGCTCGCAGCGCTGTGTGCGCGCCGGTGGTAAACACAACGACTTAGAAAACGTCGGTTACACCGCTCGCCACCATACTTTTTTTGAAATGCTGGGTAACTTCAGTTTTGGTGATTACTTCAAGCAAGACGCGATTCGCTTTGCGTGGGAGTTTTTGACCGAAGTGGTCAAACTACCAAAAGACAAACTTTGGGTGACGGTCTATGCCACCGACGACGAAGCATTTGATCTTTGGACTAAAAAAATGGGTGTGCCAGAAGAGCGCATGGTGCGCATTGGTGACAATAAGGGCGGGCAGTATCAGTCTGATAACTTTTGGACCATGGGTGATACGGGCCCGTGTGGACCTTGTAGTGAAATATTTTACGATCATGGTGAGCACATCTGGGGTGGCCCTCCTGGCAGCCCAGAAGAAGATGGCGACCGCTATATCGAAATTTGGAACCTGGTATTCATGCAGTTTAACCGTCATGCAGACGGCACCATGGAGCCACTGCCGAAGCCCTCAGTTGACACCGGCATGGGACTAGAGCGCATTGCTACTATTTTGCAGGGCGTGCACTCCAATTACGAGATCGACTTATTCCAGGCCCTTATTAAAGCGTCTGCCGTGGCAGTAGGCACCGATGATTTAGCCAATAAATCATTGCACGTGATTGCCGACCATATTCGTTCTTGCTCCTTCTTAATTGCCGATGGCGTGATGCCGTCTAACGAAGGCCGAGGCTATGTACTACGTCGTATTATTCGCCGTGCAGTGCGCCATGGTCGCAAGCTAGGAGCCGAGCAATCGTTCTTTTATACCCTAGTGGGTGCCTTGTGTGAGCAAATGGCTGATGCCTACCCTGAGCTTAATACGCAGCGGGTCATCATCGAAAAAGTACTGCGCTTAGAAGAAGAGCAGTTTGCTCGCACCTTAGGCCGTGGTTTACAGCTATTAGAAGATGCCATTAGTGAATTGGGTGATGCCAAGGTATTACCGGGTGAGGTGGTGTTTAAGCTGTACGATACCTATGGATTTCCTGCGGATTTAACGGCGGACGTATTACGTGACCGTGAGTTGAGCATCGACGAAGACGGCTTTGAAGTGCTGATGAAACAGCAGCGTGTACGCGCTAAAGAAGCGTCTAACTTTGGTGTGGGTTATAGCAAGGCCATAAAAATAGAAGGTTCTACTGACTTTACCGGCTATGAGCACCTCGCCGAGCCAGCAAAGGTCACGGCGCTATTTAAAGAAGGCGAGTCAGTATCGGCCCTTATCGCTGGTGAAGAAGGCGCTATCGTATTAGATAAAACGCCTTTTTATGGCGAGTCGGGTGGCCAAGTTGGGGACGCGGGCGTTATTAAATTAGCGGAAGGGCTGTTTGTGGTTAAAGACACCCAAAAAGCCGGTAATGGTGTCTTGCATCTGGGCACCTTAGAGCTGGGTACCTTAGAAGTGGGCGAGTCGGTGACGGCTGCGGTAGACAGCCATCGACGCCAAGCCATTGCGCTTAACCACTCGGTTACTCACTTAATGCACGCTAGCCTGCGTAAACTGTTGGGCGAGCATGTAATACAAAAAGGCTCATTAGTGGGGCCAGACCGTCTGCGCTTCGACTTTTCGCACCTAGAAGCCGTGAATGCCGCAGAGTTGCGTGAAATAGAAGACATGGTGAACAGAGACATTCGCGCCAATCATGCCGTGTCCACCCAGTTAATGGACTTGGATACCGCTAAAGGTGCGGGTGCTATGGCGTTGTTTGGTGAGAAGTATGATGACGAAGTGCGAGTTGTGTCCATGGGTGATGCGTCTACCGAGCTGTGCGGCGGTACCCATGTGCAGCGCACCGGTGATATCGGCTTGTTCAAGATAGTCTCGGAAAGTGGCATTGCCGCCGGTATTCGTCGCATAGAAGCCGTTACCGGTGATGGGGCGTTGGCGTATTTGCATCAGCTTAATACCGAACTGGCTCACACCGCAGGTTTGGTGAAAGGCGATTTATTTTCGGTAGCAGACAAAGTTAAGCAAAACCTCGAACGCAGTCGTCAGCTAGAAAAAGAGGTTGAACAACTCAAGGCTAAACTGACCGCACAAGCAGGTACAGCTCTGCTAGAGCAAGTTATCGAGATTAATGGTACCAAGGTGCTGGTTGCCGACCTCGATGGCGTAGACGGCAAGTCACTGCGTGGATCTTTGGACGACCTGAAGGTAAAGCTCCAATCTGGCATTGTGGTGCTGGCCACGGTGAATGAGGGCAAGGTCAGCCTTATTGCAGGGGTAACCAAAGATTTAACCGCCAAAGTGAAAGCAGGGGAGCTGGTGAACCTAGTGGCCCAACAAGTTGGTGGTAAGGGTGGTGGTCGGCCCGACATGGCACAAGCTGGCGGTACAGAGCCTGCACAGTTGCCTAGCGCACTGGCGTCGGTTGGCCCTTGGTTGACTGAGCGTCTATAGTACTAATAGGATTCAAAATAGACTATTAAAGTGAACAAGAGGCCTGTCATCGACAGGCCTCTTGACTTAAAAGCTCTTGCCCCCATTGTTAATAAGCGCAGTTGACCCTTTGATATGATTGTTGCAGCCCTAAGGATTCGGCTAAACGCATTTTTTCATTGTTGAGCGGGATTTACCTTAGAATCACTAGGCTACAACTCGCTCGCCGCGATAAAAATTTGTTTAGCTCGCACAAAATATCATCGCAAAAGATCAATAGACCCTAGGGTAAAGCTAGGTTTTTGCACACCTTTAGCGGATAATAAATAACATTATTGACTATTACATAACGGATATAGGAGCAGCAAGATGCTGATTTTGACAAGACGAGTAGGGGAAACCCTAATGATTGGTGACGAAGTCACCGTAACCGTACTGGGTGTGAAGGGTAATCAGGTTCGCATTGGTGTAAATGCACCAAAAGAGGTGTCTGTGCACCGTGAAGAAATCTATATGCGTATACAAGCCGAGAAAGGCAACGTAGAAGACGAGCAGTTTTAAGTTATTTTGGGGTGATTTTTGTTCGTGCTGATGGTTTTTGAGGCAAAGTGTTTAAAGACTGTGCAAACGAACAAAACAGGTGAGAAAAGGGTTTGACTTATTTTCGCCTGACGGTAATATACGCCCCACAAACACGGTGAGGTGGCCGAGTGGCTGAAGGCGCTCCCCTGCTAAGGGAGTATGCGTTAATCCGCATCGAGGGTTCGAATCCCTCCCTCACCGCCATATTAAGCATCCTTAGCTCAGCTGGATAGAGTACTCGGCTACGAACCGAGCGGTCGGAGGTTCGAATCCTCCAGGATGCGCCATTTTGTAAGCGACGTAGTTGAAGGTCGCTGATAGTAGTAAAGCAACACAGTTTAAGAAAAGCATCCTTAGCTCAGCTGGATAGAGTACTCGGCTACGAACCGAGCGGTCGGAGGTTCGAATCCTCCAGGATGCGCCATTTTGTAAAAAGATGTTAATCGTAAACGTCTATAGTAATGAAGCAACACAGTTTAAAGAAAAGCATCCTTAGCTCAGCTGGATAGAGTACTCGGCTACGAACCGAGCGGTCGGAGGTTCGAATCCTCCAGGATGCGCCATATTAAAAAGCCTGCCTCGTGCAGGCTTTTTGCATTTCTCCCTTCCCTATATCTCCACAGCACCGCGTGCCTAGCCAAACCCAAACCTTTTTGCCACGCAATACACGGAAGAAAGCCTGTAATACCAATCTGGAAAACTAACTGATCTATTTTTGTTTGTATAAAAGCCGAACAAAGAGTCTACTCCACCGACACGCTGCAAGTGCCTCCCTGTAACGCTCAAACACATGACATCCCTGTTATGTGATGGTCGATGGAGTAGAACCCTTTATCCGCCCCTATGCCACGGAGCTGCCTGAGGGTGGGGTTAGTAGGCAGCTCGGCGTTTGAAGTGAGGTAACAGAGATGGCCTCCCGCGACCGTGACATGCCAGGGATGTCCGAGCTTACAATGGATGTACTCGTAGCGCGTCATGGGAGGCGGCTGTGTTACCTCTGGCGTACCTGACCAAATACTTAATGTGATTGGTATTAGCTAAAGCAGCTACTACCTTCGTGAGTATGTTAGCCGTGGCACTGGTTTTGAACTTCATTAACCATTAACCATTCAACATTGCCCTTAAGCTTCGCGCACAAAAAAGGCGCCCTCAGGCGCCTGTGTATCGCTTATTTATTTAATAAAGCCTTAAGCGTTGTCTTCCAGCCCTACGATTAACCAAGGTGCATTGTCTTTGGTTAAGTCGCGCTCTAAGTGCCACACTTCGTGAATGTCTTGTTCAACTGCTTCATGACTATCGCGGTAGCGGCCGCTGAACTTCAAACTTACCTGAGCGTGATAAGAAGTATGGTCGGCACGCACCAGCTCGGCATCAACAAACATCACCTCGGTATGCTGATCGCCAGTTAACGTGGCGCGCTCTTGGCTTAAATCGGCAAATAGTTCAGGCGTGACATATTCGCGAATTTTTTCTAAATCGTTGGTGTTCCACGCGGCTTGCAGAGTGCGATAATGCTCGCGTGAACCTTGCAGAAATGCCTGCATGTCAAAATCAGGAGGTAGATTAAACGGTACCTCGCTGGCTACAAAGCCACTGGCTGCAGTAGTAGAGGCCGAAGGAGTAATAGGTTGTTGAGGGGCCTCAAAGTGCTGGGGGCCACTGTATGCCGTTCTCGATGCTGGAGCTTTGCCTTTACGCAAGGCGCTGAAGATCTTGAAAGCAATAAAGGCTAGGCCAGCAATCAATACAAAGTCCATCATCTGAAAACCTTCAAAAGCACCAGAGCTGAACAAGGCGGCAAGTAAGCCGCCGGCTAACAAACCGCCTAATAGGCCACCCATCATGCCACCGGATTTTTTCGGTGTTTGGCCTGATTGATTGGCGGTGTTTTGTTGTTTAGCTGGTTGCGCAGGTGCCGTTTTATAAGATTTGCCGAAAGAGCGCCCGCCGCCCATTTTTCGGGCCTCTGCATCAAATGCAGTGGCGGTAATGCCAATCGCAAAAATAAGGGTAAACAGGGTAAGAAGTTTGCGCATGTTAGCTTCCTTGGAGAACAAATTCAGCACATCCTAAAGCAGGGCCATTTTATGTCAACAAAACGTTTAAGTAGTAGACAGTACTGTGATGACAAGCGCTTCTCGGGGGGATCTGTCCCTCAATCAGAGATTCTAGATCAAGATGCCAAGCCGGTAGCATCACATGTACAATGTGTCTTTAAGAAGCCTCAAACACTCAGCCCTAAGTACACTCAGGCAATCGTCGTTTGCTAAATCAGAGAGAGCCCCAATGAACGAAAAAACCGTGACTAAGGTTGATCAGGCTGTAGCCCAGCTGAAAATGCCACCTCATTCCTTTGAAGCGGAACAATCTGTGCTAGGGGGCTTGCTGCTGGATAACAATGCCTGGGACCGAGTGGCAGAAAAAGTGTCGGAGCCCGATTTTTATAGTCGTCCTCATCGGCTTATTTTTCAGGCCATGCAACGATTAGGGCAGCTTAATAACCCCATCGACCTGATTACGGTGCAAGAAGAATTAGAACGCCACGAGGCCTTAGACACGGTAGGTGGATTTTCATATTTAGTCGAAATTGCCAAAAACACGCCAAGTGCCGCCAACATAGGTGCCTATGCTGATATCGTGCGTGAGCGTGCTTTGGTGCGAGAAATGATCTCGGTGGCCAACGATATTGCCGAATCTGGGTTTGACCCTCAAGGGCGTAATGCCGGTGATTTGATAGACCTGGCCGAAACCAAGGTTTTTAAAATTGCCGAAAGCCGTACCAATGCCAACGAAGGGCCACAACCGTTGCGAGTGTTGCTGGAAAAGACCGTCGATCGCATCGAAGAGCTATATAAAAATCCTCACAATGGTATCACCGGAGTTTCTTCAGGTTACAAAGATTTGGATAAAATGACTGCGGGCTTCCAGCCTTCAGACTTGATTATAGTGGCAGCTCGACCTTCTATGGGTAAAACGACTTTTGCAATGAACCTTTGTGAGCATGCTGCACTGACAAGCGACAAACCTGCACTAATATTCTCCTTGGAAATGCCGTCTGAGCAGATTATTATGCGGATGCTTGCTTCTCTGGGACGGGTCGACCAAACCAAGATCCGAACAGGGCAGTTAGATGATGAAGATTGGGCTCGATTGTCTTCTACCATGGGCATGTTGCTAGAAAAAGGTCAGTTGTATATCGATGACTCATCGGGCCTGACACCCACCGAAGTTCGTACGCGCGCTCGACGTATTGCGCGAGAGCACGGTGGCATCAGCATGATCATGATTGATTATTTACAATTGATGACGGTGCCGGGTTTGACGGATAACCGAACGTTAGAAATTGCCGAGATCTCTCGCTCGCTCAAGTCTTTGGCTAAAGAGCTTGGCGTACCGGTAGTGGCGCTGTCTCAGCTTAACCGAAGCCTAGAGCAGCGGGCCGATAAGCGCCCGATTAACTCGGATCTGCGTGAATCAGGCTCTATTGAGCAAGATGCCGACTTGATTATGTTTATCTATCGAGACGAGGTCTATCACGATGACAGCACCGAAAAAGGCATCGCCGAAATCATCATCGGTAAGCAACGAAATGGACCTATAGGCCGGGTACGGCTGACGTTTCAGGGGCAGTTTTCTCGCTTCGATAACTACGCTGGGCCCGCATTTGATGATGAATATTAAGGAGTTGAGATGGATGCACACGGGGCAATTGCTCGCATCAGTCTGGCCGCAGTACAGCATAACTTGCAGCAAGCCAAACAGTTGGCGCCCTCGGCTAAGGCCATCGCGGTAGTAAAAGCCAATGCTTATGGTCATGGTGATCTGACGATGGCGTCAGCACTAAAAGACACCGCGGATATGTTTGCCGTAGCGCGCTTTGAAGAAGCACAAAAGCTGCGTGCCGGCGGCATTCGCCAGCCGATTTTGCTGCTGTCGGGATTTTTAAATGCGGCTCAGCTGGAGTTTGCTGCACTTAATAACTTCCATGTTTGCATCCACGAGTTTGCTCAGCTAGATGTACTTGAGAAAACGCCACTGGCTGCACCGGTGACTATTTGGGTAAAAATAGACTCAGGAATGCATCGCATTGGCTTCAGCCCAGAGCAAGCGGACTCGGTATTCACTCGTATAAGCGCCATTAAACAAGTGGTGCAACCGGTGAACGCCATGACTCACTTTGCCCGCGCCGACGAGCCTGAGCAGCGCAGTGTTACTGAAGCGGCTATTACGTGTTTTCAACAAGCCACCGCAGGTAAAGTGAAGCATACCGCGCTGTGCAACTCAGCCGGCGTGATTGCTTTTCCTGAGGCGCACGGCGATTTTATTCGCCCAGGTATTATGCTCTATGGCATTACGCCGTTTGGCGATAAGCAAGGCACCGACTTTGGTTTGCGTCCTGCCATGAACTTTACTAGTAGCTTAATTGCCGTGCGTGAGCACAAAGCCGGTGAGCCGGTGGGGTATGCGGGGAGCTGGGTTAGCCCAAGAGACACGCGCATTGGTGTGATTGCCGTGGGCTATGGCGATGGCTACCCGCGTATGGCCCCAGAGGGCACGCCGGTACTGGTGAATGGTCGCCGTGTTCCGTTGGCAGGAAGGGTGGCTATGGACATGACCACCGTAGACTTAGGGCCAGAAGGTAATGAGCAGGTCGGTGATGAAGTGATCTTGTGGGGCGATGGCTTGGCGGCAGAAGAAGTAGCACGCCACGTAGGCACTATTGCCTATGAGCTGGTTACTCGACTAACCGCCCGGCCACGCCTGGAGTATGTTGACTAACGCTGCGTGCAATGTTGAATTTTAAATGCTGAATTAAGCTGTATTTGCTGTTCATTCAACATTAAGCAATTCAGCATTGCCGTTCCGTAGTTTGGCACTGTCGACATTGTCCATGTGCTTCAATCGACTGATTAGTTATTACAAAGCCATTTAGCTTTGCCTGCTGCTCAAAAGCCTGATTAATCGCTTCATCATGCAACTCGACGACTAAGCCGCACTGATTACAAATTAATAGCTGCATGGGGTGGTGCTCGTCAAAATGCTCGCAAAACAAAAAAGCATTTAACGACTCCACCTTGTGCACAAAGCCCTGCGCTAACAAAAAATCCAAAGCCCGATAAACCGTGGGCGGCTTGGCATTCGGCTCCAACTCTTTTAGCTTATCTAGTAAATCGTATGCACTTACTGCGCCTTGGTAGCCAGATATCAGCGTAAACACATTACGACGAGTAGGAGTAAAACGCACGCCGCGCTGCTTGCACAACAAATCGGCACGCTCAAGCTGATGTGGAATGGACATAAACAACGATGACCCTCTCTAGTTTCAACCCGCATCTTAACACAGCCATATTAAGCGTCATCTAAACAAGCTCGGGTGTGTGCATTGATGTTCAATAAATCCACTTACTGTTGATTTTCCGAAGCGATACAACTCCTGATACACTAGCTGCAGCCGATAAAATGCCCATAGCCGTAAAGAGCAGAGAAGAATGTTAATGACTGAAATCGTAACCGACGTAACTAGCAGTAAAATCCAGAATGAAGCCATTAGTGTGCCCGGCTTCAGCTCAGCACGCTTTAGCGTGGCACCGATGCTCGATTGGTCTGACCGTCATTGCCGTTACTTTCATCGACTGATGAGCCGCCATGCCCAGTTGTATACCGAAATGGTGACCACGGGCGCTATTTTACACGGCAAAGGCGATTATCTTGGCTTTAGTGAACAAGAACATCCGCTAGTGTTGCAGTTGGGCGGTAGTGATCCTAGCGCCTTGGCGGCCTGTGCCATACAGGCCGAGCAGCGGGGTTACAGTGAAATTAACCTTAATGTAGGTTGCCCATCGGATAGGGTACAAAACGGCATGTTTGGTGCCTGCTTAATGGCCGAACCACAGCGGGTGGCAGATAGCATTGCTGCCATGAAAGCCGCGGTGGCGATTCCGGTTACAGTAAAAACGCGCATTGGTATCGATGAGCAAGACAGCTATGAATTTTTGTGCACCTTGGTCGATGGTTTGGTGGCTGTTGGCGTGGATGCGCTAATTGTGCATGCGCGCAAGGCTTGGCTTAAAGGCCTTAGCCCGAAACAAAATCGTGACGTGCCACCGCTGGATTATGAGCGTGTGTATCAGCTTAAACGCGATTACCCACAGCTCACTATCGCCGTAAATGGCGGTATTAAGACGATGGATGACGCCAAGTTACATCTCGCTCAACTGGATGGCGTTATGCTGGGCCGTGAGGTGTATCAAAACCCGTATCTTCTGGCTCAGGTTGATGGTGAGCTATTTGGCGATCAGTATGAAATGCCTAGCCGCCATGAGGTGATCCGCCAGCTGTTGCCTTATATCGAGCAGCAACTAAGCCAAAATACCTATTTAGGGAATGTGACACGCCATACGCTGGGTATTTTTCAAGGCCTACCTGGCGCGCGAGCTTGGCGACGTCATTTAAGTGAAAATGCCCACAAGGTAGGCGCCGGCCCAGAAGTCGTTGAAGCGGCCATGGCCAAGGTCCCTGAGTTTTGTTACATAGATTAAGGGCAGCGCCGAGCGCCAAGCTTAAAGCAGACACTGTCTTTTGTTGACGCTGTGTTCTTCCGCCGTCTTCTTGAGATCGCTCAGAGTCTCGTTGTTAAGTTACCGAGCAGGCGCGGTAAGACGGCTGATGCATACATCCAATAAAGTAGGGGGCGTTGTTAAATGCTCTGTAGCCTGGCGCTTTAGTTGCCATCCGGTATCAGCGGGATTTTTTAATCTTTGGTATTGTTCTTTAGCTTGGTGCTTAGCGCTTGTTACTGATAGTTTCTGCCTATTAATCTAATAGAAACTGACGATTTAACTAATGTGATGAGTCAGGGCATACTGAATCCATTGAAACAGAGTCGTACACAACAAGTCTTACTCAAAGGAGTTACTTTATGTTACAAGATAAAACTGGTCAGGCCGTTCCTCAGGTAACCTTTAGAACGCGTCAAGGCGAAGAGTGGGTTGATGTAAGTACTAACGACATCTTCAAAGATAAAACCGTGGTGGTATTCTCACTGCCGGGTGCATTTACTCCTACTTGTTCTTCTACTCATTTGCCTCGTTATAACGAATTAGCGCCGGTACTTGCCGAAAGTGGCGTAGATGAGATTGTCTGCCTTAGCGTAAACGACACCTTTGTAATGAACGCTTGGTTGGCCGACCAAGAAGCCGATCATATTCATGTGCTGCCCGATGGTAACGGTGAATTTACCGACGGCATGGGCATGCTGGTCGACAAACAAGATCTGGGTTTTGGCAAGCGCTCTTGGCGCTATTCGATGCTGGTAAAAGACGGCATCATCGAAAAAATGTTTATCGAACCCAACAAACCCGGTGACCCGTTTGAAGTATCAGACGCCGACACCATGCTGGCTTACATCAACCCACAAGCGCTTAAGCCTTCGGCCGTTACCGTATTCAGCAAGCCAGGTTGCCCGTTTTGTGTTCGAGCTAAGCAAGCATTACAGGATAAAAAAGTCAGCTTCCAAGAAGTGGTACTGGGTAGAGACATCAACAGCACGACCCTAAAAGCGGTATCAGGTCGTAGCACGGTGCCACAAATATTTATCGACGGCCGACATATTGGCGGTAGTGAAGAACTAACTGCATACTTGGCGTAATTATTACCTAAGTACATAAACGACTAAGTTAAACAGCGTGGGTTACCAAACCCGCGCTGTTTTTGTTTGTAAGCGAAGCCCTTCGGGCAGCGGTAAGCTGGAAGCTAAAGACTAAGTTCAAGACCCTAGAGATTTATTTGCCACGGAAGAGCACGGAACGCACGGAAAAATAAAGATAACTGGGTTGAAAACCACCGAAAGGTGCCAAAGATCTTAGGGTGTAAGGTATTAATACCAATCAGGAAAACTAACTGATCAGATTTTTATGTCTTCTGTAGGGTCGATTTCAATCGACCAAAAACCATAGCACGGCCTAAAGAGGTCGAATACTCCTTGCCTAAATAAGGCGACCCTACGCTCGGGGTGGGTTGGTATTTACCATTTGTTTTGTGCTTTTACTTGGATAAATATTAACGCTTAAAGCTGACCTTTGTACCTCTAGTGCTCAACTTCAAAACAGATCATATACTTACTTAGATTGGTATAACAGCGTATATTTTGTTCACTTGTCGCCCTTGAACTGGCTTTTTTTCCGTGTATACCGTGGCAAAAATCGCTTTTTATGATTTGAACTACCTGTAGCTTATAGTGTAAAGCTGACTGCTATGTTTATGTTGAGAGAGGGTCTTTATGCGTAATCAGATTAAGGCAGATGTCGCTATTATTGGCAGTGGCACCGCGGGGCTGGCCGCGTGGCGCACGGCCAGCAAGCAAGGCAAAAAAGTCGTAATCATTGAATCTGGTCCGCTGGGTACCACCTGTGCGCGAGTGGGCTGTATGCCGTCTAAATTATTGATAGCCGCCGCCGACAGTGCGCATCAGGTACGGCAGGCGCCCGGTTTTGGTGTGCATCCTGCTGGGCTGACCATAGACGGCAAAGCGGTAATGAAACGGCTTAAAGCCGAGCGCGATCGTTTTGTCAGTCTGGTCATAGATTCTATCGATACCATACCCGAGGCAAGCCGAATTACCGGCTATGCGCGCTTTAAAGATGAACACACTTTATTGGTCGACGAGCATAGCGAAGTCACCGCTACCAGCATTGTTATTGCCACCGGCTCGCGCGCCAGTTATCCCCAAGACTGGCAAAAACTGGGCGACCGTTTGGTGCTCAACGATGACGTATTTAGCTGGGACGATTTACCCAAATCTGTGGCGCTATTTGGCCCAGGGGTGATCGGCTTAGAGCTCGGGCAAGCGCTACACCGATTAGGCGTTAAGGTGTGGATGTTTGGCATGGGAGGGAAATTGGGACCCTTTACCGACTCAGCGGTAATGGACTATGCCAAGCAGTTGTTTCGTGACGAATTCTTCCTAGACACCGATGCCAACGTACAGCGCATGGAGCGCAGTGGCAACCAAGTAGAAATTGATTTCGAAAGCGAGGAGGGAGTAACCGAGCGCATACGGGTAGATTACGTGATTGCCGCCACCGGCCGCCGTCCCAATGTCGACCAGCTGGAGCTAGATAAGCTCGGACTAGACACAAACGATCGAGGTGTGCCAGTGACCGATACGGCGACCATGCAAACCAGCATCGGCCATATTTTTCTTGCGGGTGATGCTAGTAATCAACTGCCACTGTTGCACGAAGCGAACGATCAGGGCCGCATTGCCGGAGATAACGCCGCACGCTTTCCCAATATAAAACAAGGCTTTCGGCACAGCACCTTATCCATCGTATTTACCGCGCCGCAAATCGCTATGGTGGGAGAAAGCTACCAAGCCTTGCAGCAACGATCTCAACAAGATCCAGAATCCTGTGCCTGTTTTGTCGTTGGTCAAGTAAGCTTTGAAGATCAAGGCCGTAGCCGTGTAATGCGCCGTAATCAAGGGTTACTACGCGTTTATGGCGAGCCTAAAACTGGGCGGTTTTTAGGAGCTGAAATGATTGCTCCTGAAGCCGAACATTTGGCTCATTTATTAGCCTGGGCCCATCAAAGCCAAATGACGGTAGCACAAATGCTCACTATGCCATTTTATCACCCAGTAGTAGAAGAAGGCCTAAGAACCGCACTGCGTGACTTGAATGCCCAGCTAAAACTAGGCTCGGCCATTGAAGACCGCTGCATGGAATGCGGGGTAGGGGACTGATTAGCGCTACGCGTAATGTTGAGTGGTTAATGTTGAATTGAAAAGACAGACACATCTTTTGTTGTAGCTTGCATTAGCTGGTTATATGACGCGTAGCTACATTCAAAACCTGCATAACTTCAGTACTCAAAGCCGTGACTTATAGGGGTTTGATACAATATTTAATGTATTAATTAAGCATTCACCATTAAAAATTCAACATTGTAGCGCAGCGACTACGTTAGGCGCTGCTTTTTAAGGAACAACATGAATTTACGGGATTTAGAATATTTGGTGGCGTTGTCGCAAGAGCAACACTTTCGCAAAGCGGCCGAAAAATGTTTTGTGAGTCAGCCCACCTTAAGTGGCCAGTTACGCAAGTTAGAAGAAGAGCTAGGAGTGCTACTCATTGAGCGCACCTCACGTAAGGTGTTGTTTACTCCTGCAGGAGAGGCCATTACGGCACAGGCAAAACGCATTTTGGCTGAAACCAAAGAGCTGAAAGACATTGCCCGCACCTTTACCGATCCCATGTCCGGCGAATTACACATAGGGCTGATCCCAACCGTTGGCCCCTACCTACTGCCACACATTATTCCCGTACTTAAACGACACTTTCCCGAGTTGCAGCTGTATCTATATGAAGCGCAAACTCACACCTTGCTTAAGCAACTGGCAGATGGAGAGCTAGACTGTTTAATTTTGGCGCAGTTAGATCACATGGACAGCTTCAGCTCATTAGCGTTATACAACGAACCCATGGTTCTGGCACTGCCCAGTGAGCATGCGTGGGCTCAGCGTTCTCAGGTAGCGTTAAGTGAGCTAAAAGGCGAAAAGTTACTGATGTTAGAAGATGGTCATTGCTTGCGCGATCAGGCCATGGGCTTTTGCTTTGCCGCTGGTATTGGTGAAGATAAGCACTTTAAAGGCACCAGCCTAGAAACCCTGCGCAACATGGTCGCTGCGGGTTCAGGCCTAACCCTAATGCCCAAGCTTGCCATAGGCTCACCACAAGCCAATGCCAGTGTTAACTATATTCCTGTTATCGACCCCCAGCCCAGCCGCACTATTACATTATTGCATCGCGTTAACTCAGTACGCCGCCCCTGTTTTAACGAAATAGCGAAGCTGATTAAACGCTGCGCGCAATGTTGAATGGTTAATTTTGAATGTTGAATTAAACATTCACCATTCAAAACTCAACATTCCCGCGTAGCGGGTAAGCTCGCCGCTGCTTTCTAAAACAAATCATCTGTTACGCTGGTGCCACCAAATTGCTGAGTGACACTGGGAGAGCTGTAGCGCTTGGGTTCGGTGCCTTTTATAAAGTATTCAGACACCCCTTTGCCGCGGCTAAGTAGACCGCTTTGGGTATCAATGGTGGTGGTGGTTAGATTTTGAGGTACGACCCATTTTTGCTCAGGAAAATCTTGCAGTGCCACTTGCATATAATCCGCCCAAATAGGCAACGCGGTGCTGCCACCAAATTCGCCACCAGCCACTTGGCTAGCGCCTAAGTTAGCGTTATGTGCGGTGCGGCCCAGTGGTCGACCAAAATCATCAAAGCCTACCCACGCAGTAGCCACTCTGTTGGGATTAAACCCAGAGAACCAAGCATCACGAGAGTCGTTAGTGGTGCCTGTTTTACCTGCAATATCGTGTCTTTTTAAGGCGCGACCCGCTCGCCAGCCGGTGCCATTCCAGTGGCGGCCGTTGCTAGACCCACCCCAAATAGCGGAATTGAGCGCTTGGCTCACTAAAAAAGCGGTTTCTTCACTGATCACCGGCGTTACCATGGGGTTAGCTTCGTATAACACCATGCCTGTGCTGTCTTCTATGCGCTGCACTACAAAAGGCGTTACCTTGTTGCCGCCATTAGCAAAGGTCGCATAACCCGTGGCCATTTGCAGTGGCGTAGCAGAAGGGGAGCCTAATGCCAAGCTGTCGGTGGCCGGAATATTCTCAGTATCAAATCCTAAATCATTGAGCCGTTGCATCGCGATAGGAATGCCTGCCTCGCGCAACAAACGAATGGACACCACGTTTTTAGAGCGCGCCAAGGCTTCACGCACCCGTATCGGACCATCGTACACATTGGGTGAATTGCGGGGTTTCCAGCTGCTGCCGCTGCCCGCATCCCAGTGGTTAATGGGAGCGTCATTCACCATGCTGGCCAAGGTAAAGCCGTTATCGAGGGCTGCCGAATAAATAAATGGTTTTATATTTGACCCCATTTGCCGTTCGGCCTGCTGTGCGCGGTTAAACTTATTAAGATTAAAGTTAAAACCGCCAACCAAGGTGGTTACTGCGCCATTACTAGGATCTAACGCCACCAAAGCGCCGTTGATTTCAGGTAGCTGAGCCAGCATCCAGTGTTCGCCCTGAGGTCTAACCCAAATTTGCTCACCTGCATTTAATGCATCAGTCGCTTTACGTAGGGCATGGCCTTGGCGGTTGTCTGCAATGTAGCGTCGCGCCCATTTTATACCGTCCCACTCAAGGGATATTTCGCCTACGTCTTTTACCATCACGGTGGCACTACGCTCGGCCACACGGGTGACGATGGCCGGCTCTAATGGCCAGTAGCTCGGCTGCTGAGCTAAATACTGCTCAATTTGCTCATTATCCCAAGGTGTATCTTGCCACAGCTGCTCTGTTGCACCGCGGTACCCGTGGCGAAGGTCGTAGCCCAAGAGTCCATCAACTAGCGCGGCCGTTCCCGCTTGCTGCTCGTCAGATTGCACTGTGGTATACACGTTTAATCCTCTGGTGTACGCCTCTTCACCAAACATAGTAAGTGCAAATTGATGCGCCATTTCTGCAAGATAAGGCGCATGTAAGGTAATTTCAGCGCCGTGATAGCGGGCAGCTACAGGGGCGGCCATGGCCTCGTTATATTGCTGGCGATTGATTTTGTTGGTTTCGAGCATGCGGCCCAGCACAATGGCGCGGCGCTCGCCAGCACGCTTAGGGTTGCTGATCGGGTTTAGCACCGAAGGCCCCTGAGGGAGCCCAGCAATCATGGCGGCTTCTGCCAGCGTAAGCTCACTCACTTCTTTACCGTAATAAACCTGTGCCGCCGCGCCCACTCCATGAGAGCGATGCCCCAGTGAAATCTTATTTAAATAGAGAGATAAGATCTCATCTTTACTGAGTAAGGATTCAATATGCAGGGCAATAAAGATTTCTTTTACTTTACGAATAATAGTTTTTTCGCGGCTTAAGAAGAAGTTTCTAGCCAGCTGTTGCGTAATAGTACTCGCACCTTGGCGCTTTTCACCCGTGGTAAACCACACGATGGCAGCACGACTAATACCAATGGGATCTATGCCTGGATGCTCGTAAAATCGGGCATCTTCAGTCGCTAAAAAAGCATCAATGAGCATGGAGGGCATCTGCTCGATTGCAATGGGAGTACGGCGTTGTACACCGTATTGTGAGATCAGTTCACCATCTTGGCTAAGTACCCGCATCGGGGTTTCTAAGCGGATATCTTTTAGCTCAGAAACATCAGGTAACTCAGGCTTCACCTGCTGGTAAAGCACAAATATGGCGGCTACGCCGCATAGCGCCATAAACAAGCCGAATAAGAACAGGCGAACTAGCCATTTAACCATGAAGTATTAACCTAGAATTATTTATCACTTAATGAGTGTGCAAGTATATCCTGTGTCTATGCATTTATTCGAGTGCTTTGTTTTTATATGCCAATAACTCACCCCATCAGTGTGAACCCTTCTATGCTTAAAGATGACTCATCACCTTGCATGGATGCCTATGTTGAGATTGAAGCCACAATTCAAAAAACGATTATCTGCCGATACGTTTATAGGCATCGACTTTGGCTCCCACCGCATTAAAGCCTTGGCGCTAAGCAGACGGCGGCATGGCTACCACCTTGAAGGCATGGCCAGTGTTGTCACCCCGAACGGGGCCATTATCGACCATCAACTGCACAATATACCGCAATTGGTTGAAGCGCTGACTGAGCTGCGAGCGTCATTCAATTTGTGCTCAAATAATGTAGCCACCGCTGTTACAGGCAGTAGTGTAACCACTAAAGTAGTGCATGTTCCCGCCGTCTTTACGGGGGAGATATTAGCGCTACACATGCAACAAGAAGCCGCGCAACACATTGCCTTTCCGCTAGATGAAATTAGCCTAGATTATGAAATATTAGGGCAAAGCGAACAGCACCCAGATCGTAATAAAGTGCTATTAAGCGCGGCCCGTACCGATCATATTCAAGCTCGAGTTCATGCCTTGCATCAAGTGGGATGGCGTACGAAAGTGGTGGATATTGGTAGTCATGCTCTTGCTCGAGCGGTGTCATTTTTATGGGGCAGCCGCTTAGAGCAGCGAATAGCAGTACTGGATATTGGCGCGCAGAGCATGACATTTATTGTTATTGAGCAAGGCGAGGTCATTCATCAACGCTTACAGCCGTTGGCGCTAGGTATTTCGAGCTTAGCGATGACTGAGGGTGATAACGTTGAGCAGAACACCGAACTTATCGAGCAGCACGTTCAGCGTAATATACAGCTGTTTTGCAGTCACTCTGGCCAGGCTCCTCCGTCGCAGCTTTTTTTGTTTGGTGGTTATCCACAACTCCCCCGTTTAGCACGTCAGTTAGCTCAGGCTTTATCACTTTCCGTCATGTTGCCAGATTTTAACCATACCTTTGGTCATGATTTAAGCGACTACTCCCACGCGTCAGCTTTTGGCACTGCTCTGGGGCTGGCATTACGCAGTGGTTCGCCATGTCGAATATAAATTTGCTGCCTTGGCGTCAGCACCTAAAAAAACAGCAAAAAAAGCAGTTTATGCGACAAGTTAGCTGGGTGTGTGTATTTACCCTAGTGGCAATTGCTGGCGCTTATGGCTATGTGAGGCAACAAGCTCACGTTCAGCAGCAGCGAAATCTACAATTACAGCAAGCCAGCCTTCAGTTAGATGACACCTTGCATACCATCGAACTGTTACGCCAACAACGTCGACAGTTACAGGCGAGGGGAAATTTCATTGAGCAGTTTCAGAGCCAGCGGCATATCCCGGTGCAATTATTTAATCAGCTGCCCACGTGGATACCTACAGCAGTGTACTTAGACCGTATTTATCTGGCCGAACACGGGCTAGAGATCAACGGTAAAACAACTGCTTATAGCCAGTTAGCGCAAATGGTACAGCAGATAGAAAGCGCTGGCTGGCTTACTCAACCGCGCCTGCAAGTGGTGGCTGTGCCTAATGCTCCTTTGTCATCGGCAAACCAGTTCTCATTACAGTTCAGTCACAAGGCACCGTGAGGGATGAACTCCAAATATAGAGGGTGCGTGGCAAAAATAGGCTTTAGATTGGTTTTTAGATTGTAGGAGGTTAAATATGGGATGGGCTTTCAGTGAGCTTGAAATAGAGCAGGTAGATCAATGGCCCGTCACCGCCAAAATAATGCTATTTATTATGTTATCGGCTGGATTATGCCTAGCTGGTGGCTATTTTATGGTGGCCGACCATTGGGCTCAGTGGCAGCAAGGCAAGCTACAAGAAGCAGAGTTAAAAGGTATTTTCGCGCAAAAATCTCAAATGGCGGCAAGTTTGCCAGCTTATCAGCAGCAGATTGAGCAACTGCAGCAGCAACAGCATCGGTTGTTAGATCAACTACCTAGCAAACGAGATGCCGCTAAAGTGCTGCATGATATTAGTGAGTTAGCGGAGCGTAATGGTATTAATCTAGCCAGTGTACGGTGGGAAAAAGAACAGCAACTGCTGCTTTCTGGTGAGTCTGCAGTTAAGCACTTTCCCACTGAACTGTCGTTACGCATTAAAGCACAGGGCCAATATCATCAGCTCGGACAATTTATTGCTCACCTATCGGCGTTGCCTCGTATTGTTATTATCGACAGCTTAGAGCTGTCTCGGCCTAATGGCGATGTACTCTCACCGCAGTTAAGTATGGAGCTGTTAGCTAACACCTACACTTACCCGACGGAGGAGGTCGTTACCACGCCATGATCAGACTCTTACGTTACTATATATTACCCATGCCCCATCGGCTGTTGCTTATTACGCTGTTTGCGACGATCGCGTGCAGTGAGCAACAATCGGTTGCAAGCTACATTGACGAAGAAAGCGCCAAGCCGGGCCAAGCACTTACGTCACTATCAGCCCCCGCACTCTATCAACCGCGTCCTTATAAGGCGACGGTGCAACGCAGCCCCTTTATGCCAGCTCAACCTATCTCTGTGCTCACTGAGCTTAAGCCTAGCGATCCATTGGTGCCTGCCCTCGGTTGCGAAGCCAAAAGCGAACTACAAGAAATGGTGCTGTCTGCCGCCGTATTTTCAACATGGACATTACGCGCCACGTTCACCAATGGTAACAAAACCGCTGCTCTTATCCATACGCCAAGCATCGGTATACAAACCGTCACTGTTGGCCAGCAACTCACACCGCTGCCAAGTCGAAGCCGAAACCCAAGCGAAATACCACATCAAGGACAAGCCCAGGATTTAATTGAAGTAACCGCCATCACATCCCAGCAGCTCACCCTAAAACACCAACGAACTCACAGCCCCAAGTGCACAAAAATCCAAGTTGTCACCCTAAATTTATACGATGACTAACTGCAGCGCCGAGCTCAGTACTGCATCTTAATAACAACCTCGAGTTGATTATCTTCGCTTCCCCCCGTATTGTGCACAACAGTATTTGTATTCCCATATCCTTGGCACTGTTATAGCTGTAGTTATAACAGTGGCCAAGTCGACATCAAACAGACCGAAAACGGGAAGGCGGACGCGAAGCAAAATAGCGACTAACGTCTTGCTCAAGGCTTCTTTGACCCCTTAGCGGGTGTTGTCCTTGCCAGCGAACGGCTCAGTTGCGATAATCTGGCGTCCAATTTCAGAAAGTTAAGGTTAGGTTCATCGTCGACCCTGCGGTGTTCGTGGGGCGCATTTGTTTGTGAGAATTTCGTGTAAATGGCTGAGAAACGCAATATCTTCCTAGTAGGGCCTATGGGTGCGGGCAAGAGCACCATCGGTAAATACCTAGCGCAGCAACTGCATATGGAGTTTTATGACTCCGACCATGAGATTGAGCGCCGTACCGGTGCCGATATCAGCTGGGTATTTGATGTCGAAGGCGAAGAGGGTTTTCGCGACCGCGAAGAAAAAGTAATCAACGACCTGAGTGAATTGCAGGGCATTGTGTTGGCGACTGGCGGCGGCTCCATAAAAAGCAAAGAAAGCCGCAACCGGTTGTCGGCTCGCGGCATAGTGGTATATTTAGAAACGCCAGTAGAAAAACAGCTGGCGCGGGTACAAAAAGATAAACGTCGCCCCTTGCTGCAAACCGAAGAAGCACCCGAAGACGTGCTAGAGCGGTTGGCTGCTGAGCGCAACACTTTGTACCAAGAAATTGCTGACTATGTCGTACGCACCGACGAGCAAGGCGCTAAGCTGGTGGCTAATCAAATAGCCGAGCTGATCGGCCTGTAACGGACAGGAGCTCCATGGAAAGGTTAACCGTGAGTTTGGGTGAGCGTAGCTACCCCATTATTATTGCTGAGCAACTGTTGGCGCAGGGAGAACTGCTGCGCAATGCTGTGCAAGGCAGTAAGGTATTAGTGGTCACCAACGAGGTGGTTGCTCCTTTATATCTCAACACGCTGCTGGCCGCCTTGGCGCCGCTGCAAGTTGAGTCATTGGTGCTACCCGATGGTGAGCAATTTAAAAACCTAGACACTTTTAATCAGGTGATGGGCACCTTACTGGCAGGCAATCATGGCCGCGATACCACCCTGATTGCTTTAGGTGGCGGTGTTATTGGCGATCTTACCGGCTTTGCAGCCGCTTGTTACCAGCGTGGGGTGCCGTTTATTCAGGTACCTACTACCTTACTGGCACAAGTTGACTCATCGGTAGGCGGCAAAACCGCGGTTAACCACCCTTTGGGCAAAAACATGATTGGGGCCTTCTATCAGCCGCAACTGGTGCTAATAGATACCCTATGTTTGCAAACCCTGCCCGAGCGTGAGTTTGCAGCCGGTTTGGCCGAGGTCATTAAATACGGTATTATTTGGGACGCTGAATTTTTTGCTTGGTTAGAGCTAAATGTGGCGCGCCTGCAACAGCTCGACGCCAGCGCATTAAGCTATGCCATTCGCCGTTGCTGCGAAATTAAAGCAGACATGGTGAGCCGTGATGAGCGAGAGCACGGAGTGCGCGCGCTGCTAAACCTAGGCCACACCTTTGGCCATGCCATAGAAGCCGAAATGGGCTATGGCAATTGGTTGCACGGAGAAGCGGTTGCGGTTGGCACTATGCAGGCTTGCTATACGGCAAGGTTGCGTGGCGAAATGACCGATGCCGACTTAGCGCGCGTCGAAAGCCTGTTAGTTAAGGCGCACTTGCCTGTACAGGGGCCTGCGACCATGACGTTAAGTCAATATTTGCCGCACATGATGCGCGATAAAAAAGTCTTGGCGGGGCAGTTACGGCTGGTGCTACCTATTGGAATTGGTCGTGCTCAGGTAGTGAGTGATGTGACCGAACAACAGCTGGCTCAGGTGGTGTCGGAATCCACTCCGTGACCGAAGCGGTTAACCTACCTTTTTCATCTCAACAGCAGCTGCTAGCGCGGCTGCTGCATCTTTCTCGCCTCGATACCGACTTTATTTTGCTTACCGGCTCACCTGGTGCAGGAAAGTCACATCTAGCCAATCAGTTAATTGTACAAACCTCGCTTTTACTCCCCATAGTGCTGGATGCTAAAGCGCTCAACAGCCACGCTCTTTTTCGCAACACACTACTCAGTTACTGGTTTCCTAAGGCGATTTTTGATGCAGAAGATCCCCTTATAGACTCTATGACCCGATTATTGCCGACCAGTTTACATAAACGATTGTTGGTGGTAGATAATAGCGCTTGGTTAACCGATGTCTTGCTGCAAGAATTGGTACAGCTGTACTGCGACTTACCTGCCGCGGTTCGCCCTTTTATATTATTATTGGGAGATGGTGAGTGGGCCGAACAGGTTCGAAAGCAGCTTGATGGTGCTATGCTGGCAAATATGTTGGAAGTAGAAGTGCCACCGTTAACCACCACCGATAAGCAAGGTTTATGGCAGGCATTGAAACTTCAGCCCCCTTTGGATGCTCATCAGGATATTCAATATCCGGGTGAGGTGCTCAACACAATGGAGCCACAGATGAATACACAATATTATCGTCAGCTGTTAACGCAAAAGTCAGTGAAAGTACTGCTTACTATTCTTATAGTGGTGCTGTTGCTCATTGTTATCGTGAGCTTAGTAGGGGGCTCGAATCAATCTGACACCGCCTTGACTCAACCGATTGATCAAGACCAAACGGCATTGCCCCAGCCTATGCCCGATGCTAACCAGACACCGGCTGAATTAAGCGCAGAACAAAACGATGACCCAAATAGCGCAGTCGCGCAACAGTGGCCCATAGAAGCATTGCCAGAAACGCCGGTCATTACCGGCAGCGACACCCAAACTCCAGACGACAGCGCAAAAGAACGCGTGGTTATTGAAGACGACGTTGTTAGCCAGTTAATGGAGCGCGAAGCTTTAACAGGGCAGCAGCCCGCGGCACAACCAGCGGCTCAGCCTAAACCCGCACCAGCCAAGCCAGCGCCGGCTAAGCCGACTGCCGCAGCCAACGTCCGTTTGGGCACGGTGGCTAACTTGATGCAAAAATCATCACAGCGTTACACCTTACAGCTAATGGCTGGTCGTAACAAAACCGTACTTGAGGCTTTGGCCGCCAAGTATAATCTAAATCCTGCTTGGGTATATCCGCGCGATATTAACGGACAGCCGTGGTTTGTATTAGTGCAAGGCGACTACTTATCGGCAAACCAAGCTCGTAATGCCATTAGTGGTTTAGCGTCAGAATTACAAGCCGCCAAACCCTGGCCCAAGCCCTTCGCCCAAGTACAAAAAGAAGCCAAACCATAACTATAACCATGACCCTAGCCATGGCAGCGGCTAATGGTTACAATGCGCGCCCTTTATCGGTTCGGCTTTAATGACAACAATGACTAAAACTCGAGCATTTTTAAAATGGGCTGGTGGTAAATACGGCCTAGTAGAGAGTATTAATCAGCGTTTGCCTGAAGCTCGTGAGCTGGTCGAGCCCTTCATGGGCGCGGGGTCAGTATTTCTGAACTCCAACTTTGAGTCTTATTTGCTCGCCGATATTAATGCTGATCTGATTCATTTATATCAGCTACTTAAAAGTCAGCCCGAGCTGTTTATTCGCGAAGCTGCGGCTTTGTTTACGCCGAGCAATAACGACAAAGCCGCTTACTACGATTACCGAGTGTCTTTTAATCAAGAACGCGATCGCTTTCGGCGCGCCTTATTATTCTTATACCTTAACCGCCACGGCTACAATGGCCTGTGCCGCTACAATAAAAGCGGCGGCTTTAATGTGCCTTTTGGTTCTTATAAGAAACCGTATTTTCCCGAGCGTGAACTGTGGTTTTTTGCCGAAAAAGCCCAAAAAGCCACCTTCGTCTGTCAAGGCTACGACGAGATATTTGCCCAAGCTAAACCAGATCAAGTATTTTACTGCGATCCGCCTTATGCCCCCTTGTCTAATACCGCCAGCTTTACCACCTATGCCGCCAATGGTTTCACCTTAGACGATCAAGCCATACTTGCACGTCTCGCCCGAGAAACCGCTGCCGACGGTATCCCGGTATTAGTTAGTAATCACGATATTCCGCTCACTCGTGAGCTCTACCGCGGTGCCGACCTACAAGTGGTCTCCGTAAAGCGCACCATCAGTCGCCATGCCCACAACCGCAAAAAAGTAGATGAATTGCTCGCGCTGTTTACTGAATGCAGCGCCGAGCGCCCAACGCCAAGCACTCAGCTTTAAAGTCTTCATTATTCTCGTTCCCATGCTCTGCGTGGGAATGCAGATCTGGCTGCTCCGCGACCAAAGCGACCCATCCACACCGAGCGTGGATGCGAGCCGAGTCTGGTTAGCTTGGCCGTCATAACGGGCTCGTTCCGGTATCGTCGCTTGGTGCTCGGTGCCAATTTGTTATAGAATTGAGCAGTTTTTTTGCGCCTAAGGGAAACCCCATGACCGACTACCTGATTGCCCCCTCAATTTTGTCTGCCGACTTCGCCCGCCTAGGGGAAGAAGTAGACAAAGTGCTACAGGCGGGAGCCGACGTCGTGCACTTCGACGTAATGGACAACCACTATGTGCCTAACCTGACCATAGGTCCTATGGTGTGCAAAGCACTGCGCGACTACGGCATTACAGCCCCCATAGACGTACACCTAATGGTTAAGCCCGTAGACAGCTTAGTGCCTCAGTTTGCCGAGGCGGGCGCTTCTATTATCACTTTTCATCCCGAAGCGTCTGACCATGTTGACCGCACACTTAGCCTCATAAAAGAGCAAGGCTGTCAGGCCGGTTTGGTATTTAATCCTGCCACGCCGCTAAGCTACCTCGACTATGTAATGGACAAAGTCGACGTTATCTTGCTGATGTCGGTTAACCCCGGTTTTGGCGGCCAGTCCTTTATCGACAACACGCTTGATAAATTGCGCGAAGCTCGCCTGCGTATCAACAACAGTGGTCGCAACATTCGTCTAGAAATCGACGGCGGCGTTAAGGTGGAGAATATTCGTGCCATTGCCGAGGCGGGTGCCGATATGTTTGTCGCAGGATCGGCCATTTTCAATCAACCAGACTATAAAGCCGTGATCGACCAAATGCGCAGTGAATTGGCTAAAGCCAATGTATAGCGGTGATGTAAGCGACATTAAGCTTATTCAATTTGATTTAGATGGCACCCTCATCGATAGCGTGCTGCAACTTTGGCAAGCCGTTAATCAGATGCTAATAGAGTCGGGCCATGCGCCGGTAGCAGAGCAACACGTACGGCACTGGGTAGGTAACGGGGCCGACATGCTAGTGCAACGTGCGCTGACCCATGCGCTAGGCCACAGCCCCAGTGCAGCCCTGCAACACACTGCACGCGCGTTATTTGATGCCGCCTACGAAAGCGTTGCCAGCCAAGAGGTGGTGTTATATCCGGGCGTTATCGACACCCTGAGCCAGCTCAAACAGGCCGGAAAAACCTTAGCGCTGGTGACCAATAAGCCTTATCGTTTCGTACCCAAAGTGTTGGCCGCCACTGGCCTAGATCAATACTTTTCGCTCGCGTTAGGTGGAGATAGTCTAGCGCAAAAAAAGCCCGATCCAGCGCCATTACTGCATGTGTGCCACACGCTTAACATTGCGCCGGCACAGAGCATGATGGTCGGCGACTCCGAAAATGACGTATTAGCTGCTAAAGCTGCGGGCATGGCGGTTGTGGGCCTAACCTATGGTTATAACTACGGCAAAGATATTGCCGATAGCCAACCCAACTGGGTGATGAACAACATTGCAGGCTTGGTTGAGCTACTGAGGCCACATTGAACAGCTAAAGCAGTGCCGCTGCCAACATACGGCACGAATGTAGTAGCTGCTTTAGCTGCTAAATCCTGCGCAGCAGGAGCTGGTGCACAAATACAAATTCTAACCCTTTTCGGTGAATGGGTGTTTGGGCTCGATGAAATAAGGCGGTATCTGAAATATCGGTGTTGAGATGTGGCTACGCCACATTGCACAGCTACAGCAGTGCTTACATCCGTGCAATTTGGCACAACAACACTGCGTTCACATACTGCACGAATGTAGTCGCTGCTTTAGCCGCGAAAACCTGCTTAATTAAAACCGAACATTAAAAATACACACAAGGAACATCCTAATGGTTGAACAACAGGCCAACGCATCGGCTAAACCCATCGTATTCAGTGGCGCCCAACCTTCCGGGCAGCTCACTATCGGCAACTACATGGGCGCGCTACGTCAATGGGTTAAAATGCAGCAAGACTACGACTGCCTATACTGCATCGTAGACATGCACGCTATTACTGTGCGTCAAGACCCCAAAGCCCTGCGCGCAGCCTGCTTAGACGCCGCCGCGCTATACATGGCCATTGGATTGGATCCTGAACAAAGCACCATTTTTCTGCAGTCTCATGTGCCAGAGCATGCCGAGCTATCTTGGGTATTAAACTGCTATACCCAGTTTGGCGAACTGTCACGCATGACCCAGTTTAAAGATAAATCTAGCCGCTACGCCGAAAACATCAACGCGGGTCTATTTACCTACCCCGCATTAATGGCTGCCGACATCTTGCTGTATCAAACTAGCCAAGTACCGGTAGGCAATGATCAAAAACAGCATCTGGAATTATCACGGGACGTCGCTCATCGCTTTAACCAGCTATACGGCGAGGTGTTCACCGTGCCTGAACCGTTTATTCCAACAGACGGCGCGCGCATCATGAGCTTGCAAGAGCCGACTAAAAAGATGTCTAAATCAGACGAGAACGTGAATAACTTTATCGGTTTGCTAGAAGACCCGAAAGTGATCAGCAAAAAGCTAAAACGTGCCGTTACCGACTCAGAAGATCCGCCCGTAGTGCGCTTTGATGTTGAAAACAAGCCAGGCGTATCAAACCTGTTAACCTTAATGTCTGGTGCCAGTGGTCGCAGCATTAAAGAGCTAGAACAGCACTTTGAAGGCAAAATGTATGGCCACCTTAAAGCGGACACTGCCGAGGCTGTATTGAGCATGCTCGAGCCCATTCAAACCCGTTTTCATGAATTGCGTGCCGACGAAGCAGAGCTTGCAAAAATCCTCACGCGAGGTGCCGATAAGGCCCGGCACAAAGCTGCGCAAACCCTGAAAAGCGTATATGATGTAATTGGCTTTGTTCCCAGAAGCCGCTAAGATTTAAGGAGCCCACAGGCTCCTTTTTAAATTACCTAATTGGATTTATAGCCTTTGATGACCGACAAACAGCCCCTTAATAGCGACCTAATCGACAAGCTGTATTGGTTGCGTAAATTTCGCATGGCCAAAAATGAAAGAACCTTAGAGTTAATGGTCTCTAAAGTGACCGATGATTATCACGTACATAGCGCCATTATGGCGGCCATCTACCTAGCCGAATGCCAACGTGAACGCGAACTAGCCCAAGGGCGTTTTCTTACACACTAACTTCTCAGCTTACTCGCTCATCAATGTATTATCCCTAATCGACGATTCACCGCCGAACAACTTTAATGCGCGCGAAGCACCATGTGGAATGGGCAGGGCTAAACTTAGATAAAAACTGATCCCAGCGCCTAACTTCGACGCACTCAAACGATATGTAATCTCAAGCGAGCAAAGGTATATAACAATACTAAGCTTAAGATAAGCGCCATTTGTTGGGTTAACTCGGCGTTTGATGTTTAGCGCGGGGCGCTTGAGTTTTAGTCAATACCTGTCAATATTCTTACCTTAACGATGTTCTTCCACTCAAGGTTTTTTAACATGCGCTTTTATAAAACGGGCCTAACACTATTGGCCGCTATGGTGTTAACTGCTTGCTCATCTAATACCGCACATCTGCCTACCAAAATAGAAGTGGCGCATGGCCCAACCACCATAGCGGGCGGCAACGCTAAAGGTGCTAACGACATCACCGTTATCACTCCGTATTTTGCCTTTGCCCTCGCTCAAGGTGAGCTAGTTGACCTTGCCATGTTGGAAGACGGCGTATTCAGCAAAGATCTCGTTAAATCGGTTGATTTTATCCCCGGTGAAGGGAAAGCCACTTTTGAAAAAACCGAGATTATTAAGCAAACCGATAACGAATTAGAAATTGAAGTCACCCGCAGCTGGAATGGCCATCGGCTGCTAAGCCGCTATGAAGTCAGCAAAGACTACCCCGGCATCAAGCTCACCACCAAGGTACTCGATCCCATAACAGGCAGCTCGTTTGCCGGTTATCGACTAGAGCGTAATCAGCCCATCAATAAAGACGTAGCCAGCTATAACGACATGACGCGCATGGTACACAGCCACTGGACCTCGGGTCAGTTGCAGTATGATCTAAGTGAATTACATGAAACCGACGATTTACGTCGCAGCTATTCTGGTAGCAATAACGAATTTAGCGTGTGGCTTAGCGCCGGTTCACTGGGTAGCCTGCGTTCCGATACCGAAATGTACACCACTGCCAGCCCTAAAGCAGAGCTCGGTTTATTTGATCTAAAATCGACTAGTGGCACCTTCGAAACCTATTTGTCTGTGATGCGCCAACGTTGGAGCCGAGGCGAGCGTGTATACTTAAACGCCGGCCCTAAGCTAAAAAATGCCAAGCATAACAGCGGAAAAATATACGCTTATACTCCCAAAGGACGCATTACTGCAGATTTTGCCAGCGCAGCCGCTAAAGGCCACAGCTTCGTCAGCTTCGGCCCCGAGGTGTATCCCATCACCACCAACTTCGGCGGTGAAGCTACTCCTTATAACAAAACCGAAGTCGAATTTCGCTCCGAGATAGGCCTCGCTAAAGCCGAAGTATGGCTAGACGGCAAACAAGTAGCCGGTTGGAAAATCAACGGCGCTAAATGGTTTAGAACGGGCGTGCCCGTTCCTCCTAACCGCACTTGGATGCAGTGGGTAGTAGAAGACCAACAAGGCAACAAAGCCTACTCAAATCCTATTTGGATTAAGTAAATTTCAGCGCTGAGCACCAAGCGTAATGCTTAATTTTTAATGAAAAGCCGCGAGAAATTCCAACTCACGGCTTTTTGCATATAGCACGAATGTAGGCACTGCTTTAGCTGTGCAATGGCGCGGAGCGGCATCTTTGCTCCGATATTTACCGTAACACCGTATTTTCTCAAATCTACAAACCTAGCCATTCTCACGGGATGAACCCGTGCATAAGAACCTGCTGCGCAGGTTTGCACGGCTAAAGCGGGTGCCTACATTCGTGCAATATGTTGGCAGCGGCACTGGTTCTGAACTTTATTAAACATTCAACATTACGCTTACCGCTGGTTTTGCTAATTCAATTCATTCTCATTGCGACTACGTTATTCAAGTTAAATCAATAACTTATCTTTGTTTTTGGTTTGTAAAAAACCTAAATAGCGACTATGCTTACTCCATTATTCCGAGGGGGAAATTTATGAACGGCGATAAAAAGGTCATTGAGTACCTAAACCAGGTGCTGAGCATAGAGCTCACCTCCATCAATCAGTACTTTTTGCATGCTCGTATGTTTAAAAACTGGGGCTTTAGCCAGTTAGATGAGCGTGAATACAAAAAATCCATTAAAGACATGAAACAAGCTGATAAACTTATCGAGCGCGTTTTGTTTCTAGAAGGGTTGCCTAACCTGCAGCACCTTAATCGTCTGCGCATTGGTGAAAACACCCAAGAAATGCTGCAATGCGACAAGCTGCAAGTAGAAGAGCAGCTACAAGTATTAAAAGACGCCATCGCCTATTGCGAGTCGGTGCAAGAATATGTATCGCGCAAACTGTTGTGCGAAATTGAAGAATACGAAGAAGCCCATCTCGACTGGATAGACTGCCAGCTAGACCTGATCAGTGTGTTAGGTCTCGAGAACTATCAACAGTCGAAAATGTAAGGGGAGCCAAACATGAAAGGTAGCGCCAAGGTAATAGCTGCATTAAACGATCTGCTTGCCGGCGAGCTTAGCTCAATGGACCAGTATTTTATCCACTCTCGCATGTATGAAGATTGGGGATTTCAAAAACTGTTCGAGCGCATTGACCACGAATTTGATGACGAAAAAGGCCACGCATCTTTAATCATTCAGCGCATCTTGTTCTTGGGTGGCACCCCAGACATGGTCGCCCGTGCGCCGCTTAATATCGGTAAAGACGTGCCTGCCATGCTGCAAAGTGATCTCAATTTAGAGCTTAAAGTGATTGATGATCTGCGCAATGTTATGGCCCTGTGTGAGCAAGAGCGTGACTACCAATCTCGCGACATGCTACAAGTACTGCTATCCGACACCGAAAACGACCACACTCACTGGTTAGAACAACAAGTGGGCTTAATCGACAAAATCGGCCTGCAGAACTACTTACAGTCACAAATGTAAAAGCTGACAGCGCCGAGCACCAAGCTAAAAAAGAAAGCCGCGAACCTCGCGGCTTTTTTGCACCTTGGTAATACTTGTAGGCGCTGCTTCAGCTGCGCAATGTGGCGCAGCCACATCCCAACACCGATTTTTCATATACCGCTGTATTATTACAAAACCATTTACCGCTCGGGGGGGATTGCGCGCCTCAGATCCTGCTACGTAGGATTTAGCAGCTAAAGCAGCTACTACATTCGTGCAGTATATTGGTAACTGCGCGGGATTAATCTACAACCACATTGCATCCCACAGCGGGTAATCTCCCAACTTATTCACTAACCCTGCCCGTAATGGATTAGCCACTATATAACGGGCCACCTGCACGAGATCTTCTTCTCTACGAATAGCTCTGTCGATCACACCTCTTTGCCATAGGTTGCCTTGACGGCCTAAATGTTGATTAATGGCTTTGGCAGACCGTCCTTTGCATAATTGAAGAGCATCGCCTAAAGAATGACTGTCACCTAACTGCATTAACCAGTGCAAATGATCCGGCATTATCACCCAAGCCAGTGAACTTGCCACTTGCTGTTGCTGTAGGTCTTTTAAGATGTGGACCAAGATGCGACCTGATTTCCAGCAAGCAAACACCGGCTGACGCCGATAAGTACACACAGTTACATGATAAATCTGCCCTGATAGAGAGGTTCTCCCCGCCAGAGCGCTTTGATATGGCATATAACCCCCACCACAAATTCAAAGTGTAGGCCAAACTCCATCGTGCACCAGATCCTGCTACGCAGGATGTAGGCGCAGCTTCAGCTACGCAGGATGTAGGCGCAGCTTCAGCTGCGCAATGTGGTGCAGCCACATCCCAACACCGACTTTTCATATGCCGCGGTATTATTTCAAAACCATTCACCGCTCGGGGTGGATTGCGTGTATCAGATCCTGCTACGCAGGATTTAGCAGCTAAAGCAGCTACTACATTCGTGCAGCATGTAAACATAGGTGCCACTGTTACTAACATACAGCACGGATGTAGGCGCTGCTTCAGCTGCGCAATGTGGCGCAGCCACATCCCAACACCGATTTTTCATATACCGCTGTATTATTTCAAAACCATTCACTGCTCGGGGTGGATTGCGTGCATCAGCTCCTGCTACGCAGGATTTAGCAGCTAAAGCAGCTACTACATTCGTGCAATATATTGGTAGCGTGACAGTTGTGTAATGGCGCTTTCCATTATTACCCCGTGGTAAAAATCATTTCCATTTTTAGCCGTTGTTACTTTTTTGCCATGTAATACAATGACAACAATACAAGCCTTGCGCTTGCTGTTAATGTTTAATGCTGTAACTTTTTGTTCTTCATTCAAAATTAAATATTAACAATTCAACATTGTGCGAAGCACCATCACTTATCAACAGGAGTAAACCCATGGAAATGATCAAAACTCGTGCCGCCGTTGCTTGGGAAGCAGGCAAGCCGCTTTCTATTGAAGAAGTCGATCTCATGCCGCCGCAAAAAGGCGAAGTGCTAGTGCGCATCGTGGCTACCGGCGTGTGCCATACCGATGCTTTTACCCTGTCTGGTGACGATCCTGAGGGTATCTTTCCGGCCATTCTAGGCCACGAAGGCGGTGGTATTGTTGAAGCGATAGGCGAGGGCGTGACCACGCTTGAAGTGGGCGACCATGTTATTCCGCTCTACACCGCCGAATGTGGCGTGTGTAAGTATTGTACGTCTGGCAAAACCAACTTGTGCCAAGCAGTGCGCGCCACTCAAGGCCAAGGCTTAATGCCAGATGGCACCACGCGCTTCTTTAAAGACGGCAAACCTATCTTCCATTACATGGGTTGCTCCACCTTTGCTGAACGCACCGTAGTACCAGAAATCTCGTTGGCTAAAATCAATAAAGAAGCGCCGTTAGAAAAAGTCTGTTTGCTCGGCTGTGGCGTGACTACTGGTTTAGGCGCCGTTAAACACACCGCCAATGTGCAAGAAGGCGATACGGTAGCGGTATTTGGTTTAGGCGGTATTGGTTTAGCGGTGATCATTGGTGCGGTAATGGCCAAAGCCAGCCGTATTATTGCCATCGACATCAACGAAGATAAGTTTGAAGTCGCCAAGCAATTGGGTGCGACCGACTGCCTTAATCCCAACGATTTTGATAAGCCAATTCAAGAAGTGATCGTTGAGATGACAGACGGCGGCGTCGATTTTTCGTTTGAGTGTATCGGCAACGTTAAAGTGATGCGCTCAGCACTTGAAGCCTGCCACAAAGGCTGGGGCGAGTCGGTCATTATTGGTGTAGCCGGTGCCGGCCAAGAAATTTCTACGCGTCCGTTCCAGTTAGTGACCGGTCGCGTATGGAAAGGTTCTGCTTTTGGTGGCGTAAAAGGTCGTTCACAATTGCCGGGTATCGTAGATCAGTACATGAACGGCGAATTCGAGCTAGATACCTTTATTACCCACACCATGGGCCTAGAAGATATCAACAAAGCCTTCGACCTAATGCATGAAGGTAAATCGATCCGCACCGTGATCCACTTCGATAAATAATCTAAACAAAGCCGTAAGCTGTCAGCCGTAAGCGATAAGCTAAAGATAAATCCGAGTAACGGTTGGCCGTTCTATGATCGGTTTGGTCTGCCTGACAGCTGAAAGCTTACCGCTTACAGCTGTCTTTTAAGGAGCTTCCATGCACGTTGTACAAGAACAAGCCTGTTTTGGTGGTCGTCAAATACGCTATCAGCATGATTCTAGTGTGCTTAATTGCAGCATGCAGTTTTCGGTATTTTTACCGCCGCAGGCAGAGCAGGGTCCGGTGCCGGCAGTGTATTGGCTGTCGGGTTTAACCTGTAGCGACGAAAACTTCGCTAGCAAAGCGGGCGCCCAGCGTGTGGCGGCTGAATTAGGGCTGGCGCTGATTATTCCTGATACCAGCCCCCGAGGCGAAGGCGTAGCCGACGATGAAAATGGCGCTTACGACTTAGGTTTAGGCGCAGGGTTTTATGTTAATGCCACTCAAGCCCCGTGGAATAAACACTATCACATGTATGACTATGTGCTAAGTGAACTCCCAGCGTTAGTAGAAGCCGAGTTACCGCTGTCTGGCAAGCGCGCCATTAGTGGTCACTCTATGGGCGGCCATGGTGCATTAGTACTAGCACTGCGTAACCCTGAGCGCTTTGTGTCTGTGTCGGCGTTTTCACCTATTAGTAACCCGAGCGACTGCCCGTGGGGCCATAAAGCACTGGGTGCCTATTTAGGCGATAACCGCCAAATGTGGGCGCATTACGATGCCAGCCTACTATTGGTGAGTAAAGGTTGTACGCTGCCAATATTAGTCGACCAAGGCGAAGCGGATAACTTTTTGCACGAACAGCTAAAGCCGCAAGCGTTAGTACAAGCGGCCAAGCAGGCGAATGCAGATTTAACCCTGCGCATGCAGGCAGGCTACGATCACAGCTACTACTTCATCGCCAGCTTCATAGAAGACCACCTGCGCTTTCATGCCAAGCACCTTGGCTAACGCAATGCTTAATTGCTAATGTTTAATCAAAAAGCCGCCGTTGCGGCTTTTTTTGTAGCTGATGTTCGGCAGTCAAGGTCGGCGCCAATATTTATATACAGCACCAATAACCCCTACGGCTGTGATCAATCAGCAAGATGCACGCGCCGTCACCCAGGAGTACCGGAATATGGCGAAGGCCAGGCACCCTCTGACTGTCTTTGGTTTTGTTTTCACGGATAAAACTGTTACCTCTCGTTAAGCACCGAGTTGTCTGCTAACCCTACCCTCAGGCGGCTCCGTGGCGTAGATACCTTTGTTCGACCTTTACATGAAATAAAATCAGACCATTTGTTTAGTGTGATTGGTATAAGCTGCAGTGGCCAGGCTCATCCTTTAGTAAAAGGCCCAACTTCACCGAGCCGCTGAGCAATCCTCGTCTAATCCCCTCACAGTCTTTATTCACTCAAGTCGATCCATCACTATGAACCAGTTTCGTTTGAGATGGTTACCTGCTGTCGATTACCCGACACATCAGAAAGCGGCTGGACTCGTTTGGCGGTTTGTCGTTTGCGCCACCAGCCCCAGCTAATAAAGGCTGCACCGAGTACCAAGGCGTAACCGGCTTCTATCCCTAATGACACAAACACCCCTAAACATAACAGGCTGGCAAGAGAGGCTAGCCAACGGTGGCTGCCGCTTAGCAGTTTTACGCCGGCGACCATGGCGAGTAGATACACCAAAATAAAGTTGCCGTTGGCGTAGCGCATTAAGGCTTCAAGAGGCAGCTGAAACAACCATGCGACTAATACGCACAGTGCACTGGCGGTGACTACCCATATTAGGGCGCGAAATGGCACGCCTTTGCGATTAAGTTTGGCTAATGAGGCGGGGAGTTTACCTTCATCAGCCATGCTCCACAGCAGGCGAGAAAAACCCTGAACATATAAATTTAGACCGGCAAAGCAGGTTAAATAGCCGACGATGGCGGCGGCCCAGCGACCAGGTTCGCCAAAAAAGGTGGCCATTAATGTCGGAAACGAGGTGGTGTTGGTGACTTCATTACCAAACACGCCAAATTTAACAACCGCTACCGCATAGGCTAAATAGATAAGGCCCGCCAGTAATACGCCCAATAATAGGGCGAGTGGATAATCTCGCTCGGGGCGTTTAAATTCCTCTCCCATATGAGTAAAAGCCTCTAACCCCACAAAGCACCAAAACATTACGGCCAAGGTGGCAGGCAGGGCAGTCCATTGTACGTTTTGCATCGCCGGAAAGGCGCTTAAACCGGTGCTGACTAAGTTGCCGCTTAACCATACGGCACTCAACAAGCCAATAATGGCCAGTGCGATGATCAGCTGAATTAACCCCGAGGCTCCGCTGTTGCGGGTACCCAGCAGCATCACCAAACCTAAGGTGCCCAGCTGTATTAATAAGTCGCCGGTGACATTAAAGTTAAATAAGGCATGCCAAAAGCCGGTGGTCAGAGTGAGCATGGCGGGTAGGCCGACGGGCAGCACGGCTAAAAATAGAAATGCCGATAACTTTTCCATGTTTGCCCCTAATGCGCGACCAATAAGGTGCGGCGCACCGCCAGCATGAGGGAAGGACCGGCCTAGACGGGCGAAGGTAAACGCGATGGGGAGCACTAATATCATTAGCAACAGCCAGGCCCATAACGAGTCGCTCCCCGCTAAGCTTGCAGCCACCGCCGGCACCACAAAGATACCGCTGCCCAGTAACGAGGTCGCCATCATGGCGGTGCCATAACCCAATCCCAGCTGTTTATGTAAACGCCCCATGCAGTTTTAATTCCCTATGCACGCGCTACGCTGCGCGGTGTTTGTGTTTAAAATGCTGCTTCGCGCTATCAGTCAGCTAAAGCAAGCTGCTATAAAAGTGGTGCTGTATTTAAGTTTTTAGCTCGGCGCTCGGTGCCGTTTAATTCTGATATATTAGCGCCCTATAAAGAGAAATAGGCGTGTCACAGTGGTGCTTGTACAGCGCTAAACGTCGTATTAGGCCGACGTTTAGCGGGTAGGGGCGAAAAGGGGATGCAGTGGATAAGTTTGACCAACAAATATTGACCTTATTGGTAGCTAACGCGCGCATGGCAGTGGCAAGCATAGCGCGCGAGGTTAACTTATCGCGCTCGGCGGTGTCAGAGCGCATTAAAAGCTTAGAAGAGCGGGGTATTATTCAAGGCTATCATGCTCGAGTGGGTAAAGAGCCAGCGTTGGTGCGCGCTTATTTTGCGCTTTGTTATCACGTACGCCAGTGCGAGCAGTATGCTGAGTCATTGCGTGGCGTACCCGAAATTAAACTGTGCTATACCATTAGCGGCGAAACCGACATGTTAGTGTATGTAGAAGCCGCATCTATGGCGCGATTAGACGCTATTCGCCATCTTATTGAACATACGCCCCATATTAAAACCGTGCGCACCCACATGATTTTAGGCGAAGTGATCAACACGCTGGTTTAAAAAAAGCGTCGATATGCTGGTAATAGCGTCGCTGTTTGCATACGGCACGAATGTAGTAGCTGCTTTAGCTGCTAAAACCTGCGCAGCAGGTTATTATGCAGCAAAGCTAATGCTTTGCGATATCTGCCCTGCCAACTCCGTACGGTGAATGGATTTATATTTAATGGGGTATGGGCGATATATGAAACATCGGAGTTGGGATGTGGCTACGCCACATTGCACAGCTAAAGCAGTGCCTACATCCGTGCAATATGCAGGCAGCGACGTTGTTTGTATACAGCACGAATGTAGTAGCTGCTTTAGCTGCTAATATCCGGCAACGCCGGATCTGATGCACGAAGCCTACCCTGTAGTCGGTATGTAAACGCCGGTTCTGGTGCTTGGGTTCAAGCCGTGTGTAGTAAGCAAAATACAAGACCTAACCCGTTGCTTTCTCAACAAAACATTAAAGGGTACTATGCAAATATTTCGGGCGCACTGGATGGCGCCTTGGTTTAACCACCCTTTTTTAGCCAGTGAACTCACCGACCATGGCGTAGTGCTGCACCTTAAGCGTGAGCGCCACAGCGTGAGCTGGCATGAGTTAAGTGCGCCGCCTAAGCTTGCCCAAGGACGGCGGCTATATCGGCTGCATTTATATTGTACCCAAGGTGATATTGAGCTGGGCTGGCTGCCAAAAGTGGTGGCTGAGTCGTTATATAACGCAATTACGCTGGCGTGGTTTCGTTTTCAGGCTGCGCGTATTTTGCCGTTGGCTGAGTCGTGCTTAAAGGTGTTGGAACAAGGTTATTTACGCCAATCACGCTGGCAGCAATTACAGCAACTGTTAACTCAAGCCAGTCAGTTTGAGCTGCAGCAAGCGGCCATTAACTGGGCTACTCTCACACCGCCAATGGGCTTGAGTGATCGCGAAGCGGCCGCCCTTGGTTTAATGGCCACATTAATGGCGGCCGACGACACCTGGCGTGAACAATGCTGTGCTGATTATTGCCAACAAATGCTGGCCGACTTTAGTGACTTATTTGACTCGCTAGAGGCGCACCCATTAACACCGGCCCAACGTTTGGCCTGTGTGGTAGATGAAGATCATAATTTAGTATTGGCGGGGGCTGGGTGTGGTAAAACCAGCGTGATGACCGCCCGCGCCGCGTTTTTGGTGGCCTCCCAACAGGCCAATCCTGAAGATCTGTTATTACTGGCGTTTGGTAATGAAGCGGCGGCAGAAATGGCCGAACGATTGGCGCAACAGCCTACTACCCGCACCGTTAAAACCAGTACCTTTCATGCGTTGGGCTTAATGATTTTGTCCAAAGTTAATGGCCATACTCCAAGGCTTAGCCCGTTGGCACAGCAAGAAAGCGCCCGCATTCAGGCTTTTGCTCAGTGGTTAGAGCAATTATGTAGCGAGGACGAAGATTACAATCTTCGCTTACAAAATTGGCTACGGTTACATCGGTTTCAGGTGGTGCCACAGCCTGATTATCGCCGTGTGGCTCGGGAGTGGGCGCCGATAGTGACGGCGCTTAAGCTCTATGGTGAGCCCGAACCTGCAGACTTATCCTCAGAGCTTGCCGAGCAGCTAACGTTAGTGCTGCCGCTATTACACCGTTATCAGCATTCCTTGGCCGAACAAGGCCATATTGACTTTGACGACATGATAGAGCAGGCCACCGAACTGGTTCGTCAAGGGCGATTTACCGTACCTTGGCGGTATATTTTGGTGGACGAATTTCAAGATATATCGGCCCCGCGCGCCGCGTTATTACAGGCGCTGCGCGACGCGGTACCCGAGTTATCACTGTTTTGTGTCGGTGATGATTGGCAAGCCATTTATCGCTTCAGCGGGGCGGATGTGACGTTAACCACCCGCTTTGCCGAATATTTTGGTGCTAGCCGCGTCACCAAGTTAGATAAAACCTTTCGTTTTAATAACCAAATTGAACAAGTGGCCAGCCGCTTTGTGCAACGCAATCCCGAGCAATTACCTAAAACGTTAACCACTCATTTGCGCAGTAATTCGCCCAGCGTGCATGTGCTGCCTGTCGACAGCAACAGCCAAATAGATGCCATTAGCAGGCTGCTGGGGCAAGTTGCCGCCGAGCAGCCACAAGCTTCGGTATATGTACTGGCGCGGTTTCGCTTTAGCCTGCCCGATGAGGCTCAGCTTGTTGCGTGGCGTCGGCGTTTTCCTAGCTTAAACATTGCCGTGCACACCTTGCATGGTGCTAAAGGCAAAGAAGCTGATCATGTGATTATATTGGGCTTAAGCCGTGGCAAATACGGTTTTCCGCCTGAGCAAAGCGCTACCGCCTTGCTTGATATATTATTACCTGAAGCCGAAACCTTCCTCCACGCTGAAGAACGTCGCTTATTTTACGTTGGTCTCACTCGGGCCCGGCAACAAGTATTCTTGCTCGCCGACCAACAAATACCCTCTACTTTCGTCAAAGAGCTGAGCGGCGGCGGGTATCCCGGTGTGAGTAAGTGGGAATAGAAAGCTTTAAGCGGTCAGCCGTAAGCTGTAAGTTAGAAACATGGAATGGCCCGACTAAAGTAGACACCAGTTTAAGCAGCATTAAGTTGCTGTGCATATGCGTTGGG